>JBHAFG010000030.1:0-43455 GCA_041855945.1 Treponema sp. | reverse complement strand
GTATGAAACTGTCGCGCGCGAGTATCATCGCGCTCTGGTTTGACTGGCTTCCTCCGCTTGTGAAAACTCCGTCGGAGGATTCTTTGTAGCCGTAAAGGGCGCAGAGCTGTCTTACAACTTCAACTTCAATTTCCGTGGCGACGGGCGCCTGATCCCAGCTGTCCATCGACTGGTTGAACGCAGAAATTATCGCCTCGGCCGCAATGCTTTCAAGCGTCGCGGGAGAATGCAGGTGCGGCATGTAGCCTGTGGAGGACGGACGCAGCAGGTTTGGAAGGACGATTTTTTTTGCAAGTTCAAGAGTCTTTTCCCAGCCAAGCCCATGTTCTGGAAGAATCGTGCCTGCATGGACGATTTTTTTAAGTTCGTCCGGAGTTGGACCTGAATACGCCGCATCGGAATCAAAGGCGTCCGCCACCGCATCTACGGTCTGCGCCATTATTTTCCTGTATTCTGCCTTTGAGTCCTCCGACTCTGAAAGTAGGATGTTCTTCATTTTTTTACGAGTATTCCTTGTCTACAGCCAGGACGGCGTTTTCAAATCTTTCAAGCGCTATTTCGATTTCCTCGTCGCTTACGGTGAGCGGACAGAGGCATCTCATTACAGAGCCGTTTCGTCCGCCACGTTCCATTATGAGTTTCTGTTCGAAGCATTTCTGCTGCACTTTTGCCGCGGCGTCCGCGTTCATCGGGAATAATCCCATCGAATCTTTTTGTCCCCTTGGATTTACGAATTCGCATCCGATCATAAGACCTTTTCCGCGAACGTCGCCTATTATGCTCACCTTTTCCTTGAGGGCGTTGAGTCCGTCCATGATTTTTTTTCCTTTTCGTACAACTTCGGAAAGAAAGTCCGGATTTGAAACCCTGTTCAGCACAATCGTTCCCGCCTTCATTGCAAGCTGGTTTCCGCGGAAAGTTCCCGTGTGGGCGCCTGGCTGCCACTGGTCGAGTTTTTTGTTGTACACGACGATTGAAAGGGGCTGTGAGCCGCCTATGGCCTTTGAGATGAGTATGACGTCCGGAACTATTCCCGAATGTTCAAACGCGAAGAGTTTTCCGCTCCTTCCCATTCCGCACTGTATTTCGTCCACAATCAAAGGAATTTCAAGTTCTTCGGTTACACGTCTTACAGTCCGCATGAATTCCACGGGCGCCGGATGGACTCCGCCTTCGCCCTGTATTGGTTCTATTATGACCGCGGCCGGTCTTGGAATTCCGCTTTCTGCGTCCTTCAATGTTCTTTCAAAGTAGTTGCAGGCGGCGGTAAGCGCGTCTTGCGCATTGAGTCCAAAATGGTTTCTGTATGTTTCTGGATATGGAAAGTGCTGCACTTCAGGCATGAGGCCGCCGACCTTGGATTTTGCCACAAGGTTTCCCGTACAGGCGAGCGCGCCGTGTCCCATTCCGTGAAATCCGCCCTGGAACGCTATTATTCCAGTTCTTCCCGTCGCAGTCTTGCAGAGTTTGAGCGCGGCGTCGGTGGCGTCCGTTCCGCTTGGAGAACAGAACTGAATCTTGCAGTTTTCCGCTAGTTCTTTTGGCAGTTTTGAAATCACTGCATGCACGAATTCATCTTTTACGGGTGTCGTAAGATCCAGCGTGTGCAGTGGAAGGTCGCCTTGAAGCATTTCCACCATCGCCTGGTTGATTTCTTCGTTGTTGTGCCCCAGTGCGAGAGTTCCGGCTCCGCACAAAAAATCCAGATATTTGTTTCCTTCAATGTCCTCAACCCAAGTTCCTTTGGCTTTTGCCAGTGCAAATGGAAATTTGCGCGGATAACTTCGGGCATTAGATTCTGTGGAATCCTGTCTGGTAATGTAATACTGATTGGTGCCCTTTTCTTCAAGCATCGACGTTCTCCATTACTGCGGCCTTGCCGCGAACATAAAATTCTACAGGGGCATACGCCTCTTTCATCACATAAAATGTGAGCCTCCAATGTAGAACAAATCGTGATTTTAGGCAAACAGAAAATTCAAAAAGAGGTGGTTTTGCGCCTGTTTTTTTTGCCGTCGTGCCGTACGGTCGCCTGTGGGTTTTACGCGCAATGCCCTGTTCGTGTCGGAGTTTTACACTGATGTCTTCGGCCCTTGCACCGTTCTTGTCTGTAATGCACGTTTCGGATTTTTTACATACGCCGTACGGATGAATCAGAGTTCCTCAAGTCCTTTGAGCCTTGAATCTTTTTTCAGCACAAGATATGTAAGGTCGTCTTCCCGCGGAGCGTTGTCCGTGAATTCCGTGAGTGCGATTCTGATTTTTTCGCTTATGAGAATGTGTTCGTCGGGATTGAGGTTTGCCATCGTCTTTTTAAGACGTTCAAGTCCGAATTCCTCCCTGTTTCTGTTGAAAGCCTCTGTAAGACCGTCCGTGTAGCACACCAGTATGTCGCCGTCTTCCATGTAGAACGTGATTTCCGCGTATTCAACCTCGTGTTCAAAAAGACCTATCGCGCCGTACTGCACCTGTTCGTCTTTTGGCTTGAGTTCAATCACTTCCTTTGTCCTTGCCCTGAAAAGAAGCGGATGCGGATGTCCTGCGTTCGCGAACGTTATGTTTGTCCTTTCGTCAAGATAGGAGTTCTGGTCTATCCTGAAAAGAAGCCCAGTAAGATAGTTGTCTATGTTTCCCTTTTCGTTGCATATGCGCCTGTTCACGTCGCGGAGCGTTTTGCTTGTTCCCCTTCCGTCAAGGAGCGAGTCTGCAAAACAGGCGGACACGACGTTTTTTCCAAGAAGCGTTATGAGGCTTGCGGCGATTCCGTGTCCTGAAACATCGAAAAGCGAAAATCCTGCAAGCCTTCCGTCTTTTTCGTAGTAGTCGTAAAAGTCTCCGCTCACATTGCTCAAAGGTTCGTACAGTACTGAAAGTCCAAAGTTCTGGAATATTGATTTTTTTTCAGGCAGGAAGCCCACCTGGACGATGGCGGCCATTTCAAGGTCGATTTTGGAGCGTCTTATTTCGGATTCAAGCCTGTCCTTGGATTCCGTGAGCGCCCGGGTCTGGCGTTTTACCTCGCTTTCCATCTTTTCGTTCAGATTTTCAGATTCCGCCACAACCTTGTTGAAGTCAATCATGAACAGTACGAAGAACGTTATGTCTGTAATCTGGAAGCCGAAAAACGTAAAATATGGAAGATGGTCGTCCTGCAGAAGAAATTTTAAAAGGAAGTCAAGGAACATCGCCGTCAAAAGCGGCGAGAACGACATGAAAAGTTTTTTAATCCTGAGTTCCTGCTCTGATGTAAGGTTTGACGTGAAGGGAATGAAAAGCCCCGAGACAAGTTGTACAAGGAGGACCGCGACTATGTATGGGCAGATTTTCATAAGCACGTGGTATTCGTTTATGAAAAGGCACAGCGCGGAAGAAACAATGCTTGCCGAAAGCCTTAACGCAAAAAGCCATCTTGGAGATTTGTATTCCATGTATGACAGCATGAACTGCGAGGCGGTGAATGTTGCGAACGGCATCAGGCAGAACAGGGTCACCTTCATGAACACCATGTATGGAATTCCCATGCTTGTGTACCACGGAACTTCCGCCGCAAAAAGGGGGCTTGCAAGCACGATGCCGATTGCGTTCAGGAGGGCGAACGAAAAATACGTCCTGTTTCGTTTTCTGTACACAAAAAGAAGGAAGAAAAGTATCGCGCCCGCGAACATTCCGCCCTCGAACAGAAGATATACGCTGGACTTTATGTGGTTTATGGTTACGTCCGCCTTTCTTACAGAATCTTCCTCGCCTATGAAAAGTTTTCCGGATATCGTGCTGTTTCCAAGACAGTATATTTTTATGAGGATTTCGTTTGTTTCTTCAATATCAAGAAGGGATTTTTCAAGCAGGAAAAAATGGCTTTTGTACTGGGCCGAAAGGGTTTCAGGCGGAAAGCGTCCGTACGAGCCTATGTATGTTCCGTTCAGGTACGCCTTTTCTGAAAAATGAAGATACGGAATAAGGAGCGCAAGGTTCTTTCCCGCGTGTTCTTCCGGAACGTCAAATTTCAGCCTTACCCAAAGAAAACTTCCCTCCGGGTCTGCAAATTTCTTCAGGTTTCCACGCGAATCCGTTGAAAACTTTCTGAACGTCCGGCCGCTCTCGTAAAGATCTTGCGGTTCTTCGTCCGGAAGCGCCTGAGTACATTCAAGTTCTTCTGGAAAATGAATTCTCCAGTCGCCGCTCCGTGTGGAACAGGAGCATGAAAAGAGGAGTGTAAAAACTGCTGCAAGGAAAAATCCCGAACGCTTCATCAAAAATCCAAAATGAAAGCCAGCCTTCCGATACCACTCATTATATATCCTTATGCAAAAAAAATCGAATTTTCCAGTGGCGGGATTTAAAAAAAACTGAAGGTTTTACAGCGCGGTTAACTGCACGTTCTTTTCATGTTTTTTTAATACATTCTCGCCCGCGCTTCCTTCAGGTGCTTTACACAGAATTGAACAGAACTGATAAAAATGCTAGTATCTGCACCAGAAAATACACAAGAGGTTTTGAAAAGATGCCATATTCTGATCCAACAGATTTAGCGGTCATTGCGTGTCCCGGCGGAGAGTCCTTTGCGGACGCTGTTATAACCCACCTTAAGCACATGTACAAACATCGTTTTACATTGAAGAACGATGCCGTGTCGAAGCGTTACGAACTTGAGAAAACTCAGGTAGTCAGGGACATCAACTACAGGAACGACCTTGAGGCTTCCGAACTTATGGTCAGAAAGCCTACGGACGCATATCGTGTTCCTTCGTTCAAGGTTGACGCCGCCTTCACCTATTTTGCAAACGGCGAATTCAAAACCGAAATCAACGAGTCGATCCGCGGAAAGGACATTTACATCTTTCAGGACGTTGAGAACCACGAGGTCCTTTCGCTTAACGGCGGCAAGAACAAACTTTCACTTTCAGTCAACGACCACCTGATGTGCCTTTTGAACACAATCGACGCGGTTCATCAGGCCGGAGCCACAAACATAACGCTTGTAGTTCCCGTATATCCTTACAGCCGCCAGCACAAAAAGAAGGGCCGTGAAGGTCTTGCGGCGGCCATGCTTGGCCACGTGTATGAAAACCTTGGAGTTTCAAGAATCATAACGCTCGACATACACAGCCGGGAAATCGTGAACGCGTTCAACTGCATCAACCTTGAAAACCTGCACGCAAGTTACCAGATTATACGGGAACTTGGAAAGATAGTCGACCTTACAAGACAGACGGAAGACATGGTTGTTGTAAGTCCAGACACAGGGGCGATTGACCGAAACAAGTTCTACGCTTCGGGTCTTAAACTTCCGCTTGCAATGATTTACAAGGAGAGGGATTATTCCCTCGTCACACAGAACGCAAAGGACACCAACATAAAGAGCGTGAAGCTTCTTGGAGATGTAAAGGGGAAGGTTGCCTTCCTTGCAGACGACATGCTTGGTACTGGAGGAACTCTCCTGAAGGCCATGTCGTTCTTGAAGGAAAACGGAGCGACAAAGGTAATCGCGGCCATAAGCCTTCCGTTCTTTACTGGAAACGCCATTGAACTTTTTGACGAGGCGTACAGGCAGGGACTTTTCTACAGGGTGATCGGAACAAACGCCGTCTACCACGAGGAACTTTTGACCAAGGAATGGTACATTTCAACGGACGTTTCAGGACTTTTTGCAAACGTCATAACAAGAATTCACCACAACCAGTCAATCGGCGACCTTCTTGACAACAGGTCGATAATCGAAAAAATCCTGAAGGCTCAGGCTGAAAACGCGGGAAAGACCGCCGCCCAGAAGGCGTAGTCTAAAAGCCGCAGGTATATTTACAGGGAAAGCCGTTTCTGTTTTTTTTCGGGAACGGCTTTTACATTTTTTGAAAACTTTTGTTTTTTTTATACGGAATTTTATGTTCAACAGGAAATTTAAGTCATTTTTGTTCGAGTTCAAGCGGCTTGTATTGGTTGTTGCGGGCGGCGCCCTCATGGCCATGAACATCAACACCTTCGTCCATTCGGCGAATCTTTTTCCAGGCGGATTTACAGGACTTTCGCTTCTGATACAGGGCGCGGTCCTGAAATTTACAGGAAGAACCATTCCGTATTCCGCGCTTGTGTTCACGTTCAATATTTTTCCAGTGATAATAGGATTCAGGTTCATCGGAAGAAAATTTACGATTTATTCGGTTGTGATGATTGTGGTGTCGGGTTTTCTTACGGACTTGATTCCGGGGCTGAACCTTACGGACGACGTTCTTCTGTGTTCGATTTTTGGCGGAATACTCAACGCCATTGCGGTGGGGCTGTGTCTTTTTGCGGGAAGTTCGTCGGGCGGCACGGATTTCATTGCAATCTGGGTTTCGGAACGGACGGGCGAGTCCGCGTGGAATTTCATACTCGCAGGAAACGTGTGCGTCCTTGCGGTGGCGGGAGTTCTGTTTGGCTGGAACGCCGCCCTGTATTCGATAATATTCCAGTTTGTTTCCACGCAGGCGCTTGGGCTCATATACAAAAAATACGACAAGATTACCCTGCTTGTAATAACAGACCACAGCCAGGAAGTGTACGAGGTCATAAGGAACAACACGAACCACGACGCCACCGTGTTTGAGGGAAAGGGCTGTTTCAAGGGAATTCCGCACCAGATGGTATACAGCGTGGTTTCGGCGCAGGAGTCCGGGCTTCTGGAAAAGGAAATCTTCAAGGCGGACCCTAACGCGTTCATAAACGTTCTTCACTCCAAGGGAATTGTAGGACGTTTTTTCAAGAGGGCGCACGACTAGTCTTTGGAAAATTTCTTTCCCATTTCTGAAATCATTCTAAGTATGGGCGCGCGTGATTCTTCCGGGAGTTTTTCAAGCGCGTTTATGAGGGAGGAATATCTGTTCGTCCTGTGTATGTCGTAGGTGCTTGTCTGGGTAGCCTTTTCAAATCCGGTTACAAGAAATTCAACGCTGGTTCCAAGTACTTCCGCGATTCTTACCGCCTTTTCCGCGTTTGGAATCGCACCCTTGGTTTTCAGGTAACTGCTTATCGTTTCTTCCTTGATTCCCGTGATGGCGGACAGTTCTTTTGTCGTTGTGTCCGTCACCCTCATCGCTTCCCGCAAGTTTTCGCTAAAACTCATGCCCACATTGTAGTAAAAAATTACCATATGCCTGTAAAAATTGGTAAAATCATACTAGAAAAACTTGCGTATAGTAAAATATTACCAGGAAGCGGACTGTTTTTTTACAAGGCTCACGCTGTTTTTTTTTAGATTCTGCGCGAGACTGCGATTCCGTCGCCACATTCGTAGAAGTCCGTGTGGAAGTCCGGGTTCTGCTTTAGGAATTCAATGTATTTTCTTATTTTTTTTACGAGTTTTATCGTGCTGTAGTTGTGTGTGAGCGAAAGGTCTTCCACCATTCCGTGAAAAGAAAGGTTGTCGCTTATGAAAACTCCGCCTGGCGCGAGGTTTTTCCTGTATTTTTCAAAGAAGCGTATGTATTGGGCCTTGGCGGCGTCTATGAATATGAGGTCGAATTCGCCCTCTACGTCCATCATCAGCGCGTCGCCGAATATTGCGGTTATCCTGTCTTCAAGTCCGCAGTCGTGGAAGTTCTGCTTTGCCCTTATCTCTCGGTCTATGTCCGACTCTATCGTGGTTACGTGTATGTCCGGCGAAACCTGCGCGAACCTTATGGCGGAATATCCTATTGCAGTTCCTATTTCAAGAATCCGCCTTGTGTTGTGCTCCTTGATGTATCTGCATATGAAGTCCGCGCCTCCGTCCCTGAGCACTGGAACTGAATTTTTTCGCGCGAACTGTTTTATGTCGGAAATCTGGTCCATGGTCGAGTTAGGATTCTATGCTTTTGGACGAAAAAACGCAAGCGAGCCTGTACAGTCCTGTTTTCCACCACTTGAGGTAATGGACTATTACAGTTAAAATGTGCTGCATTAAAAAACAACTGGGTGGGAACGATGGCTTACGTTAAAAATCTATTTGATCAGAATTTTATTCAGTATGCAAGTTATGTAATACGCGACAGGGCGATTCCCGACATAATCGACGGATTTAAACCTGTGCAGCGGCGCATAATTCATACAATGGTAAAAACCGACGACGGAAGGTACGTCAAGGTCGCAAATGTTGTGGGAAAGGTAATGGCCTACCATCCGCACGGAGACGCGTCCATATACAACGCCCTTGTAAACCTTGCGAACAAGGAAATTTTCATAGACAAGCAGGGAAACTTTGGAAACATGTATACAGGAGACGGCGCGTCCGCCCCAAGGTACATCGAGTGCAGGCTCCGTCCTGTTACACGCGACATTCTGAACACAAATCCAAAGATTACACGCTACGTCGACACCTATGACGGACGCGACACCGAGCCTGTGGCGTTTCTTGCAAAACTTCCGCTTGTTCTGATAATGGGCGCGGAGGGAATTGCAGTTGGAATGTCAACGCAGATTATGAGCCACAACATACGCGAGGTGATAGAGGCGGAAAAGGCCTGTCTTCGTGGAGAGGACTTCCAGCTTTTTCCGGACTTCCAGACGGGCGGCCTCATGGACGTGAGCGAATACAGGGATGGGCTTGGAAAACTTGTGGCAAGGGCCAAGATGGACACAAGCGACGACAAGAAAATCGTAATAACGGAACTTCCATACGGTTCCACGTCGGAAAGCCTCATAGATTCGATTGAAAAGGCCGCCAAGAACGGAAAGATAAAAATCGCCTCGATAAACGACTACACCGCAAAGGACGTGAACATAGAGATAAGGCTTCCGCGCGGCGTGTATTCAAAGGACGTTGTGGACGGACTTTACGCGTTCACGGACTGCGAAAAGACGATATACTGCAACCTTCTTGTAATAAAGGACAATATGCCCGTCCAGATGACCTGTACGGAAGTCATACAGTACCATGCAAAACAGCTGACTGGAATACTGAAGGCCGAACTTGAGCTTGAACGCGACGAACTCATGGAAAAACTCCATTTGAGGACGCTTGAAAGAATCTTCGTGGAGGAAAGGATATACAAGAAAATCGAGGAGATGAAGACCGAGGAGGCTGTGAACGGGGCGGTCAAGGACGGATTCAAGCCGTTTCGGGCGGAACTTGTACGCGACATCGCCGACGACGACGTTGAGCATCTTTTAAAGATTCCAATCCGAAGAATATCCCTTTACGACATAAACAGGAACAGAAAGGAGGTGCAGGCGATAAACGCAAGAATCAAGGAAATCAACAGGCTTTTAAAGCATCTTGTTGAATACGCGATAAGTTATCTTGACGGAATCGCCCTTAAACTCGATTCTGATTCTGTAAAAAGGCGTACAAAACTTACAAAGATAAAGACGGTCGACGTAAAGACCGTGGTAAAACGCGACATTCCGCTCAAATACGATGAAAAATCAGGCTATCTTGGAACTTCCGTTTCCGGCGGCGTTGAACTTATGAAGGTTACTCCTTACGACAGGATTGTCTTTGTAAGGAAGAGCGGAATATATTCCATAACGGAATCTCCTTCAAAAGTGTTCGTTGGACCTAAGCTCCGGTACTGCGGTCTTGCGGACAAGGATTCAATGGCCAAGGTGCTTTTTACAGTGATATACAGGGATCCTGAAACTCAGTACGTGTATGTAAAAAGGTGCAGGATTGGCGGCTACATAATGAACAGGGATTATTTTTTTGCGCCTGAGGGAATGGATGTCCTTCACGTCGATACAAGGAAGAATTTCAAGTTTGTGCTGAACTACGTGCAGAAGCCAAGGCTAAAAATTCTTTCTGAAACGTTCAGGTCGGACGCGTTTGCGGAAAAAGGACCCAAGGCTCTTGGTACGAGGGTCGTTTCAAAGGAAGTGCAGTCTGTTTCTGTTGAAAAATAATTGTTTTAAGAGAATTTTATGGAAGATGTTGTAATTTATACGGACGGAGGCTGCCACGGAAATCCAGGGCCTGGCGGCTGGGGAATTGTAGTGCTGGCGGACGGCGAGGCGAGGAAACTTTCAGGCGGTGAAAAACTCACCACCAACAACCGCATGGAACTTACGGCGGCTATAAACGCGCTTTCCGTTGTGAAAAACACGCCGTCATTCAATGGAAGAAAGGTTTCGGTGAACATAGACAGCCAGTACGTTAAAAACGGAATTACAGTATGGATAAAGGGCTGGAAGGCGAAGGGCTGGCGTACGGCGGACAAAAAGCCCGTCAAAAATCAGGATCTTTGGCTCAGGCTTGACGAGTTGAACCATGCCATTTCCGACGTGGAGTGGAACTGGGTGAAAGGACACGCCGGAGTTGAATACAACGAGATATGCGACAGCCTGTGCCAGCAGGAAATCGCGAAATTTGAATGATGAAAAGTCCGGAGGATTTATGCAGATAAAATGTCCCAACTGCGGAGAATCAATAACGCTTGAGCAGAACGCCTACGCCTCGATTGTGAACGAGGTCAGAAACGAACAGTTTGAAATTGAACTGAAAAAACGCGAGTGCGAACTTGAGGAGCGGAACCAGACCGAGGTTGCGCTTGCGGTTTCAAAGACGGAAAGGCAGAAGGAAAAGGAACTTCTGGAACTCAAGGCAAAACTTGCAGGAGCGATTGCAGAACTTTCCGCCGAAAAGACAAAGGTGGATTCCGCGGTGAGGCTTGCGGTCGCCCAGAAGGAAAACCAGATTGCAGAACTGAAGGGGCGGCTTGAGGCGAGCGTCAAGGATTCGGAGATTGCCGTAAAGACCGCCGTCCAGAGCAGGGAAAAAGAAATAATTCAGCTGAAAAGCGATCTTGAACTTGCTGAGGCGAAGTCCAGGAACAGCGAGGCGACCCTGAAGGAGCAGTTTTCAGGAATCCTCAAGGCAAAGGACGAAGAGATTGCGTTCTACAAGGACTTCAAGGCAAAGGAGTCTACAAAGCAGATTGGCGAGGACCTGGAGCAGTACTGTCTTACCGAGTTCAACAAGAACAGGGCGCTGGGCTTTCAGAACGCGTATTTTGAGAAGGACAACCAGGTTTCACGTTCTTCCGGAAGCAAGGGCGACTTCATATTCAGGGAATCCAGCGCCGACGGAGTTGAATTCATTTCCATAATGTTCGAGATGAAAAACCAGGCGGACGAAACCGCGACAAAACACAGGAACGAGGATTTCTTCAAGGAACTTGACAAGGACAGAAACGAAAAAAAATGCGAATACGCGGTTCTTGTTTCGATGCTTGAAACGGAAAACGATTTTTACAACACGGGGATTGTGGACGTTTCATACAAATATCCAAAGATGTACGTAATACGCCCGCAGTTCTTCATTCCCGTAATAACATTTTTGAGGAACGCGGCGATGAACACCCTGGAGGCAAAGCGGGAACTCAAGATGGTTCAGACCCAGAACATGGACATAACGCGCTTTGAGGAAGATTTGAACAGGTTCAAGGAAGGCTTTGGCAGGAACTACAGCCTTGCAAGCAGGAAGTTCATGAGCGCGATAGACGACATCGACAAGGCGATTTCAAACCTTCAGAAAATGAAGGAGGATCTTTTGAGTTCCGAGAACAATTACAGGCTTGCAAACAGCAAACTGGAAGACCTGAGCGTAAAGAAGCTTACAAAAAACAATCCAACGATGAGGGAAAAATTCGAAAATCTTTAGGGCGGCTTTGGTTCATGCGGACGTTGGGTTTTTCCGTACGTTCAAAATTTTTAAAAAAGCCGGACGCTCTTGATGGCGCGGCATTGCAGAATTCATCTGAATTTTTGTATTTTTTTTACAAAAAAACTTGCCTTTGGAGATTTTTTTTAATAATTTTAATTGTAAACATAATCCGGTCATTCGGCTGGAAACTTATTGATTCTTGTACAAGAGGTATATAAAAATGGCTAGACAGTTATTGTTCAACGAAGACGCCCGCAAGAAACTCCTTTCTGGAGTTGAGCAGATTTCAAAGGCTGTAAAGGTTACACTTGGACCTTGCGGCAGGATGGTGATGCTCGACAAAAAATACGGCGCGCCAACAATCACAAAGGACGGAGTTTCCGTTGCAAAGGACATTGAACTTGCAGATCCGTATGAGAACATGGGCGCGCAGTTTGTGCGAGAAGTCGCCTCAAAGACCAACGACGACGCGGGTGACGGAACTACAACTTCAACGGTACTGGCCTACGCGCTTGTACGCGAGGGCTTCAAGTCCGTGGCAGCGGGAATGACTCCAATCGAAGTGAAAAGGGGAATCGACAAGGCCGTTGCGGCGGCGGTTTCTGAAATCACAAAGAACGCAAAGCCTGTAAAGGATGCTGCGGACATAAAGAACATCGCTTCCATCTCTGCAAACAACGACCCTGAAATCGGAACTCTCATCGCGGACGCGATTGAAAAAGTTGGAAAGGACGGTGTTATCACTGTTGAAGAATCCAAGAACATGGACACGACTGTTGACACCGTTGAAGGAATGCAGTTCGACAGGGGATACGTTTCTTCTTATTTTGTAACAGACCGCGAAAGAATGGTTGCAGAATATCCCGACGCGAACATCCTTGTGTACGACAAGAAAATTTCTGCAATGAAAGATCTTCTTCCAATCCTTGAAAAAATCGCAAATTCAGGCGAATCGCTTGTAATAATCTGCGAGGACGTTGAGGGCGAGGCTCTTACTACATTGGTTTTGAACACAATCCGAGGAACAATCAAGGTATGCGCCGTAAAGGCACCTGGCTTTGGCGACCGCAGAAAAGATATGCTCCAGGACATCGCCACATTGACTGGCGCGACTGTTGTTTCCGAGGAAGTTGGACTTAAACTTGAGTCCTGCGGAACGGAAGTTCTTGGAAAGGCCAAGAATGTAAAGATTGACAAGGACAACACCACGATTGTTGGTGGAGCGGGCGACAAGAAGGCCATTTCAGACCGCGTTTCAGAAATCAAGACGCAGATTGAAAAGTCCACTTCTTCATACGACAAGGAACAGCTCCAGAAGCGTCTTGCAAAACTTGCGGGCGGCGTTGCCGTGATAAATGTTGGTGCGACCACTGAAACCGAAATGAAGGAAAAGAAATTCCGCGTTGAGGACACAATCGCCGCTACAAGGGCCGCCCTTGAGGAAGGTGTTGTTGCAGGTGGTGGACTTGCCCTCATCGAGGCCGCAAAGTCGCTTGAAAACGTTCCTTCCGATCTTACGGAAGACGAAAAGGTTGGATACAGAATTCTCCGCCGCGCGCTGGAAGAACCTATCCGACAGATTGCCGACAACTCAGGAATCGACGGAGCGGTAATCGCGGAACGCGCCAAGACGGAAAAGAAGGGTGTGGGCTACAACGCGTACACCGGTGAATGGGTGAACATGATTGAGGCTGGAATCATCGACCCTGCAAAGGTTACCACGTCCGCATTGAAGAACGCCGCATCCATAGCGGGAACTCTTCTTACAACGGAATGTGCGATAACCGACATTCCAGAGCCTAAGGCGGCGGCTCCTGCCCCTGACATGGGCGGAATGGGCTACTAGACCTTTACAGTAAAAAAAAAGACGCGGGCGTATGTTTCCGCGTCTTTTTTTATGCGGATTTCTTTCCGCGGCCGCGTTTTTGTTCATGAGCGCGTGCGCAATTTGTAATTCTGCCATTTGCAGACCGCCTTACAGTTTTCCGCACGTTCCTTGCAAGCCGCTACACGTTTCCTGCAAGTCGATGCACGTTCCTTACAAGCCGCCGCGCGTTTTTCTTTGCGCTACAATTTTCTTGATTTATTATTCAAACAATCTAAAATAGGAAACATGGCTTTCGACATCGTTTCGGTTCTTATATGTTTTTTGGTTTTCGCCACAACCTTTAAAAAGCACAGGGTGAACAACCTGCAGCACAGGATTTTTCTTTCAATGCTTTTTACGGCGACGTCTTCCTCTGTTCTTGAAATTTTGAGCACTGTCCTGTTTGCCGGCGGCGCGTCTACATTTGGAGTGAAGGTTTCCGAATTCCTGTATTTCCTTTCAATCCAGTTCACCGCGCTGCTTTTCTTTCATTTTGTGCTTTCTCAAATGGAAAGGAACAAAAGTCTTTCAAGAACCCTTACAGTACTGCTCTTTTTTCCGCTTGTCCTTGGTCTTGCCTGCGCGCTCATAGCCTCTGAATTTGTGATTGTTGGGGTTTCTGACAGGATTTTCGACATCCTCTTTTACGCGCTGAACACACTGTATTACCTTGGCGCCCTGGTGTATCTTTTTTTGAAGCGGCGTATTTTTGAAAGGAATTTCCGCGGCATCGTTTCCCTTGTGACCGTGCTGTGCGTTTCAACTGAAGTGCTGCAGTTCTTTTTGCCAGGGCTCATGGTGCAGGGGCTTGGAAAGGCGTTCATGCTTCTGATTCTTGCAATGAATTTCGAGCAGTACGGAATAATCCTTGATTCCGACACTGGAATGGCGAGCAAGGACGTTCTTGAGCGCACTGTAAAAAAACTTCTGTACAACGAAAAGGGTTTTGACGCGATGCTTGTACGCGTTAAAAACTACGACGTTCTTGTGGCGGACCTCGGAATCGACACCTTGACCCAGGTCCTGTTCGAGGTGAAAAAATATTTTCTTGACCTTGTGGGACCCGGCTACGCGTATCAGATTGACGATGAAACCTACGTGCTTGTTGAAACAAACGAATTCCTCCTTGTAAACACAATAGAAAAGATATACAGACGGCTTTCTGATCCGTGGAACATGGAAAAAATAGACTATTCGATAGATTTTCTTGCCACAGTTCTTACTTCTCCTGAAAATTTTTCCGAATGGGACACGCTGTACGGCTACCTGCAATATTTCCAGTCCATGCAGAGGCTTTCTTCGGGCGTTGTGCCTTTGAGTGAACTTTCTGTCAGCAATGAGTTTTACAGGCGGCGTGTTGAACTTGCGGTTGAAACCGGAATGAAGAACAGGAGTTTCGAGGTTTTCTACCAGCCAATATGTACCGCCAGGGAACAGCATTTTATGACTGCCGAGGCCCTTGTAAGGCTTCACGACCCGGTGCTTGGTCGCATTTCACCTGAACTTTTCATTCCGATAGCGGAACAGACAAGCCTGATTCTGCGTCTTGGAAATTTCGTGCTTGAGGAGGTGTGCCAGTTCATCTCTACGCACGACATGGAAAAACTTGGACTTGAATACATAGAACTGAACCTTTCCGCGATACAGTGCATGCAGAAAAATCTTGTTGAAATCATAGACGCTACAACCGCGGCGTACCACGTTCAAAGCCGGTATCTGTGTTTTGAGATAACTGAAACTGCGTCAGCATCAGCTCCCGCAATCTTTACGGAAAACCTTGAACTTTTAAAGAAGCGCGGCTACAGGCTTGCGCTTGACGATTTTGGAACTGGATATGCGAACCTTCAGAGGATGGTCTCCACAAACTTTGACATAATAAAATTCGACAAAAATATGATAAGATACTTCACCAGCGAAGAAAAATTGAAGGGCGCGTTCGTAACCCTGCAGAGGATGATTGCCGCCATGGGCTCAAAGGTTGTGTCCGAGGGAATTGAAACACAGGAGCAGTACGAGTTCGTGCGCAATGCAGGTTCAAGTTACATACAGGGCTATTATTTTTCGCGTCCGCTTCCAAAGGGTCAGTTCGTTGACTTTTTAAAGGAAAAAAACAGCCTTGGGGAAGACGATTTCATAGAAGTCCTTGAATCTGTATAATCTTTGGCACGGGCGTAATCCTTCCGTCCGGAAAGGTGTTTGATGAAAAATTTGATTGAAAATACTCTGCTTGAAAAAATCGGCGAAAAAAAATGCGTGTTCGTCTTTCCAACCCAGACTGCGGCGGATTTGTGGGCCGACAGTATTATAAGCACAGGACCTGTGCGTTCCGTGGCGATGGAACGTTTTGTTGCGTGGGACGACTTCAAGGCGAATTCAATAAGGGGAATGCATCAGGACAGGGCTTCCGTTCCGTCGGCTATGCGTTCTTTTTTTGCCGCCAGTGTAATAGAAGAAAACGCGGAAAATCCTTTTTTGAGCGATATAATACTTCCCGAACACGCTTCGTCCGCCGCAGGTTTTGAGGAATGGATTTCGTCCATGCTTCCTGCCCTTTCGATGTGGAAGACTTTTTTTGAATCCTCCGGCAAAAAGCCTGACGGCGAGGACAGGGATTTGCTTGAACTTTACGCAAGATATTCAAAATTCCTTGAAAAATACAATCTTTTCGATCCCGCATGGGAAACTCCTCCATTCAGGTCTGACGGAAACACATACGTGATATTTTTCCCGGAAATTTTAAGCGACTGGTTTGAATACGAGCCTATACTGCGCTCCTGCGCGGACATAAAAATTGTGAACGTGCCGGACGACCTTTTAAACAGGACTGAAAACGTATACACGTTCGCAGATTCGCGCTCCGAGATAAAAAACGCCGCAAGGTACATAAGAAGCCTGCATGAAGACGGAGGACTTGACTGGACGGACATTGCGGTGAGCGTTCCGGACATGGAAAGTTACGGAAGCTATGTTGAACGTGAGTTTTCGCTTTTCCAGATACCGCATCTTATGAGGTATTCAAAATCACTGAGCGATTCTGGAGCCGGAAATCTTTTTTTACAGATTTTGGACTGCCACTCCTCTGGTTTTTCATACGAAAGCGTAAAAAATCTTCTCTTAAATACTGAACTTCCGTGGAAGGACGGTGAGGCGATTTTTCAGCTTGTGGAATTTGGACGCGACAACAACTGCATATGCGGTTTTGAACGCGATGGAAAAAAAGTTGACGTATGGGAGGAGTCTTTCAGACGTTCAGGTGGAGAGGAACGCGCCCTTCTTCTGTACAGGAAGCTTAAAAATTCTGTAACCGCCCTTGCATCCTCCGACAAATTTGAAAAAATACGGGAAAACTATTTCAGATTCAGGGAAAATTTCTTTGACATGGCGCTCTGCCCCGAAAAATCAGACAGGATAATAAGCCGCTGCATTTCGGAACTTGGTTCTCTTGTAGACCTTGAAAAGACTTTCAGTGAATGTTCCGTTCCGTCCGCGTATTCTTTTTTTGTGCGGTACATCGGTCGAAAAAAATATCTTGAGCAGAGCGACGAAAACGGAGTCCAGGTTTTTCCATACAGGCTTTCCGCCGCGGCTCCCTTCAAGGCTCAGGTGGTGCTTGACGCAAGCCAGGCGTCGCTTGCTGTTGTGTACAGGCAGCTTTCCTTTCTGCGCGAGGACAAACGCGCCATGATTTTAAAGGTCGAGGATTTTAACGCGACTGAAAAATTCGTCGCGCTGTACCAGATGAACTCGCTTGGAGTTCCTGCGTATTTTTCAAGCGGAGCGAAGACTTTTACAGGCTACGCGCAGAGCGCAAGCTGTCTTTCTGAAAAACAGTTTTTTGACGGCGAAAAAAATCCGTGCCTGGACGTTTCGCCTGATTTTTACGCGGAAGAAAAACGCTGGTACGGAGAAATGGAATCTTTTCCAAAATTCGTTACGGAAACCTCAAAAAATGGAAACAATTCCTGGCTCCGCTGTTACAGTGGGATTGAAGGCTCGTCTTCAACCGACGGCGCAAAATCAATTCTTGCGGAAAAAATACGGGAACGCCACCAGAAAAACGACGCGATTCGGATTTCAAGCACGCAGTTGAAGTCGTTCATGAACTGTCCGCGGCAGTGCCTCCTTTCAAGCGTTGTAAAACTTGAGGAGCAGGAAAACGAGGCGGTCCTTGTAGACAGGTTCGAGATGGGAAACCTGAACCACAAGATTCTTGAACTGTATTTAAATACGCTCAGGGAGAAGTCGATTTGCATACAGTCCCTTGACGGAAGCCTTGACGAACAGTGTTCCGGGATTCTTTTACAGAGCGTTGACGGCGCGATACGTTCTGAATCCGAGGAAAATTTAAGTTTCATTGCGGGAAAAATCGTTTCGTCCGCGCGCGACGCGATTTTTACAAAGATGCTTGAAACCGTCTCGGAATTTTCAAAGACGTTCGACGGCTATTCCGTACATTCCGTTGAAAAATGGTACACGCATGAAACTCCGTCCTACACGGCCTGCGGAAAAATCGACTGCATTCTTTGCGACCCGAACGGCGAGTTGATTGTAATAGACTTCAAGAGCGGTTGTTCGCCTGAAAACCTTTACTGGGAGGAGGGAGGCGAAACGCCGGACTTCCAGATTCCAATGTATTTTTACCTGCTCCACAACCAGGAGCGTCCGCTTGACGCAAGGAACGCAGCGTTCTACACGCTTGGCGACAGGAGGCTTAAGGGCGTTGTGGGAGACCTTCCTGTGTTTACAGGCAGGACCAAAAAAAACATGAAGGATTACGAGGGTTTTGAACCCACTATGAAAAAACTTGAGGAAGGTCTTGAACTGTTTGCCTCCGCCGTAAAAAATTCTGATTTTTCAATACAGGACCGTGAAATTCCGTGGGAAACCTGCGCGTCCTGTAAATACAGGGCGGTTTGCAGAAAAACGTTCAATGTCGGAAGGCTTTGAAAAAAAGGACGTTGTGTTATGGAAGAAATACAGAAAAAAAAGAAGCGTGATTTTGACGAGAGCCAGAAGGCCGCGATAAACGCCATGAAAAATTCTGTCGTGAGCGCGGGCGCGGGTTCTGGAAAGACCACCGTTCTTTCCGAACGTTTTACAAAACTTGTAAGGGAAAACCACATGAAGTGCGAGGAAATCCTTACGCTGACCTTTACAAAAAAGGCGACGGTAGAAATGTCGTCAAGGATATACAGGACGTTGAAGGAAAGCGTTCCGGAGGCGGCCGCGGACTTTTACAGGGCGAACATAAAGACTCTGGACGCGTACTGCGCCTCGGTCGCAAAAATGGGCTCGCATTATTACGGAATCGCGCCCGACTTCAAGCAGGACGAGGAACTGATACAGGCAAAGGCGGTGCAGATGGCGGTTCCATTCATATTGAAGCACAGCGACCAGCCTGTAATACGCGCGCTTGCAGGGACCAGGGATTTTACAGAAACCGCCGTGTCTGTTTTTGTGAAGCCGATTCTTTTCAATTCAACGGTGTGCGAACCGATTGACTTTGACGCAGGTCTTGAAATGCAGAAGGCCGAGATAAAACTTGTGTGGGCGGAACGCTGTAAAAAAATCATCGAAGCCGTGTCGAATCTTGAGGCCGCGTATAAAAGTTTTGAAGGAAACAGTTCCTCCTCGCTCATTGCCTCTGTTTCTGACGCGCTGGAACTTGAAATTCCAGAAATTCCTTTTCTTACGGACGAAATGATCGAGTCTTCCGACACTTCCGTTCTGGACGCTTTTCTTGAGCCGTTCAGGGCGATTGCAAAAATCAAACTTACAGGCGGAAGGATGAACGGCGCGGACGAAATAAAATCTTCAATAAAAGAAATACGTCCGCTTTACGAAAGTTTTTCAGAAATCACATCGTATGTCTCAACTTACAGCATCCTCTCCAGCGCGCTTCCGTATTTCAAGGAATTCCAGGCGGAACTGAACGAGTTCAAGCGCAGTTCGGGAACTCTGACTTTTTCAGACATATCAAGCCTTGCGTACTGCATACTGCGGGACCACCCTGAAATCAGAAAGGTTGAGAAGGAAAAATACAGGGCGATAATGATAGACGAATTCCAGGACAACAATTCCCTGCAGCGGGACCTTCTTTTCATGCTTGCGGAACGTCCTGAAATTTTTCAGAAAGGAGTTCCAACAGTGGATATGCTCTGCCCTGACAAACTTTTTTTTGTAGGAGATGAAAAGCAGAGCATATATCTTTTCAGGGGCGCGGACGTTTCGGTGTTCAGGTCGCTTTCAGACGACTTCCGTGACGGAAACTTGAGCATGAGCACAAACTACCGCTCAAAGCCCGCCCTCATAGCGGTTTTCAATGCGATTTTTGGCGGTTCAGGTCGGGGCGACGCTGTTTTCTATACGGAAAAAGACGCGTCGGATCTTTTGGAACGCGGTCAGAAAGTTCCTCCATACGAGGCGGTATACCGTGATGTTGCCCTTCCGCCTTTTTACGCCGCGGAGGCTCAAAAAAATTGCGCAAAGGATACGCGCCGCGCAAGGCTTCATTTTGCCCTTTACAAAAACGACGAAAACAATGCGGCTCCCGGATTTTTGACGGGCGAGGACGCCGAGGCGGAATGGGTTGCAGGAAAAATAAAGGAACTTGTGTCGGGCGCGGGCGTTTTTGAGTCAAACGTAAATGCGCCGGACAAAAACGTAAATGCGTCTGGCTGCGATGGGCGTGAAAATCAGCGCGGCAAAGCCTACAGTTATGGCGACATCGCCGTTCTTCTTAGGACCACTTCAACGCAGGACAAGTTTGAGCGCGCTTTCCTGAACCACGGAATTCCGTACAACACGGAATCTGTGCGAGGTTTTTTTTCAGACGGACCTGTAAACGACATTTTCGCCTACCTAAGGATGTGCCTTTACCCCAGGGACACCATGAGCTACGCGCAGATTTTAACCTCTCCCTTTGTAAATCTTTCTTTTGACGAGGCTTCTGCCGTTCTTCTTTCCTCAAAAAATCCATTCGACCTTGAAGATTCTGGAATTCTCTGCAAGGAAAGTCTTGAAAGGTTTTTGCACGCAAAGTCGTTCTACGTAGATGTTGTAAAGTCTCTTGAAAGCCTTGAAATTCCTGAAATAATTACAAAACTCTGGTACGAGGGCGGCTACCGATACGAGGTGATGTGGAACCAGACCGTGGAGATGTACGCCAAGATGTACGACATGGTTTTTGCCATGGCGCAGAAGGCGGTGGAACGAAACACAAGTCTTTCCGCCTTTGTTGACGAGGCCTGCGCCCTGAAGGACGATTCAAAGAAGCTTGACGGAATGGACATTCCCATGGAAAAAATTTCAGGCGTGAACATTCTTTCTGTGCACAAGAGCAAGGGACTTGAATTTCCCGTCGTGTTTGTGTGCAGCACCCACAAAAAGGGCGCGAACGACACAAACGCGGCCCCGGTGTATTTCGATTCAAAATACGGTGTTTCGGTGAACGCGTCCTCAGGCACGAATTATTTTTACAACAGGATGAAGAACCTGAATGACTGCAGGGAAAACGCGGAACTTCGCAGGGTGGTGTATGTCGCCATGACACGCGCCGTAGAGGAGCTTTACGTTACAAATGGAAAATACAGCATGACGGAGGATGCGGCGGAAAAATACAGTCCGCTGAATTCAGGAAAGGTGGACACGATGTTCAGCGTCATGGAACCTTTCTTCAATTCGTACATCGACAGCGAGGAAAAACCGTATGACGTTGAAGAAATTCTTCCCGTACGGCGTGGACTTTCCTCCGCGGCTGGAAAAAGGCGCAATACATTTTCCGAACGGCTTGGACTTTTAAGGGAGATTGAAGGCGGCGGCCATTACAGGAACGCCCTGCTTGTAAAAAAGGAGTTCCCCGAGTCCAGATACGTAAGTCCGAGCAGGGTTTACGGAGACGGCGTGCAGGATGTTTTTTCTGCGCGTAAAACTGCGTCCGAAGATTTTAGACCCTGCGCGGACTTTGACGGCGCGGATTCCTGCACGGAAAATCACGCGGACTCTTACACTGGCGGCGCGGAGCGGTACACCGACATTTCGGAGCATAACGGTATCTGCGCGGAGCATTGCACGGATTCCTCAAAGCATTACACCGACATCGCGGAGTCTTACAAAGCGGATTCAGGCGTAAAAAAAGAGGACGTGCCGTTTTTTGAGATAAACGAGATTGTTGAAAAGACTTCGGGCGAGTTTGGTTTCAGCAATTTTGGAAACATCGCGCACTCATACATGGAAGCCTTTGTAAATGGAACTCAGCCTTTTTATTCGGAACGCGAGGTTTACGCCCTGCGTGGAAGCGCGGGCGACATTAAAAAAATCGAGGACGCCTGTACAAGGATGGCATCCGCGTTCGCCTCGTCGGAACTTGGAAAAAAATCCCGCCATGCAAAATTAAATTCGTTCTGCAGGACTGAATTTCCGTTCAGAAGCAGAATCGGTTCAAAAATCGTCAAGGGAACGGTGGACCTGCTGTTCCAAAATCAAGATGGAACGTATACTGTCGTTGACTACAAGACGGGCCAGACTGTAAGACCTGAACTTTACTACGGTCAGCTTGCGCTTTACAGGGAGGCGGTTTCGCTGATGCTTGGAGAAAAACCTGAGAACGTAAGGTGCTTCCTGTATTACCTGAGGTTTTCAAAAAGCGTCGACGTTTCGGAGGAATGTTCCAATGTGAATCTTGAAAGCCTGGTGCAGGGTCTTTCTCGGAACTGTCTTTAGCATTGTTTTTATGGAGCGTTGACACATGAAGAATGAAAACGGCGTTGAAGAAAAAACGCCATCAAAAAAAGAACGGATAAGGATTCTGTATGAGGATTCCGCCCTGTGCGTTATATACAAGGCAGAGGGAATTCTTTCAGTTTCTTATCCTGGAAGCGCATCCCGTACGGCGGAATCCCTTCTTGAAGAAATTTTACGTAAAAAGGGAACGTATTCAAAGAAACACAGACCTTTTGCCGTGCACAGGCTTGACAGGGATACTTCCGGTGTGATGATGTTCGCCATGACGGAGCAGGCGCAGAAAAAAATCATGGACGGCTGGCATAAAATCGTCCTTGAGAGGGTTTACAGGGCGGTGGCGGAAAATCCATCCGACGCTTCCCGTACAATCACAGATTCAGGCGTAATAGAAGACGAGATTGCGTACAACTCGCAGAACCTTGGATTTGTTCCTGAAAAAAACACAAAGTCCGCCCCTGAAAAACACGCAGGCTCTTCCGCCTCAATGCGCGCGGGCGCAGAAAAACACGGCGGGTCTGGGTTCAATACTGTAAGGGCAAGGACGGAATACAGGGTGCTGTGCAGGGGAAGGTTTTTCACGCTTTTTGAACTTTCGCTTGATACGGGGCGCAAAAACCAGATACGCGTGCACCTTGCCTCAAGGGGCTATCCTCTTGCAGGAGACAAAACGTACAGGGCGGAATCCGATCCGTTTGGAAGGCTTTCGCTGCACGCCCGGACGCTCGCCTTTGTGCATCCATACACGGGCGAAAAGATGCGCTTTGATGTTCCAGAGCCTGAAAACTGGCTTGAGTTTGTAAAAGAGGGCGCGGGAAAAGGACGCAGGAACGTAAATGACCCAAGAAAAACCGTCCGGTCTTCAAAAAAACGTTCGTCTGAAAACCAGGCTTCCGTTCCGCGGAAAAAGACTCGTGGAATGGACTTCATCTCACGCGGAAAATTACGCGGCGGAAGATGATTTTTAACGCGTGCGGCGTGTTTTTAGATTCCGTGCCTTCAGGTTTTACGTTTCAGTCGAGGGCCTGAAGTTCAATCGCGATTTCTTCCATTTCCCTGTCCGTGTCGGCTATCGTCTGGGCGCAGTGGCGGAGTTCACGCCTTATGCTTTCAGGTATTTTTGTGCTTGTCTTGTATCTAAGTTCGTGTTCAAGGCTCGCCCAGAAATCCATCGCTATCGTCCTGAACTGTATTTCCACGTTCACGCTGTGTTCCGTGTGTGAAAGATACACTGGAATCGCGACAACTACGTGCAGGCTCCTGTATCCTGAATCTTTTGGATTTTCGATGTAGTCTTTTTCTTCGACCGTAGTGATGTCAGGCTGTTTTAAGAGGATGTCGCGGACTGTATAGATGTCGGAGATGTACGGGCATATCACGCGGACTCCCGCTATGTCGTTCAGTTTTTCCGTCATGGCCTCGAATGTTACAGGCAGTTTTTTCTTTGCAAGTTTTTTTGCGATGCTGTCCGGCGACTTTATCCTTGATTTTACTGTTTCTATCGGATTCCGCCTTCCTGTAACCTTGTATTCCTTGTTCAGAATTTCAAGTTTCGTTTCAATCTGCCTGATTGCACTTTCGTAAATCATCATTATTTCCTGAAACTGAAAAGCCATCTTGTAAAAGTCGGAATCAACCTTGAGTTCTTTTCCGCCGGGCGAAATAATGGAAAGGCTTCTGTCCTGTTCAACTTCAATAACTTCTTCCATACATTTAAAAATAACGATGAAACGTAAAGGTTTCAAATAAAAATGTGTAAATAAAATCCGCTTTCCTACTATTAAAAAATCAAGTATAGTTCTCGGTATGAAAACGAAAATCGTCGTGGCTTTTTTTTCGCTTATTGCGTTTGGACTTGTAGTGTTTCTTGCATTGAACAGGATGTTTTTTTCTGACAAAAACGCGCCCGTCCGTCCGCAGATTGTAACGCCGGTCGCCCCGTCCGACACAGAGGGTTCTTCCGGAGATGGAAACGCGTATGGCGAGGGCGGAGCGCAGACTTCCTTTGTTCCGCTTCTTCCTACGGAAACCCTGATTTCAACCCTTACAGTTGATTTTGACGGAGACGCGTTCGACGACCAGATCATCGCTGTAAGAAAGGCCGGCTTTCCCTATCTTTTTTTGATTGTGGGACTGTACAACGCCGAAAGCAACACGTATGAACGCTCGGCGGAAATCACAACGGAAATATCAAAGACAAGGACATTCTCATACAACGGAATAGACATGATAGGCGACCACAGGATGGCGCTTGTATACCAGGGAGTGAAGTCCGACGGCGACCAGGTTTTAAAGATGTTCCTGTGCAGGCGCAGGCGAGGAAACGTGGAGCTTGTAAACATCGGAAGTTTTTCGTCGGACGGAACTATTTTCATACAGCAGACAGAACGCTCCGAGGCGTATGAACTTTCCCAGGCGCAGGGAAAAAACTACACTGTGTGGGTTTACAGTTCCGACAGGAGCGAGGAACAGTCTTCCTCTGTAGGAATAACGCAGGTCCAGACGGAATACAGCTGGAACTCCGAAAAGGGAATGTACGTTCAGACCAACCAGGTTCGTGTTACAGGAAACAGGCTTGCGGCAAAGGAACTTTCACGCATCCAGAACGGAAACGTTGAAACTTTCGCGCAGTTTTTAAGCGGATTCTGGTACAAGGCGTCCACAGATTCCGCAAATCCCAACTACATATATTTTGACTACGAAAACAAAGAGGTAATACTTCTTTCCGACGACACGGAGGGCGTGTATTCGTGGGAGGACTCGTCTTTAAGACGGAGCGGAATATATCTTTCGACTGTAAATTCAATCATTGCGAGCATGAAGCGAAGGTTCGACATAATGCTTACAGGCGTGAACGAAGTTTTCATACACGTAAGGGACGACGTTGGAAACATGGTCATAAAGGAATCGAACCAGTGGGACGGAACTTACAGGAAGATGTCGTTCCAGAACGTGTTCGGCGACGCGCAGAAAAGCCCGGTCTCGGACGAATTTGAAAAGGTCCTCACTCAGCAGAAGACATGGCTTGACGACGACAGGAACGTATACACGTTCGAGCACAACGGATACAGGATTCAGACTTCAGAAGGAGAGGAAACTGGAATCTACGTGATTTCAACCGTGGCGTCTTTTCCAGTCATACAGTTCAGGAGCAGGGGCGAAACGTCCTTTCTTGGAAAGGCGTACGCAATGCGTTTCAGGACAGAGGAGACGGTTGTTCCGGCGCGTGGACGCAACCAGAAGCAGACTGTTGAAACAAAGGTGTTCAAGGACGGACTTACGCTTTCTCCTGTAAGAATCGCGCCCGACACTGTGTTCGCCGCGGAAGGAAAACGCCTTTCGTTCAGAAAGGGCGAAAACTAGGTGGAACCAGGTGTAAAAGCCAAACTGGGAGTAAGGGCCGCGCGTTAATCAGGACTTAGGCTTTAATTGAAAAAAATATGGCGTTGTGCTAAAGTGTCTCATTATGACCGCAAACGAACTACGCTCAAAATACATTGAGTTTTTTAAGAGCAAAAATCACGTTGAAATTTCAGGGCAGTCCCTGATTCCAGAAAACGATCCGTCAGTCCTTTTTACGACCGCCGGAATGCATCCGCTTGTTCCGTATCTTTTGGGTGAGAGGCACCCGGCCGGAACGCGTCTTACAGACTATCAGAAGTGCGTGAGGACGGGCGACATCGACGAGGTTGGAGACCCAAGCCACCTCACCTGCTTTGAAATGCTTGGAAACTGGTCGCTTGGCGACTACTTCAAGAAAGAGTCGATTGCATTTTCATACGAATTTCTTACAAGTCCAAAATGGCTTGCGCTTGACCCGCGTAAAATTTCCGTAACAGTTTTTGCGGGCGACCAAAACGCTCCGCGCGACGAGGAGGCGGCGTCATACTGGAAGGAAAACGGAATGCCTGAGGACAAGATAGCCTATCTTCCCGCCTCGGACAACTGGTGGGCGGCAGGTCCTACAGGTCCGTGCGGTCCAGACACGGAAATTTTTTACTGGGTTGGCGAGGGGCTTCCACCGGAAGGCTCAAACAAGGGCACGGACTCAAAGAACTGGCTTGAAATATGGAACAATGTTTTCATGCAGTACAACCGCGTTGACGAAAAAACGCTCGTTCCACTTCCAAAACAGAACGTTGACACGGGAATGGGACTTG
This sequence comes from Treponema sp., assembly GCA_041855945.1. GTDB lineage: Bacteria > Spirochaetota > Spirochaetia > Treponematales > Treponemataceae > Treponema_D. The sequence continues at coordinate 17,081 of JBHAFG010000030.1, read as the reverse complement.
AAAGGACAAACTGCATCCTTCAGGGAAAAACCTCGGTGTATCTTACAGAGGTGTTCCAGCCGATAATCAAAAGGATAGAAGAACTTTCAGAATACTCATACGGAACTGACGCGGAAAAGGACAAGAGCGTTCGCATAATAGCGGATCACGTCCGCGCCTCGGTGTTCATACTCGGCGACCAGAAGGGTGTCGTTCCGTCAAACGTCGGCGCGGGCTACGTTCTAAGAAGGCTCATACGCCGTGCCGTCCGTCATGGAATGAAACTCGGTCTTGAAGACGATTTTCTTTCACAGATAGCGGATGTGGTGGTTCAGAATTTCAAGACGGCTTACCCTGAACTTGAAGAAAATTCAGCGAAGGTATGCAGGGAACTTGCCGCGGAAGAAGGAAAATTCCGCCTCACGCTAAAAAAGGGCGAGGCTGAATTCCAGAAGCTTCTTCCAAACCTTATGAAAAATCCAAAGAAGACGATATCTGGAAAGGTCGCATACAACCTTTACGAAACATACGGATATCCCCTTGAACTTACACAGGAACTGGGCGCGGAAAACGGATTTACCGTCGACGTCGAGGGCTTCAAGGAGGCTGAAAAAAAGCATCAGGAAGCGTCAAAGTCGCTTGACGCCGGAAAGGCGAAGGGCGGTCTTGCAGAGCAGTCCGACGTTACAACAAAGTACCACACGGCGACTCATCTTTTACAGAAGGCGCTTCTTGAGGTTCTTGGAGAAAGCGTGGCTCAGAAGGGCTCTAACATAAACAACGAAAGGATGCGTTTTGACTTCACGTTTGAACGCCCGATGACAAAGGAAGAAATACAGAAGGTCGAGGCGATTGTGAACGAAAAAATCAGGGAAGATCTTCCTGTTTCAATGGAAGTTATGAGCCTTGAGGATGCGCGCAGGGAAGGAGCGATCGCGCTTTTTTCAAGCAGGTACAGCGAGCAGGTTAAGGTGTATACCATTGGAAAAAATCCAAAGACGGACTGGTTCTCCAAGGAAGTATGCGGAGGTCCTCACGTTCAGCACACCGCCCAGATTGGCGACTTCAAGATAGAAAAGGAGCAGTCCTCTTCCGCCGGCGTAAGGCGAATCCGGGCAACGATAAGCGGAGGACTTCCACTTTGACGGCGAATGTGCAAAAGATTTTGACAAATGAATTTTATTTCATTGTTCATAGGAGTTTTTTGTATTAGAATAGTCGGTAAACCATGTAACCTTTTGGTTTTAGAAAACTTTTAAAACGTAGTGTGACGCTATAATTGATAAGGATAAGGAAAACAGGATATGAAAAAAATCGCCCTTGCATTTATGATGATTTTTACGGCGGGTGCAATGTTCGCCCAGTCGGACCTTCAGGTTCTTGCCGTTGTAAAACTGAACAAAAACGAGTCGATCACTGTAAGACAGTTGAAGACCAGGGTTGACGTGTACCAGAAGCAGAGGGGTGGCGTTCTTTCAGCGGAAGACAGGAAGAAGGTTCTTGGCGCCATGATCCAGGAGAAACTTGTTCTTCAGGCGGCTTCAAAGGCTGGTGTTACGGTCACGGACAGCGCGGCCCAGGAATATTTCCTTCAGACTGTCTCGCAGTCAATCGGAAGAAAGGTTGGCGAGCAGGAATTTGAAGAAATCGTAAGACAGCAGACGAATATGTCTCTTGACGAATACATGAGGCAGCAGGCGGGAATGTCCGTTTCTGAATACAAGGCCTACCTCAAGTCCCAGATGATTGCGCAGCAGTACATCCTTTCTCAAAGGCAGAATGAACTTGCCGCGGTGGCGGCCAGCGACGAGGAAATACGCGGCCACTACGAGTTGAACAAGACTTCGTTTGTATGGAACGATATGCTGAAGCTCTACATCGTGAGCGTTCCCGCCGGGGCGAACATCGAAAATGCCCGCGTAAAGGCAGACGAACTTTACAACAAACTCAAGGGAAAGAAAATCACAACAAACCAGCTTTCCGTGGACTCAAAGAAGGAAGGCTCGCTTTTTCAGGCTGGTGAGGCTCTTGTGAACAAGAGCGAGTTGAGCGCGCAGCAGCTTGGTGTAAGTTACGGAACTCTTCTTGACATATTCACCCACGACAAGGGCTGGATTTCTCCGATGGACGAAAGGGAAGGCGGATTTCTGTTCTATACGATTACAAACAAATATTCTGCTAAAATGCTCAGTCTTTCCGACGTTGTCGAGCCGGACACTACAATCACGGTGTACGACTACATAAAGAACGTCATCGGACAGCAGAAGAGGATGCAGTATCTTGAAAAGGCGGCGCAGGAAATTTCCGCTGAACTTGACACTCCTGCGAACGTTGATCGGAAAAAGACTGACGCGGAACTTTCAAAACTGCTTTCTTGGTAATAGTTTTAAGGAAAAAAGATGTCGCGTAGAATTGGACGAATACTTGCTTTCCAGGCCCTTTATTCATGGTCTGTGGGTGGAATTGACATAGACGACCTCCTTGATTTTTCGTGGATCGAAAGGGATTTGAACGAGGATGAACTTTCAGGCGACGATTCAAGGGAGCAGGTTCTTGATGAAAACCAGAAGCCTGTTCCTGTGAACGGAGTCAGATATTTCTTGAATGACGGACAGTACAGGCTTTTTGAGGGGCTTGAACCTTCAAAAAAATCCGAGATGTTCACCTTTGCAAGGCTTCTTGTAAAGGGAACTGTTGAAAACATAGAGGAAATCGACTCTCTCATACAGAAGCACCTTTCTGAAAACTGGAGCATTGACAGAATCAACAAGGTTGCCCTGTCCGTGATGAGGAGCGCGGTCTACGAAATGCTTTACCAGAAAAGCACTCCGTCAACAATCGTGATAGACGAGACTGTGGAAATTGTAAAAAGTTACGGTGCGGACGATTCGCACAGGTTTACAAACGCGGTGCTCGATAAAATAAGCAAAGATTTGGCGAAATAACTGTTCAAATCGCCCATGTGCGAGGTGTTATGAAAAAAGGCGGAAGACACGGCGGAACTCTACTTGCATTGTGCTTTCTGCCTTTTTTATTTTTTTCAGCCTCGTGTTCACTTAAATCCGACAGAAAATCGTTCAACTCAAGCCTTGACGGAATAGATGCGCTCATAAACCAGCGTCTTTACAGGGAGGCGGTCCAGGAACTTTCAAAAATCGAAAAGGACGCTTTCAGTTCATGGGCGCAGATTGGAATTTTCAGACGCTACAGGCAGTGCGACGAAAATCAGCGGGCTCAGGAATTTCTGTCGCGTTCCCTTAAAAAAAATCCAGAAAACCCTGAACTTCGCGCGGTTTATTCAAATTTTCTTTTGCGGCAGGGACGGACCTTGGAGGCGCTTGAATGTGCAAAAAAACTTCAGGGAACAAAATACGGCTCTGTATATTCCGAGGCGGCGTTGAAGGATGTTCTTTCAAGGCTTGGCTCTGGCGACACAAGGGGCGTGTTCAGATCTGAAGAATACTATCCAATTTATTTTGACGCGTATGTAGGAAGCCGTGACAATTCGTGGCTCAGGAACTGCGCCCTGCTGCTTCTTTCAAAGGGCGCGTATGAGGGGGCGGCGGAAATACGTCCGTCAGAAGTTTACGACGCAAGGGATTCGTATTTCTGGGCGCTTGTGATGTATGACGCCAGGCGCTTTGGAGACTGCGTTGGATATCTTGAAACTGCAAGGAAACTTGCGGCGAACAAGACGAACAGGTCTGAAAAATCACATCTTGAGGGAGCGGTCGCCATTCTTGAAGGAGACGCCTACACGTCCCTGAAGGACGAGGAGGGTGCTGAGGCGGTGCGCAGGGCGTATATTTCTTCGCTTGAAAAAACTCCCGGCGGCTGGCTTTTGGGAAGCGGTGAGATTGCGGAAAAATCGAACGTAATTTTTACAAACAGCGCGCGCTGGGCCTTGGACAACCAGAATTACGACGAGGCTAGGAATCTTCTCTTGTTCGCCGTCAATGAGTGGCCCGATTATGTTCCTGCCCTTTCTCTTTACGTGGATTTTGCGTACAGATCCAGCCTTGAGGCGGAAAGGGATTTTGTGCAGCTTCAGCTTTCAGATTCCGCGCTTCCAAGCCTTGACATGGAGCGTTACGACAGCCGTGTAAAGATTCCGCTTTCGGATGCAGTCCTCCGCATAGAGGAAAGTCTTTCGCGCACCAGGGACCCGCTCCTTTATATTGTTTCACTTGACCTGCGTTACAAGACCTCGACCGATTTGAACCAGAAGCAGAAGGCGGCCGACCTTTGGAACATACTTGAAAAAAACGCGCTTTCTCCATCCGTGTATCCCGCCCTGATGTTGGACTATGCGTTGAGTTATCTTTTGTTGAACGGAGAAAAGGACGAGGCGTGGCGTATTTTTTACAGGTACGTTGAGGCGGGGTTCGGCGTTAAAAACGACGGCTTCTTCTTTGAAAATTTGATTGAAAAACTTCACGAACTTGATCCGGTTGCCCTTGAATATGGCGCGTATTTTTCCGCTCTGAACGACAGGGCGGACGACGCGATTCTTTTATACGAGAATTTGGTGTATGAGCATGGTTTTGGAACTCAGGAAAGACCTGTAAGCCCGATGGCATCGGACACTTCGTGCATGAACCTTGCTATGATATACAGTTCCACGGCGCAGAAGGACAGGGCGCTTTCCCTTTACGGAAGCACTTTTGGAAGGTGCGCGAATTTGAAGGTGAAGTCCGAAATTATGAGGCGCATGGCTGAAATATATTTTATTCAGGGAGATTTGAAGAACGCAAGGCGCAGCGCGGAATATTCCCTTACGCTTGACAGGACGAACGCAGATTCAAGGCTTCTTATGAACAGGATAAGGGCTTCAAGATAGAGTTCAGAAACAGAAAGGGGGGGGGACGGATTTCCATGAAATCTGTTTCCCCCCTTCTGTTTCTGAACGTGTCGCGGCTATTCGATTACCGCGATGATGTCGCTCATCTTTACGATGAGGTGGTCCACGCCGTCAATTTTTATCTGTGTTCCAGCGTACTTGTCGTACATGATTCTGTCGCCGGCCTTCACTGTGATTTTTTCTTCTTCAGTGCCAGGTCCCGCCGCGACTACCACCGCTGTCTGTGTTTTTTCCTGCGCCGCCTCTGGAATGAAAAGTCCGCTTGCGGTCTTTGTTTCTGCCTGGTCGTTTTTAACCAGAACTCTGTCTGCCAATGGCTTTACTGTCATTTATTCTACGCTCCAATTGTAAATTGTTTTGTCCAAAGGAATTTTTGGAATTCCTTTGCTATAAATATAAGGAAAAAACACGTGGAACGTCAAATAAATTTGTCTTTTTGGCACTTTTTTTGTAATTTTTGAAAATTTACGGGTAAATTTTACCCATGGAGGAATATCCTGCGTTTTACAGGGGAAAAATTACCCGCTTTTTGGAGGGTGGACTGCGCCGCAGTTTTTATTGAGCCGCCGGCGACGGCGTGCAGCGGTGCGAAGCAGGATATGGCGGCGTTTTTGACTGTCAAAGCCGCCATAGACCGAGCCCTTGGCGGGCCGCGGAAGGCCGAATGGGTGCATGGGTTCCGCCGCCATGTGAAAAAAGTTGGCACGGTTCTTGCATATTAAATGTTAATCAGAGATTCTGGAGGATTTTATGAAGGACGAAAGTGTTTTGGGAATGTATTTGAAAGAGATTAACAGGATTCCTTTGCTGGCCAGAGAAGAAGAAAATTCGCTCGCGCTTGCGGCGAAAAACGGCGACAGGGCCGCGAAAGAAAAGATTGTGCGTGCGAACTTGAGGTTTGTCGTGAACGTTGCAAAAAAATATCAGAACCGCGGGCTTGACCTTACCGACCTCATAAGCGAGGGAAACATAGGACTTTTGACTGCGATTGAAAAATTCGACGTTGAGCGTGGATATCATTTCATTTCGTATGCTGTATGGTGGATTCGCCAGAGCATTTTGAAGGCGATAGGCGAGAAGGGAAGGGCGATAAGGCTTCCTTCAAACAGGATGAATGAACTTGCAAAGATTGAGGGCGCGCGGAAGTCTATTCAGGGCGGACGTTCTGAGGACCAGGAATTCGAGGAGGTGGCGAAGATGCTTCACATGGACAAGTCGCACGTCCGCGAGATGGTTTATATTTCGCGCGAGATGGCGAGCCTTGACGCTCCTGTTGGAAATGATTCGGACGACAAGACTTTTGGAGAATATGTTGTTGACGTCAACAATCTTCCTGAAAACGATGTAATGGAAGAGTCCATGCACGAGGAAATCAACAGGGTTATAGACACCTTGCAGCCGAAGGAGGCTGCGATTCTCAAGATGAGGTACGGAATCGGCGTTGAAAAACCTATGTCGCTGCAGGAGATTGGAAACATCTGCCACCTGACAAAGGAAAGGGTTCGCCAGATTGAAAACAGGGCCCTGGTAAGGATGCAGCAGCCTCACAGGGCAAGGCGTCTTGAGGTGTATGTCGCCTAGGGTCTTTCTGTAGGATTCTGTACTGCCTTTATTGCCTGTGTGTAAGAGCGCCTGCCTGAATTACTGTTTTTCATGCAGGCGTTTTTTTACAAGGCTGAACGCGTCGTATCTTGCCTTTACAAGTATTTCCTTGTCGCGCTCCAGGTCTGAAAGTCCAAGTTCAAGTTCCCCCGCCTGTACAGTTCCGTTTATTTCGCCGGGGCCTCTAAGTTTAAGATCCTGTTCCGCTATGAAAAATCCGTCGGTGTTCTGCCTCAGCACTTTCATGCGTTCTATTCCAGTTTCAGTGATTTTGTCGGAATATATGAGGTAGCAGTAGGATTTTTCACTTCCGCGTCCAACTCTTCCCCTCAGCTGGTGCAGCTGCGCCATTCCAAACCGGTCGGCGGCTTCTATTACAATCGAGGTGGCGTTAGGAACGTCGACTCCAACTTCTATTACAGTTGTGGCGGCAAGAACCTGTATTTTTCCACTCTGGAATTCTTTCAACACGCGTATCTGTTCTTCCTCGTCGATTTTTGAATGTAGCAGGGCGGCGCGGAATTCGGGGTATACGTTTTTGGAGAGGTTTTCAAACGCGTCCATTACGTTCTTCAGGTTTTTTGACGCGTTTTCTCCGTCTATAGCAGGATATACAAAATACGCCTGGCGTCCTTTTTTTAGTTCTTCGCGCACGGCCTTGTACGCGTTTTTTTCGTTGCCTTCTTTTACAAGGTAGGTCTGTACTGGAAGCCGTCCTTTCGGCATGGTTTTTATGGTGGACACGTCAAGGTCTCCAAAAACTGTAAGGGCTAGCGTCTGTGGAATCGGCGTTGCGCTCATCATAAGGAGGTGCGGTTCGTATGTTGTGGAGATGTTTTCTGATTTTTCCGTACGTCTTCCCTTGTTTACAATCAATTCCCTCTGCACCACGCCGAACCTGTGCTGTTCGTCTATTATCGCAAGCTGCAGGTCCTTGTACCGAACGTCCTGGCTGAAAAGGGCGTGCGTTCCTATCACTATGTCAAGCGATCCGTCTTTCAGGGCCTTGAGCAGTTCCCGGCGTCCTGAGGATTTTACGTTTCCTGTAAGGAAGGCGACCTTTACGCCAAGACATTCAAGGAGTTTTGCGGCGGATTCTGCGTGCTGCCTGGCAAGTATTTCTGTAGGCGCCATGAAGGCGCACTGTCCCTTCCAGTTGAGGACTCTCAGGCAGGCGAAGAACGCCACGAGTGTTTTTCCAGAACCCACGTCGCCCTGGAGAAGCCGCTGCATTGTAAAGGGAATCTTTCCGTTTGGACCGCCCACTATAATCTGGTTGCGTTCAAGGTAGCCCCTGTCTATGTCAAGGTTCATCTGGAGTATCACGGATTTCTGGTCGTCTGTAAGGTCGAACGAAAGGCTTTCGTACAGTTTTAACTGCAGCGGCGAAAGTTCCTTTTTGAAGTCCTTTGGTTCGCTTTTTAAGTCTTTTTCCGCCGCGCTTTTTTTTGTTCCATCTGGATTTTCAAGGAATTCTATTTCGGCGTCCGGGACTTCTCCCCTGTGCCGCAGCGCCCTCTGTGCGATTGTTTTTTGAAAATTGAAAAGTTCCTCGTATATTATGGACTGTCTTGCCGCGTTCAGCATGGAAAGGCTTTCGGGCTGGTGTATGTTTTTGAGCGCGGCGGACTTTGAAAGTATGTTCCGCTCCCTCATGAGATGCTCTGGAATTTCTGTTTCGATTCCCCTGTTGTATTGGTTCAGCGCGTGGTTCACAGTCTTTCTTACGGCGGTCTGTGTAAGTCCTTCGGTAAGCGGATATATTGGAAGAATCGCGGAGTCTGGAAGTTTGATGTTTTCAAAGTCTGACAGTTTTCCTTCGTCGGCGATTTTTACCGCCTCGAACGAGGTTGACTGGATTTCTCCGTATTTGAAGAAGAATGTTCCCGTAACGGACATTATGCTTCCCTGTGGATGCGCGTTCTGCATGAACGGACGGTTGAAGCATATCAGGGCGGCGTTCGCGCTTCCGTCCGTTATGTGTATTTTTAGGGTCTTCATCCTGCCGAATCCGAACCATTCGTGGGATTCAACTTTTGCGACTGTATGGACCTTCGCCCTTTCAAAATCTTTCAGGAGGTTTTTGTTCCGCCTGTCGTCATAGTCTTTTGGATAGAATTTTAAAAGGTCTCCAACAGTAAAAAGATTCAGTTTTGAGAACGCCTTTGACAGGGCGGGACCTACGCCCTGCAGTGATGACAGTGGAGATTTTATTTCGTCCAGTTTCATTGCGCTTTTTAGCCGGCTTTATATGGGCATTTTTACAATCAGCCTTACCAGCTGTCCCACAAGTAAATTTCCTGCGAACAGAAGAACCGCGCACATTACGGACGATACGATAAGGGCGGTCCTGTAACTTATGGATTTTCCCTTTGAGAACGGTCTTGAAAGTTTGTATACGATAGGGCTTACGGAGTCGTCGAAACGTGTCCACGGCGAGTCGTAGTATGTGGATTTTTTAGAGAACGCCATTACAATGAGCCTTATTACAAGGGCGAAAAGAAATATGGAACCCAGCGTTGAAAACACGGACCAGACTAGGCTTACAACGCTTGCAAGGATTCCGCCAAAGTATATTCTTCCTGTAATGGAGATGTTCTTTAAAAGCGAGGATATGAGGCTCAGGATTCCTATTGAAATCATAGGCGTAAAGTCAAGTCCGCCAAGCCTTAGCGGAAAGCGTCGGAAGAGGTTCAGCCACGGATCGCATATTGCTCCAAGCACGTGGCCGAGTTTTGAGCGTTCCGCTCCTGGAAACCACGTTATGATGATTCTTGTGAAGCAGGCCGTGGTGTAGAGCGAAACCACCGTTGAAAGATATGTAAAAAGGGTGCGCATTTTAATTCTCCTGAAATTTTGTGCATGGCGTCCGGCGTTTTCCGTGCCGCCACGTGCCGCGTTTTTTTACACGACGGTCTTTAAGTTTTCATGCCGTCCAGACTTTTTTTACAAGCGGAAGGTCTGAAAGCCTGTTCAGCGTGTCCGGGTCGGAGGCCACAAGAAGTTGCTGGTTTCCCTTGACTATGTACGGTCCCTGCAAAGTCTTTAAATGAAAATATACTGAACAGGAGCCGGTTTTTTCAAATAAAAATTCTTTAATTTCTGAAATCGAGCGTTCGTCAGAAAAGTCCGCGCTCAAGTCTATGTGCACTTCCTGTATTGATTTTTCCTTGAGCGAGCCTATGTCCTCCATGCTTTCGACTATGAACGAACATTCCGATTCTTCCGTGCCGTCGCGGGATTCCGCCTTTCCCCTGAACGCGCATATGGTCTGGTCTTTAAGTTTTCTGTAAAGTCCTTCCTTTGCTACCTGGTTTGTATTTTTGTCCATCTTGTCGTTCCATACGCTTGGGAAGAATGTAAGATCCATTTCGCCTGAATAGTCCTGGAGTTTTGCGAACGCCATTTCAGGTCCGGCGCCTTTTTTTGTGCGTATTACACGGAGGTCGTGGAGGAATCCAAGCACGGTGTATGTTTTCCCAGAATTCCTGTTCGCCCACAAGTTCGCTCCGCTTGATGCGAGCGCCGCTTTTTCCGCGGCCGCTTCCTGTGCCGCCCGCGCCATGTCCGCCGATGTGAGTGTAACGCAGTTTTTGATTGTTGTGGCGTAGTCGTCAAGCGGATGCCCTGAAACGTAGCAGCCAATGACTTCCATCTCCAGGTTGAGTTTTTCCATTGTAGGAAGGTCTGGAACTTCCTTGAACTGGAAGTCCGCGTATACTTTTTCGTCGGTGTCGCCAAAAAGGTCGCCCTGTCCGTTGTCCGTTCCGTTGTTCTTGTCGTTCACGTATTTTATGGCGTCCTGCATGTTTAAAAGCAGTGTGGACCGGTTCTGTCCAAGCCTGTCGAACGCGCCCGTCTTTACGCAGACTTCAACCGCCTTTGTGTTGACCAGGGATTTTTTTGAGACTTTTCCGCTTTCTGCGTCCGTTGAAACCTCCTGCAGTGGAATGCAGCGTTCAAGGAAGTCCATGAAAGATTTGTATTGACCGTTCGCCTCGCGTTCTCGGACGATCGCGTCTGCGGCTTCTTTTCCCATTCCCTTCATGCCCCTGAAGGCGAACACTACTTTTCCGTCAACGGCGTCGAATTCGGAGTAAGACTTGTTTATGTCGGGAGGAACTATTTCAAGTCCCATGCGCTTTGATTCTGCGATGTACTGTGGAACTCCGTCAGTCGATGTAAGTTCGTTTGTAAGGTTCGCCGCCATGAATGCTGCGGGATAGTGGCATTTGAGCCAGCCCGTGCGGTAGGCGAGCACCGTGTATGCGGCGGCGTGCGATTTGTTGAATCCGTAGCCTGCGAATGGAACCATTATTTCAAAAATGTCCGCCGCGTGCTGCTCGGTGAATCCCTGCTTCATCGCGCCTTCGATGAATTCCTTCTTTTTTCCCATGAGGACTTCAGGCTTCTTTTTTCCCATCGCGCGTCGCAGCATGTCCGCTCCTCCAAGCGAGAAGCCCGCGATTTTCTGGGAGACCTGCATTACCTGTTCCTGGTAGACCATTACGCCGTATGTTTCCTTTAAAAGGTCTTCAAGGCATGGATCTGGATAGTGCACGGTTTCGGGCTTCCATTTTCCGTCTATGTACTGGGGAATGTAGTCCATAGGACCTGGTCGGTAGAGGGCGTTCAAGGCGACAAGTTCTTCTATGCACCTTGGCTTTACCTGCCTCAATATTTTCTGCATTCCTGGAGATTCAAACTGGAATACGGCGACCGAGTCTCCCTGGTCGAACAGGTCGAATGTTTCTGAATCTGTTTCGCTTACCTCCGCCGTTACAAAAGGAGGGTCTTCTGGTTTTTTGTGCCTGTTTATGATGTCCTCGGCGTATCGTATGAGGGAGAGGGTTTTTAGCCCAAGGTAGTCGAATTTTACAAGTCCGCATGGCTCTATTATGTCCATTGTGTATTGCACTGCTACTTCGCCTGTTTTTGCGTCCTTGAACACTGGCGCCCATTCTGGAAGCGGTGTGAGTCCGATTACCATTCCCGACGCGTGAAGTCCTGTGTTCCTGTTCATTCCCTCAAGTTTTTTGCACAGGTTTATCCAGCGTTCAAACACCTGCGGCTGAAGTCCGATTGTTTCCATTGGATCTTCGGCGACTTTTATAAGCTGTCCGCCGTCTGGAAATTTTTCGTTGGGTTCTTCAAAGGCGTTCTTGAGCCTTGCCTTTGGAGATTCAGGTATGCACGCCTTCACCCTGTTTACGATTGAAAGAGGAATGTTCAGCACGCGTCCAACATCCGCAAGACAGTTCTTTGGCTTCAATGTTCCAAACGTAACGATGTGTCCAACCTGCGGATCTCCGTAAAGGTCCCGCGTGTGCTGTATTATGTCCTGCCTGTAGTCGAAGTCCATGTCAACGTCGAAGTCCGGCATGGAAACCCGCTCTGGATTTAAAAAACGTTCAAAAATCAGATTGAAGCGGAACGGATCTATGTCAGTTACTCCCATTGCGTATGCAACAAGAGAACCTGCTCCAGAACCGCGTCCAGGTCCTATCGGAATGTATGGCTTTGGCTTTTTGTTCACGTCGTCCCAGGTTGACTTTGACCAGTTTATGAATTCCCACACAATCAGGAAGTAGCCTGAAAAACCCATCTTGAATATTGTGCCAAGTTCGTATTCCGCGCGCTCGTGAATTTCCGGGGTTATTTCGCTGTAGCGTTTTTTAAGTCCTTCCTCCACGATGTGCCTTACAAATTCATCCTGATTTTTTGAGTAGTCCTCGTGCCTTCTGAATTTTTCGGGAAGTTCAAAACGAGGAAGGCAGTCCTTCAGTTCCTGGGTTGTGTACTGGTGGATTGTAAGGTCGCACATATTTGCAATTTTTACTGTGTTTTCGTACGCCTCCGGAAGATCGGGGTAGAGGAGCCGCATTTCCTCCTCCGACTTGAAGTACCATTCAGAAATTTTATTCGCGCCTCCCATGCTCTTTGCGGCGCTTTCTGGGTCGTCAAGGAGGGATTTTCGTCCTATGCAGTTCAGGGCGAACTGCGCCTCGGAATCCTCGCGCGTTATGTAGTGCACGTCGTTCGTCACTACAAGCGGAATGTTCAGTTTTCTCGCTATTTTTATCATTCCCTCGGCCGCCGCCCTTTCTTCTGGAAGTCCGTGGTCCTGAATTTCTATGTAGTATCTGTCCGGACCGAAAAGATCCCTGTATTTTTTTGCGACTTCCTCCGCGTCCTCCATGTTTCCGTTAAGAACCGCCTGCGGAAGTTCGCCTGCGACACAGGCGGAAAGACAGATGAGTCCTTCGCTGTATTCCTTTAGAAGTTCAAAGTCTATTCTTGGCCGTCCGTAATACAGCGCGCCTTCGTCGCAGAACGCGCGCGAGTTCAGCCTGCACATATTCTTGTAGCCGGTTTCGTTCTGGCAAAGGAGTATAAGGTGGAAGTTGTGTTTTCCGTATCGTGTGTTCTGTTTTTTTGTGTGGTCCTCGGTGGCGTAGAATTCGCAGCCTACGATTGGATTTATTCCGTTCGCGTGGCAGATGTGCTCGAAGTTCAGTACGCCGAACATATTTCCGTGGTCGGTGAGCGCGAGCGCCGGCATGTTCAGCTGTTTTGCCCTTTGAACCAGCGAGTCGAGTTTTGCGCATCCGTCAAGAAGAGAGAAATCAGAATGTACGTGAAGATGAACGAAATTTGACACCGGTGTGCCTTCGGGCGCAGGGTCGAAAATGCGAATGTCTGCCATCAAGTCCTCCAAACAGGAACATTCTATATTAAAAAAAGTCCTTTCTCAATGCGCGGATTTGAAAATGGCGTTGTAAAATCGTGCGACCTCAGGAATGAAAAACGTGTCAAATTCGCCGTGTTCTGAAGTCCGAAATTTCTTGAAGTTCCGCCGCGTCCTGCGGCGCAGGGTTCATGCATTGCGCCGTGTAAAAGTCCATGCCCCAGATTTTATTTTGCCGTGCCACTGGACAATTTTTAAAGACGGATATAAAGTTCCTTCATGCCGTGTGGAACGCCAGACATATACCAGTTTGAAGATGTTGCTGAACAGAAGAAGTTTCTTAGAAAGCGTGCAAGAACCGCCCTTAAGGATTTTTGCGCGGACGGAGAACTTATGAAGGAGTGTTCAAAATCTGCGCTTAAAAGCCTGTGCGAAAGCGACGAGTTTAAAAACGCTCCGCTTGTGCTTGGCTACATGCCCATGTTCGATGAACTTGACGTTCGTCCGATTCTTGAAAACGCGCTTGAAGGCGGAAAACAGGTCGCACTTCCAAGGATGAGGCGTGTTGATTCAAATGGGGAAAAACTCATTGATTTTTTCTATATTAATGCACTTTCAGACGCGCTTGACGACGCAAACTGCTTTTCAATAAAGGAGCCGCGTGAAGATTTACAGATTATTGAACCGCCGCTTGTTCCCGAAAACACGCTCGTTCTTGTTCCGGGACTTGCGTTCAATCTTGAGGGTGCAAGGCTTGGGCGCGGCATGGGCGATTACGACAGGTTCCTGGCGCGTCTTCCAGCAGACAGAAAAATCGTCCTCTGCGGCTGCTGTTTTACAATATGCGTAACAAAGGGAATTCCTCTTTCTGAAAACGATTTTTTCGTGGACCACCTGCTTACGGAATACGGTCTTGTTGAAGCGCGCTCCGCGGCCAGATTGTAAAACTTCCTGAAACGCGCGTTCGATTCCCGCACTTGCCATTCCCTCGTAAAAAGTGTAAATTATGACAAAATCACAAAAAATGTCATTCCAACAGGATGACTAGAGGTCTTATGTCAAAGAAATTTGCTTTTTTGTTCCCTGGACAGGGAGCACAGGAACCGGGCATGCTCAAGGATATTTGCGAAGCATTTCCTACGGCACGAAAGATTGTCGATAAAGTCGCCGAAATCACAGGCGTGAACATTACAAAACTTTTATGGGAGTCTGAACAGCCTGAACTCAGCCGAAGCGACAACAGCCAGATTGCAATCACGACCGCAAGTCTTGCCACCATGGCGGTTCTTGAGGAAAAGGGAATACGCCCTTCCGCGGCGATGGGGTTCAGCCTTGGAGAATTTCCCGCCCTGTATGCGGCCGGCGTTCTTTCATTCGAGGACGTTGTAAAAGTCGTCCGCCAGAGGGGGCTTATAATGCAGAAAGTCTGCGAGGAAATCGCGGCCGCAAACGAGGGGCACGCTCCTGGAATGACGGCGATTGTAGGACTTCCACCTGAAAAAGTAAAGGAAATCGTGGGCGGAATAAAGGATTCGTACGTCGCCAACATGAACAGCGACAAGCAGACTGTTGTAAGCGGAACTTTCGACGCTCTTACAAAGGTCGAGGCCGCCGCGACCGAGGCTGGCGCCAGACGGGCGTTGAGGCTTTCCGTGGCGGGACCTTTCCATTCTCCACTTATGCAGAAGGCTGCGGACGAATTTGAAAAGGCGATTGCCGGCGTGCACTTTTCCGACCCAAAAATTCCGCTTTTCAGCAACGTTACTGGAAAACTCGTTGAAAGCGGCGAAGAGGCAAAAAAATCCGCCGTGCTGCACCTTACTCATTCAGTGCTCTGGACTGACGAAGAGGCGGTTCTTGGATCCAAGATTTCAGGCGACGCGGATTCCCAATGGAATGTAATCGAGGTTGGACCTGGACGTGTCCTTGGCGGACTCTGGAAGGCCACTGAATACTCTGAAAAATGGACTTGCGCTTCGGTTAATACCGTTGACTCAATAAACTCACTTTTATCAAACAACTAAGGACTTTAAGGAAACAGAAAATGGAAAAAAGACGTGTAGTAATCACAGGAATGGGAGCGGTAACTCCACTTGGAAACTCGGTTGAATCGACATGGAACGGAATCAAGGAAGGAAAAAGCGGCATAGGACCAATCACCCATTTTGACGCATCAATAAACAAGGTTCATTACGCGGCCGAGGTCAAGGACTTCAACGCTGAAGACTATATGGACAAGTCGAACGCAAGAAAGATGGCAAGGTTCACTCAGTACGGAGTGGCGGCCGCAAAGATGGCTCTTGACGACTCAAATCTCATGGGAAACGCAGAGGTTCTTGACAACACTGGCGTAATACTCGGAGTTGGAATAGGCGGACTTGAAGTTACAGAGGCAAGCGTAATCTCAATGCAGAATTCCGGCGGCGTAAAGACAAATCCAATGGCGATTCCAGAACTCATTCCAAACGAGGTTGGCGGAAACATCGCGATTTCATTCGGCTGCCACGGACCTGTGCAGGCAGTTTCCACCGCCTGTTCATCTGGAACTGACGCGATGGGCGTCGCGCTCGACATGGTTCGCTACGGAAGGTGCGACGTTGTCCTTACTGGCGGAGCGGAGGCTACGATAAACCAGTTCGGACTTGTATCGTTTGAAGTCCTCCACGCCCTTTCAACAGGCTGGGATTCAGATCCTGCAAAGGCAAGCCGACCGTTCGACAAAAAACGAAACGGATTTGTAATGGGCGAAGGCGCCGCTGTCCTTGTTTTTGAAGAATACGAACACGCCAAGGCGCGCGGAGCAAAAATATACGCGGAGGTTGCAGGTTACGGAGCCTCGTGCGACGGCTACCACCTTACCGCTCCAAACCCTGATGGAATCGTGGGATCAATGTGCATGACGCGCGCCCTGAAGGACGCTGGAATGGAACCTTCCGAAATCCAGTACTACAACGCCCACGGAACATCAACGGGAAAGAACGATCCTAGCGAAACAAACATGATAAAAAAATCATTCGGCGAGGAAAACGCAAGAAAACTCAAAATTTCCTCCACAAAATCAATGCACGGACACTGCCTTGGAGCGACCGGCGCGATAGAGGCGATGATTTGCGTAAAGGCGATAAACGAAGGCTTCGTGCCGGCTACAATCAACCTCGACGAGCCAGACGTGGAGGCCGGCTGCGACCTCGACTACGTTCCAAACAGGGGAATACAGATGAACGTTGACGCCGCGATGTCGGCCACATTTGGTTTTGGCGGCCACAACGGCGCGATTATCGTAAGGAAAGTAAAATAAAACAGGGGGGGGAAGCCTCCCCCTCGGACGCACTGCGTTGCGTCCTACCCCCTCCAGCGGGGGATTCTCCCCCGCAACGCCCCCAAACACAGAATCTTAGGAGAAAACAATGTCTTTGACCAAAGATATAAAATCACTTTTGCCGCACAGGGAACCATTCCTGTTTGTTGACGAAATTCTTTCCGCCGACGAAAAAGGCTGCGTGTGCGAACACGTTTTTACGGAAGATGAATTCTTTTTCAAGGGACACTTCCCTGAATACCCTGTAGTGCCGGGTGTAATACTCTGCGAGACAATGGCGCAGGCGGGAGGAGCCGCCCTCCGATACATGAACATAGTTCCTGCGGACGGACTTTTCTTCTTTGCCACGCTTGATAAAGTGAAATTCAGAAACCAGGTGCGTCCTGGCGACAGGGCTAGGATGGAGATAGAATTCCTTCGCACAAGTCCAAAGATGATAAAACAGGCTGGAAAACTTTACGTGGGCGACACACTCTGCTGCGAGGCGGAATGGATGTGCCTTGTTGGAAGCGCCCAGTAAGAATCAAAAAGATTTACACCTTCTGTATATTTTTTTTACATATTTGGGATTTCCAGGAACTTCTTCCTCCGACTCAAGGCTGAATTTTCTGCCGTCAAACTCGGGGAAGAAT
>JBHAFG010000029.1:0-5195 GCA_041855945.1 Treponema sp. | reverse complement strand
GTAAATGGATACGTGAAATTTGGTTATAGCAAGCCAGAACTCTTTGCCTCATTCGGTTTAGATAATACGACGCAACTTTCTGCGAATGTTTATCTAGGTTTGAAAGGTGTGAAGATACTTGGGGTTCCTATCGGGAATATTGGGAAAGGCTGGGATTGGAATCTTATAAATACGCAACAGCCGTTCATACCAGAAACTACTCTATTCCGCATCAACATACGAGGTTAGAATTTAATGTACTCATTTTTCGGTAGAAAATATAGCGCAACATTAGAGAGGTTTGTATGAAAAAAACAGCATTTGCATCATTTGTTTTTATTTCACTGTTTTTCTATTCCTGTGCTTCCGATTCTTTTCAGATTGGAACAACTATGAAGGTGGAAAATCCGTCCATTATTGAAATTCCTGAAATTGAAATTGAAGGCGACATAGGGCTTAATGACAGGAAAATGAAATTCAAAGAAACAGATCTTAGAATTTCCGGTTTTACTTATATACATCACGCGTTCGATACAAAACTCACTTTTTTGAATCCGTACAGCACCGAGGGGGCGGTTTTTCATGGCGATAGAAAGAATAATGTGAAATTTACATATTGGTTTGATGAAAAACTTTTCTATCACGGAATATTTGCCGAAACTCACGATTATTCTGGTTCCAGAGGAAATTTTTCAAACATACGCATAAAGCGAATGCCAAAAAGATTTAAATTCAAGACCATAGATCCGATTCTTCTTGTGAACATAGGTTCGGCGATAGACAATACAAAAGTGACCGGCGAAGACTTGCCTGCGACTTTTGCAAGATTTTCCATAGGGGATAATGTTTTTGACGTCCTTGTCTCAAAAATTGCAGGAAATTCAGCGTCTTCGATGAGGTCGCTCATACGTGATGAGGAACAGGAATATTTGATTGTAGCAGAAAATGGAATTCTTGCCGCATCGTTCAGCCCTGTCCGATATGCGGTATACAGACAGGACATGGCTTCCTCGGAAGATTTGATGAGCGTCATCGGGGTTTATCTTGGACTGTTCAGACTTTTGAATAAATATTAGCCTTGGGCTTGAAAAACGCAATGTATATTCCTGTGGAAATTTGATATACTCAGTTCCATGAAGGGTGCGTTCTTATGAAAAAAAATATTTTCCTCATCTTTTTTTGTGTTGTTGGATTTTCCACCTTTGCCGATACTGTTTCGCTTGAGGCGGTGTGTGGAAGTCTTTCTGAAAACAGGAACATGACGGGCAGGTTCTTGCAGGAAAAAACAATTTCCGCCGTGAACAGGACGCTCAGGTCGTCTGGAATTTTTATTTTCAGCGACCTTGGAATTGTATGGAAGACTGAAAAACCTTTTCCGTCCGTAATGGCGGTGGGGCTTGACCGTGTCGTCCAGACGCTTCCAAACGGAAAGAAGACCGTGATGGACGCTTCTCAGAACCAGATTTTTACAAGCATATCAAAAAGCCTTTCCGCCATGTTCAGAGGCGACCAGAAGACTCTTGTTGAAAACTTCAGCACTGACTTTTCCGGAAATTCTTCAGGCTGGACCGTGCGCCTTGTTCCAAAGGATTTGTCAGTGGCGTCGATTTTGGGTTCCATTGAGGTTTCGGGAAAATTCTTGGATTCCAGGGCGCAGATTGACGGTATTTTGATGAGCGAATCTTCGGGCGATTCTATAAAATACATTTTTTCCGAACAGAAATTTCCAGAGGAATTGAGCCAGGATGAAAAATCTTACTTCACTTTCAGATAGGTCGCTCTTAAAGGTCTGGGCGGTTTATCATTTTGCTCTTGTGGTCTTGTTTTCCGCGTTTTTTTTTACAAGGGGAATGAGGGTACGCATTGATTCAGACCTTTTCAACATGATGCCAAAGCCCGTGATGGCCGACGCGCTTTCCGCCGCCGACGAAAAACTTACGCAGATGACAGGAAAATCGCTTTTCATTCTGGTTTCAAACAAGGATTTTAAGGCCGCAAGGAAGGCGGCGGAAAATCTTTACGGAATGATGAGGAATTCTTCAAAGTTCGAGGATGTTTCCCTTTATCAGGACATGGATTCCATGAAGGACCTGATGGACTTTGTTTTTAAAAACAGGCTGAACCTTCTTGGCGACGAGGATGTTTCGCTCCTTCTTTCAGACGGCGGCGCTGAATCTTTTTCCCAGGCGGCGCTTTCCAAGGTGTATGGCGCGTTCACTATGACAGACCTTTCATCTCTCCACGAAGACCCTTTCATGCTTGGCGAGGCCGCGCTTGAAAACTATCTTTCGTACCTGCAGGCGTCGGGAACTTCCATGAGCCTTAAGGACGGCGTTCTTGCGGCGAGGGCAAGGCCTCTTGGCGTGCGTGGTGTTGATGAAGAACTTTGGTACGTTATGATCCGCGCGTCTTTGAGCAGGGAGGGCGCCGCCCTTGCAAGCAGGGAAAGTGGAGTTGAGTTTTTAAACGTGGCGGCTGAAAAAATCGAAACTGACGGAACACGCCTAGTGTTTTCTGGAACTCCATTCCACAGCCACAAGGCTTCGCTGAACGCCTCGCGTGAGATAAGCGTTATTTCCTCGCTTTCAATACTTGCCGTAGTGCTTGTGCTTCTTTTTGTGTTCAGGACGCCTTCTCCTATTTTTTATTCAGTTGCGTCGGTCCTTGTTTCCGTTGCGTCCGCCTTCATGGCGACGGTCGTTGTGTTTGGAAAAATGCACGTTCTTACGCTTGTATTTGGAACATCGCTTATTGGAAGCTGCATAGACTACAGCCTGCACTATTTTATAAACTGGAAGGGAAACGCCGCGCTGAACTCTGGAATTGAGGTCAGGAACAGGCTTTTCAAGGGACTTTCGCTTTCGTTCGTTTCAACGATACTGTGCTACCTTGTGCTTGTGGCGTCTCCTTTTTCTCTTATGAGGCAGATGGCGGTTTTTTCAATAGCGGGACTTTCAAGCACATTTCTTACCGCCGTGTGCGTGTATCCGCTTGTAAAAATGCCTTCGGGAAAACGTGAAATTCCTGCGGCAAAAAAACTGAGGCTTCCTTCAAATTTGAACGGAAAGGTTTTTGGACGTATTGGAATATCCGTGATGTTCCTGTTCTGTCTTGTTTCGCTTGTGCTTTCCGCTGTAAGGGAAAAAAACTGGGGTGAAGGAAAACCGCTTTCTTCGTTTTTGAGGATTGAAAACAGAATCGGACGGCTTTACAAGATGGAGGGGCGTGAATTTCAGAACGAGATGGAAGCCTCGCAGATTTTAAAGTACAGTCCAAGCGCGTGGTTCATTGTAAGCGGCTCTTCCGTACAGGAAGTTCTTGAGAACGAGGAAAATCTTACAGCCGCGCTTGAAAAAATAAACCAGGGAAGGGAAGGTTCAGGCTGTGCATGTACTTCGGGTTTCATTCCGTCGTTCAGGAGGCAGGAGGCTTCCCGCAGGGCGGCGGAAAGGCTTGTGGAACATTCGTACAGCCAGTTCTTGAACCTTGGCTACAGCGCGCCTGAATCACTCCTGCTTTCAGAGGAATTTAAGAAAAGTTTTGACGCTTCTTCCGCAAGTTTTGTGGAGATTGGAAAAAACATTCCAGATTCCATTTCCGCCGCGGTGGCTTCCACGTGGATTGGAGAAATTCAGGGAAAATTCTATTCGGTTGTAATTCCCGTTAGCGTTACGGACTACGAGGCGTACAGGTCGCTTTCGGACGGCGAGAACGTGTTCATGATTTCAAAGGTGAACGAGATAAACCGCGACCTTGACAGGCTTTCCAGCACTGTGCTTGTGTTCTTTGCGGCGGTATACGTCCTTATCTTTGTGGTTCTAAAATTCTTCTATACATGGAGGCAGTGCCTTAAAATCGCGTCCGTTCCGCTTTTGATAGTGCTGTGTATTTCCGCGGTTTTTGCGGCTCTTGGAATCAAACTTGAGTTTTTCAGCATAACGGGAATGATTCTTGTGTTCGGACTTGGACTTGACTACATAATATACATGGTGGAGGACGAAAAAAGAGGACCTTCCCGCGCAGATGAAGATTCGCTTGAACCTTTCGCCGTGGCGCTTTCGTTCCTGACTACGGCGATTTCGTTCGGGGCGCTTGCCTTGAGCAGTTTTGTTCCCGTACAGATGATGGGGCTTTCGATTTTTGTGGGGCTTGTTTCGGCGTTTTTGGCGACGCTTTTTTATTCAAGGCGGTGATTGTTATGAGGAATGTGTTTTTTTTGGTTTTTATTGTATTGTGCGCCTCTTCGTGCGTTACAGTTCCGCCCTCTTCGCCAAGTCCAGTGTATGTTACGAACTCAAAGAAGATACACCTGCTTCCCTGCGACGCAATAGAAAAAAACATGGACGTGCGGCAGTTTTTGACGGGAACTTATGGAAGGAACGATTTTTCGCTCATGTGCTATCTTAAGGCAGACGAAAATGGAATTTTTCTTTCTGTGTTCAACGATTTTGGAACAGGTCTTGGAAACATAGTATACGACGGAAAGAGCGTTGTGTTTGACACGAAGGTTTTTCCAAAAAACGCAAAGGCGGAATATATAGTTTCTGACTTGCAGTTTGCATATTATTCTGCGATTCCGCTTTCCGCAGTCCTTGAGGAGGCGGGGCTTTTTCTTTCCGTTGAAAAAAATGACGGAAACGGCCGGGGCGTAAATACTGAGGTCAGGCGCATTTTTGACGGAAACAAACTTGTGGAAGAGATTGAGATTTTTTCCGGCGGAGTGAACATAAAAAACTACCTAAGAGACTATTCATACAGTCTGGAATATTCGGAGGAATGATGGACGTTTATTTTTCAAAACCTGCGGTGCTTTGCGGAGCGGGAAAAAACATCGAGGAACTCTGGAAGTCTGTCTCGCTGGGCGACCAGTCGGGATTTAAAAGATGCGGCGCGCTTAACGGAAAGGAATTCTGGGTTTCACGTGTGGACGACGGGCTTATTGCAGAAAAATCTTCCGCAAGGCACGACATGAGGATAATGCGTCTTGAAGAAAAATGTCTTGAACAGATTTCTTCTGTGATTGAGTCCGTGGCGGCGAAGTTTGGAGCGGACCGCGTGGGCGTATGTGTTGGTTCATGCGACAACGGAACGGAACTTAGCCTTGCGGGACACAGGATTTTTTTTGAGAAGGGAAAATTTGCCCCGGATTACACGCTTGAGGTTCAGGGTGCGGATTATGCGGCGACCTTCATAGTTGAAAAATACGCTCTTGGAGG
>JBHAFG010000028.1:0-18543 GCA_041855945.1 Treponema sp. | reverse complement strand
TACATCTCCCGCGGAACCGTTCACGTCTTTTTCAAGGGATGCGTCTATTCCGTATGTGGAGCAGAAGCAGGTTCTTTCAGGTTCAGAGCAGGCGAGGGTGATCACAGTTCCGTGGTCCCTCCTGTTCTTGTAGTAGGTGTCTACAGGATTCATCTTAAGGTACACGTTGTCAACTACAGAAAGTCCCACGGCGTCGCATGGACGGACCGCAAAGACTACAAAGTCCTCCGCGGCCTTTCTTGGATCGATTATCTTTATCTCCTTTCCGTCAACCTGGTAGCTTACCATGTGTTCGGTCTTGGGAAAGAAAAAATCCTTCGCAGAACGCACCGTCTTGAGTTCACCTGAAAGTGAAAGCCCCTTTTCCCACCTCTTGAAGTCCGCCTTTCCCGTTCCATTGTCGGCAGGAATGTACAGGGGCTGTTTTTCACCGACAAGGGCGAACAATGTGTCTATTTTGTCAGAAGAAATACTAAGCATTATCGCGCACCTCCGTCATTCGATCTCTGCCATACAATGCTGGCTTCCGCGTCCCCGATCTCATACGTGAGCATTGGAGGCTTCGTTTCCATGTCGCTTCCAGCCTGATATTCGCCGTAGATTTCATTTATGTCCTTTATGTACTTGCGGTTCAAAAGGTGGAGGGGAATCTTCTGCGGACATACGCGAGAACATTCTCCGCAGTCCGTGCATCTTCCAGCCACGTGCCACGCACGTATTATATGGAAAAGGGATTCCTCAAAACTTGTCTCCGCCACCTTCTGCGTGGTGTACAGCCTGTTGTTGTCGAACACGCATTTCTCGCATGAACAGGCGGGGCATACATTCCTGCACGCGTTGCACCTGATGCAGCGTGAAAACTCGTTTTTCCAGAATTCGTGCTTTTCCACTGGACTCATCGCGTCGAATTTTTCAACAGCGGAAAGCCTTTCCGATTTTCCGCCGTCATAATCCTGCGAAACTCCAAGCAGTTCGTCGCAAGACACGTGCTTTTTTCCCGCGCAGTTTTCACATACATCGCCGCCGTCAAGGCTGTCCTGGCACGGAATTCCAACAGCATACACATCCTCGCGCTTTATTCGGTTTTCCTTCAAAAGTTCGGTGAACGAATGAGTGTCGGAAGGCTTCAGGAACACAAGGACGGTCTCGGAAGGAATGGGAAGGTCCACCGCCTCCGGATTTCTCTGCCTTGCCATGGTGTTGTTCATGCGCGTGGTGCTTTTCCTTGTTTCAATCTCCCTTGTTATTCCAATGAGATATTTTGAAAGGTTTGCGGCGCAGTGCCTGTCGTAGACGAAATCCCTGTCTATTTCTTCCGCCGACGAAAATGTGGCGGGAGTTACGTCGTCATCAAAAAGACCTTTTTTCCAGCCCAGGACCTTATTGATCTTTCCTTCCAGAAGCATGGACTTGGCCTTTTCCTTCATCAAAGAACTTAATTCTTGCATCTTACGTCCTCCAGAGTCCTGCATTCGCCGAGGGCCTTTATCTGGCCTACGAACTCGTTCATAATTCCCGCGAAGCGCGCGCCTTCGGCCGCGGAACACCATTCGACCCTTGTGCGTCCCTTTTCAATTCCAAGAAAATCCAGCTGGCTGAAAAGAAGCGTCATCCTTCTTCGGGCGAAATAGTTTCCCGTTGAATAGTGGCAGTCGCCCGGGTGGCAGCCGCAGAGTATAACTCCGTCCGCGCCCTTCTGGAACGCGCGCAGGATGAAAAGCGGATTCAACCTGCAGGAACACGGAATACGTACGATTTTTACGTTCGCAGGATATTCAAGCCTGTTGTTTCCGGCGAGGTCCGCGCCCGCGTATGAACACCAGTTGCAGCAGAACGCTATGATTTTTGGAGTCCATCCGCCGTTTTCCGATGATTTTTCATTTTCTAAAGACATGCGTCAACCTCCGCCAAAATCTGTTTGTTTGAAAATCCGTTCAAGTCCATCGCGCCGGAAGGACAGGCGACCGTACAGGCTCCGCAGCCCTGGCACATCGCGCTGTTCACCTGTGAAACGTGGCGTGTTATGGTCGTCCTGTTAGGTCCCCTGAAATCCTTGTCCACATAGGTTATCGCCCCGTAAGGACATACGTGCTCGCACTGTCCGCAGCCGTTGCACATATTCTCGTCAGG
Organism: Treponema sp.; assembly: GCA_041855945.1. GTDB lineage: Bacteria > Spirochaetota > Spirochaetia > Treponematales > Treponemataceae > Treponema_D. The sequence goes on along the minus strand of JBHAFG010000028.1, from coordinate 16,413 downwards.
CTGGGCGGTGCATGGATTGTTCTGGAGTTTGTCCTTTACAAGAAGGCAGATGGCCTTGGCCGCCGCTCCCGAAGACTGCGCGACTGTTTCAGGAATGTCCTTAGGCCCCTGGCAGCAGCCTGCAAGGAATATTCCCGCGGTTGGACTTTCCACAGGACGGAGCTTTGCGTGCGCCTCAAGGAAGAAGTCGTTTGTATCCATTGAAGTTGCAAGCATTGTCGCAAGCGGCCTTGCAGATTTGTCCGCCTCTATTGAGGATGCAAGGACAACCATGTCGGCCTTTATCCTCACCTGCCTGTTCAGAATCAGATCAGAGCCCTGAACGTCAAGAGTTCCGTCTGAAAGCGGAGTAACCTTTCCAACCTGGCCCTTGATGTAGTGGACTCCGTACTGCTCAACGGCGCGCCTGTAAAATTCGTCGAACGCCTTTCCAGGAGTCCTGACGTCTATGTAGAACACCGTGATGTTCGTGTCCGGATAGTGGTCGCGTGTGAGAATCGCGTGCTTTGCGGTGTACATGCAGCAGATCTTCGAACAGTATTCGTGTCCCTTCGTGGAATCCGCGGAACAGCGTGAGCCCACGCACTGCACGAATACAATCTCCTTCGGTTCCCTTCCATCGGAAGGACGGCGAAGATGTCCGTTTGTAGGACCGGACGCGTTGCAGAGGCGCTCAAATTCAAGCGAAGACACTACGTCAGGACTCTGCGAATACGCGTACTCGTCGAATTTTTCAAGGCTTATTGGATTGTATCCCGTAGCAACGATTATCGCGCCGTATTTTTCGGTGATGACTTCTTCCTTCTGATGGAAGTTTATCGCCTTTACGCCGCAGACCTGCTCGCAGAATCCGCACACATTGTCCTTTCCGTTCTTCAACGCCTTCATGTGCAGGCACTGGAGGGCGTCTATGTTCGCGACCTTTGGAACCGCCTGGGCGAAAGGAATGTCGATCGCCTTCTTGTTGTTCAGGTTGAGGTTGAACGGATTTGGAACCTTCTTGTTCGGACATTTTTCAATACATTCGCCACAGCCCGTGCACTTTGTTTCATCCACATAGCGTGGATGTCTTTTTATGTCGATTGAGAAATTTCCAATGTAGCCTTTAACCGCGGACACCTCTGAATTCGTAAGAATCCTTATGTTCGCGTTCTGGCTGACCTCGGTCATCTTTGGAGTTACGATGCACGACGCGCAGTCGAGGGTGGGGAAGGTCTTGTCGAGCATGGCCATCTTGCCGCCGATAGTGACGTTCCTTTCAACTATGTCCACAGGAAATCCCGCGTCCGCGATGTCAAGGGCGGCCGTTATGCCCGCGATTCCGCCTCCGATTACAAGGGCGCGCTTTGTCATCGCAGTTTCCCCTGGAGTGAGCGGCGTATCCAGAATCGCCTTGGCGATCGCTGCCTTTCCCAGCGCTATTGATTTTTCAGTCGCGGTTGGAACGTCCTTCATGACCCACGAGCACTGCTCGCGTATGTTCGCAACCTCAACCTTGTATGGGTTCAATCCCGCCCGTTCAGCACAGGCGCGGAATGTCTTTTCGTGCATTCGAGGCGAGCAGGAGCAAAGGACCACGCCTGTAAGGTCGAATTCCTTTATCTTCTCCTCAATCATCTGCTGACCCGCCGAAGAACACATGTAAGTGTAGTCCGTGGAATACGCGACTCCGCTTACCTTTCCAAGTTCTTCGGCAACTTTTGACACGTCAACTGTTCCGGCAATGTTAGTACCGCAGTGACACACAAAAACACCAATTCTTTCCATCTGTCACTTCCTTATTTCTTGTATTTTCTGAACGCGCTGACAATCACCTGCTGAGGGATGTCGTCGTCGAGGTTTTCAGGAAGCCTTTCAGGATCGAGCCTGTGCGGCCCCCTTCTTCCTTCGACCGCCTGACGGACCGCGTCGATTATCTTTGTAGGCTCGACCTGTCTTGGACACCGCTCAAGGCAGGCGAAGCACGAAAGACAGGTGTATATGGCCCTGCTTTGCATGAGTTTTTCAATCTCGCCGTTTTCAACCATCTGAACGAAAAGGTGTGGAGGGTATTCCATTGAATCATAGTTCGGGCAGGTTCCTGAACATTTTCCGCACACCATGCATTTTTTGGTGTCAACGCCGCTGTTCATAAGGATTTCTTCCCTTATCTGCCGCATTTCACTAAGCATTGGCGGCCTCCTTGACTCCAAGAGCCTCTGCGAGAAGTTCGGTGAAGTAGAACACGTCAAGGGCGGAGCCGCCCCTGTTCTTTAAAAGATTGTACCTGCAGAGAGGACAGCTGGTTACAAGGAAGTCCGCCCCCATGTCGCCGGCGTTTGAAAGAATCTCGCCGGCCCTCTTCAAAGGAATTTCCGGACTTTCAAACTGGGCGTACGCGCCGCAGCATTCGTTTCTCTGACCGTAGATTACAGGCGTCGCGCCTATGGCCTTTATGAAATCCTCCATTATCCGAGGATTTTCAGGATCGTCGAACTGAAGAGCCTTCGCGGGCCTTAGAAGAAGGCATCCGTAGTAGGCGCCGATTTTCTTTCCCGTGAATGGCTTTACAACCGCCGCCTTGACCTTGTCCCAGCCGACAACGTCCCTCAGGACTTCAAGGAAGTGGAGGACGTTCGCCTCTCCGTTGTACTGGATGCCATCTTCGGAAAGATAGTTGTTCACCTTCAGTACAGTGTCCATGTCGTTCCGCATGTCGCCGTTAACCTGTTTCAGGACGTTGTAGCACGCGGAACACAGGGTGACCAGATCCCGACCCGAATCGTGTGAAGCTGCCAATGCACGCACAGAAGAAAGTTTTGTGGCGACCTCGGAAGAGCCCAATGGATAGACGCCTCCGCAGCACTGCCACTCAGGAATTTCTTCAAGTGTGAATCCCAGCTTTTCCGCAGAGGCACGCGCGAAGCGGTCCAAATCCACCGCCTTGTTCTTGAGCGTGCATCCAGGAAAATAAGAATATGTCATACTTGCTCCTAGAGTATAAAGTTACGAATAGAAAAATATTTTATGATGTCGATATAAAGTTCCCGCCATATATCCTTACAATTATAATCCTTTTTTTATCTTCTGTGAATATTAAAAAAATGGAAAAATTACGGACTCTCCGCAAAAAGCGGAGGAAAAAATCCTCCGCCTCCTCAATCTTGACTACCTGTGGGGAAATGCCATTTCCTCGGGCTTGAAAACCTCGTCGAATTTTTCAGACGTCAAAAATCCAAGTCCAACGCAGGCCTCCTTGAGGGATATGTTCTCGTCGTAAGCCTTGTGCGCGGTCTTAGCGGCGTTTTCATATCCGATGTAAGGATTCAATGCCGTTACCAGCATGAGCGAGTTGTGGAGGTTGTGGTGCATCTTCTCCCTGTTAGCCTTTATTCCAACAGCGCAGTTCTTGTTGAAACTTTCCATGCTTTCCGCAAGAAGACGGGCGGACTGTATGAAGTTGTATGCTATCACAGGCATGAACACGTTCAACTCGAAGTTTCCCTGGCTTGCGGCAAATCCAACAGCGGCGTCGTTTCCCATTACCTGGACCGCGACCATCGTTACGGCCTCGCACTGCGTGGGGTTCACCTTTCCAGGCATTATCGAAGAGCCCGGCTCGTTTTCAGGAATGAAAATTTCTCCAAGTCCGTCGCGTGGACCTGAAGCAAGCCATCGCACGTCGTTTGCAATCTTCATCATGTCGGCGGCAAGAGCCTTTATAGCCCCGTGCGCGAACACAAGCTCGTCCTTTGACGTGAGGGCGTGGAATTTATTCTTTGCAGTTACAAAAGTTTTTCCCGTAAGGGAGGAAACACATTCCGCAACCTTGGAGTCAAATCCGACAGGGGCGTTGAGTCCCGTTCCAACGGCGGTTCCTCCAAGGGCGAGTTCTTTAAGATATTTCAGCGACGACTCAAGCATCTCCCTGTCGCGTTCAAGTGAACTTCTCCAGCCGGAAATTTCCTGGCTGAACGAAACCGGAACCGCATCCTGAAGGTGGGTCCGTCCGGACTTTACGATTCCCTCGTTTTCTTTTTCAAGGCGTTTGAAAGTTTCTACCAGCGAGTCTATCGCAGGAAAGAGTTTGTCTTCAATCACGCAGACCGCAGAAATGTGGAGCGCGGTGGGGAACGTGTCGTTTGAGGACTGGCTCATGTTTATGTCGTCGTTCGGATGGCAGATTTTCTTTCCCGCAATCTCGTTCGCCCTGTTCGCTATGACCTCGTTCGCGTTCATGTTGCTCTGTGTTCCGCTTCCCGTCTGCCACACAACAAGAGGGAAGTGGTCGTTCAGCGAACCTGAAACAACCTCGTCGCAGGCTTTTGAGATTGCCTGAAGTTTTTCAGAGGTCATCTTTTCAGGCTTCAATGAATTGTTCGCCATCGCCGCGGCCTTTTTAAGGTAGCCGAACGCCCTTGTAATTTCCCTTGGCATAGTTTCGATATCGACGCCAATCTCAAAGTTCTGGTGGCTTCTTTCCGTCTGCGCCCCCCAGTACCTGTCGGCGGGAACCTTCATCTCTCCCATTGAATCGTGTTCAATCCTGTATTCCATAAAACTGCTCCAGTATTAAAATAAAATGTTTTCCGCATTAATTAGAGAATCTGTTCCGCGGCACATAAAAAAATCCACACAACATCAGTGTGGATTTTTTAAAGTCGGACGGACTAGAATGTAATCTGTCTGATCACGTCCTTGAGGCAGTCGGCGCTGTGCTTCAAAGATTCGATTTCTGAATCCGTGAGTGGCGCTACGAGCCTGCTTTCAAGACCGCTGCTTGAAACCACGGAAGGAATTGAAAGACACACGTCGCTTATTCCATATTCTCCTTCGAGCATGGTTGAGAGCGTGAGAACCGTTCCCGTCTTGTATGTGAGCGCCTCGCAGAGGGTCGCAGTCGTAACTCCTATGGCATAGTTCGTGCATTTTTTTGCCGCGATGATTATTCCGCCGGACTTCCTTACATAGTCCTCAACGTCGTCCTTGTCGAAACTTGGAAGTTTTGACGCCTCGTAGGATTCTGCGAACCTGTCAACAGGAATCGAGCCGATGTTTGCAAGAGACCACGGAATGAACGACGAGTCGCCGTGTTCTCCGAACACGTAGCCATGCACGTTCTCCTGTCCGACCCTGTAGTTTTCCGCGATCCTCGCGCGGAACCTGGCGGTGTCGAGCATAGTTCCCGTTCCGAATATCCTTCCCGCGGGAATGCCGGACGTCTTTACAAGCTGGTATGTGAGTATGTCAACAGGATTTGCGACGACCACGTAGAGCGCGTCCGGAGCGACCTTTGTTATCTGTGGGATTATCGACTTTGTGATGTCGACGTTGGTCTGCGCGAGTTCAAGGCGTGACTGACCTGGCTTTCTTGCGACTCCTGAAGAAAGGACTACGATGTCCGAACCCCTCGCGTCCTCGTATTCACCCTCGCGGATAGATACAGGACCGATGAACGGAGTTCCCTGGCGGATGTCCATCGCCTCTCCCATTGCCCTGTCTTTTGCAATGTCGATGAGGACGATTTCTGAGGCAAGCCTCTTCAGCGTAAGGGCGAAGGCGATTGTGGAACCAACCTGACCCGCACCAATGACAGTGATCTTTTTAGACATGATTATGTCTCCTTAAACAAAAATACTCGGAATTGGTTTCCAAATTGAAAATTTAAAAACCATACTAATTTTAATATAAACCATTTTTCTATCTATGAAAACACCTTTGGGCGTCCAATCATGTAAATATCGTTTTTTTATGTATTGGCGAGTTCAAAGCCCTTAAAAAAAATCCAGCCGAAAAAAAATCACCGCCCGTTCATACGGTTCCAGAGTCCAAGCGCGACCGCGGAAAGCCTTTCCTCGGTGTTCTGAACAGGATCGTCCAGAACTGTTTCAAGAAGCGACTCAAGAATCTTTCCGATGTCCCTTCCCGGAGGAATTCCAAGAGACATGAGTGTCTTTCCGTTCACTGCAAGGTCTTTCAGCGTGAGCGCGGATTTTTTTTCAAGTTCGTCCTCGACGCGCCTTTTCAGTTCAAGAAGCCCCTCCGCGTTCAGAGAATCGTGGAGCCTCATCTTCTTCCTGTGCATTCCGTACACGTCGGCGAGCCTTAGGTCGAACAGGTCTTCCATGCAGGAGACTCCCACCCTTGAGATGAACCTTCGCACGGCGGAATCCGTCCAGTTGGACTCGTAGTGGAACATATGGTTTTCAACAAGATGTGAAACGGCATCCATCTGGGCGTTGGAGAATTTCAGCCTCGCCAAAAGGTCGCGCGAAATCTTAGCGCCGACACGTTCATGTCCGTAGAAGGTGATGCTTTCCGCGCCTTCCTTAAATACAGTTTTTTTAACGGCGGGTTTTCCTATGTCGTGGAGCAGGGCGGAAAGCCGCACGAGGGGTTTTTCGGAAGGCGCCCCGTCGCAGGCGTAAAAAAGGTGGTCCAGGACGTCGAACTCGTGGAAGCCCCTTGAATCTCCCTGGACGCAGCCGCGGCAGGCGGAAAGTTCTGGAATGAACATTTCAAGGATTCCCGTTTCTTCCATGAGCTTAAGTCCGCGCGAAGGCTCTTTCGAGCCCAACAGTTTCATGAGTTCGTCCCGGAACCTTTCCTGAGAAATGCCGCGTATTTTTTCGGCGACTTTTTTTTCAGAAATCGCGTCAAGCGTGCCGGCCTCCACGGCGAATTCAAGCGTTGAAGAAAAGCGTATCGCCCTCACGGGCCTGAGTCCGTCCTCGCAGAACCTGTCAACAGGTTTTCCAACCGTCCTTACGGTCTTTTTCCTTATGTCGTGAATTCCGCCGAATGGATCTTCCATGTGTCCGTCCTCAAGCGAAATCGCAATGGCGTTCATCGTGAAGTCGCGTCTTGCAAGGTCCTCCTCGATGTCTGACGTGAACGAAACCCTGTCGGGATGCCGTCCGTCGGTGTATCCGTCCTCCGTCCTGAACGTGGAGACCTCTATCTCGTGTCCTGAAAAATGAACGGTGACGGTTCCGTGCGCGATTCCAGTCGGAACAACCTTCCTGAAAATCGACATGACCTCGCTCGGACTTGCGTCGGTGGCGACATCCCAGTCGTGCGCCTCCTTTCCCATGATCATGTCGCGGACCGCTCCTCCCACAAGGTAAGCCTTGAATCCGTTCTCCGAGAAAATTCTGTTCATCCTTGAAAGCACGTCAGGAATCTTGTATTTTTTCATGCCGAAATCCCCATGGAAAGAATGTCTATGAATGTAAAGAGAAGAAGGCTCAAAAGGGATGCGGCGGCGGAAATCGACATCAGCGCGACATGGAGCGGAAACGACGTTGAGGATTTTACACGCGAATCGGCCATGTAGACGATGGACTGCACCACACCCGCCACTGAAAAAAACAGCAGGAAGAAAGATGTGACGCGAACCGCCAAAACTACGATTCCAAGGTTTTCGTCAAGGAAGCCCTGGTAGTTTCCCATTCCATAAAAAATCAGGGAGACAAGAAGGCTCAGCGAAAGGAAAAGCACGGTGCGCCTTGTAAGTTTGAAAAGGAGGGGGACCGCCGCCTTCTGCCTGTCCTTGAATAAATCGTCTATGTAGCTGAAGTAGGAGATGGGTTTCCTTGGGGCTTTTTTTCTTGAAGTTCTGAACATCTTTGCTTATACTAAAAAAAGTTTTTTGGTCAGTCAAGGTGGGAAAATGGCAAAAAAAAGCCGTGGCGTTCTTGCGTCATTCATAATCATGGCAGTTTTTTCGGCGGTGGTGTTCTTCGCGGGCTGGACGCAGTTCAAGGTCGGAGCGAACACTGTGGGCATCGTATACTCAAAGACGGGCGGAATCGCAGGGAAGATAGCAAGAAGCGGCGAGTTTTCATGGTACTGGCAGTTTCTTGTTCCTCGCAACGCGGAAATGAGGCTCTTCTCCGTCCTTCCATATTCGTTCAAAAAAAACATAGAAGGCTCTCTTCCGTCGTCCAAAGAATTCTCAAGGGCGGCGGCGTCAGAGGAGGACTTTTCTTTTTCCGCGTCGTTGAACATAGTGCTTGAGATAAGCCCAGAGGGCATAAAAAAACTCGCCGACGAAAACAGGATTTCAGACCAGGCCTCGCTCGACGCGTACATGGAAAGGAGGGCTGACCTGATCTGCGAGGCCGCGGAAAACCTGGCCGCGGAAGGTTTTTCAAACGAAGGACCAAGGAAGAGCCGCTACCTGACCGCGGAAAACATCCTCATAAAGAGCGACTTTTACGGAGAGGACGACGGCGTGGAGGTTTCAGACCTCACCATAACAAACCAGAGGCTTCCAGACTACGACCTTTACAGGATGACGAGGGAGGGCGTCCTTAAAATTCCTCAGGAAGGGGCCTCCGCGTCTGAAATTCAGCGGAAAATGGACGGAGACTCCATTAAACGGCTCTTGGAATTTTTTAGGAACGTTCCTGCCGGAGGCGTGGACGCCGGACACGGAAAAGACGCGGCGGATTCAAAATGAAAATCTGGCTTGTAAGCATGGAATGCACCGGAATCGCGGAGGCCGGCGGCGTGAAGGACGTTACATATTCTCTCTGCGACAATTTTTCAAGGAACGGACACGACGTGACCCTCTTCATTCCATATTTTGGCTGCACCAGGCTCGATTCCCTTGAAAACTTTAAAAAGGACGGGGCGCGGGCCTGCGTCGGAATGTGCGGACAGCAGGTGGAAGTTACATTCTCCACCGCGCGCTTCATTTCTGGAAGCGCGAAGGTAGTGTTCGTAAACCATCTTGCATATTCTGAAAAGAACGCGGTATACGTGTACACCGAAGAGGACGAAAAGAAAAACGGCGAAAACAGGAAGGGAATGGGACACAGGGATGCGCACTTCCTGGACTCGCTCCTCTGCAAGGCGGTGGCGGCGTACGGAGCGGCTTCCGGAGAATCTCCCGACATACTGCACTGCCAGGACGCGTCAACGGCGATGACCCCCGCGTTCATAGAACTGATGAAGCCCGGTCATTTTTCCTCGACGAAATCCGTGGTCACCATACACAACGCGGGACCCGCATACCACCACGAGTTTTCCGACATGGCGCAGGCGGTGTACTACACTGAACTTCCGTGGAACTGGATACAGGACGCCATGAACGAAAACCGGGTGGAGCCGTTCCTGCTTGCGGCGCCTTTCTCGACTCTCACAACGGTGTCCACCTACTACGCGGAAGAAATAACCGACGAGGCGTACAGCCCTTCCACCGACGGACTAAGCGGAATCTTCCACAGAAAGAACATTGAAGTCGTTGGAATAACAAACGGAATCGACTACTACAAGTATTCCCCCGAACATCCTGAAATATCACGGCTTCCATTCGCGATGAATCCATACGAGGGGGATTTCAAGGGCAAGTTGAAAAACAGGAAATTCTTCATGGAACTGTGCGGAGGTCAAGAAGAACGGGAAGATGGACCTGGACCGTCGGAAAGAAAGGCTTTTCTTGAAAACTTCACGCGGCACGGATTCCTTGAACCGTCCGACGACCTTGAAAGGACGTTCTTCCTTACATACCACGGACGTCTTGTGTGGCAGAAGGGACTACACATACTTGCCGACGCGCTTGAGATTCTGCTTCCGCAGGAAAAGGACGTGAGGGTGGCCATAGTCGGACAGGGCGACAGCACACTTGAACACAGGATGCAGGAGATCGCAGGCTCTTTTCCAGGGAAAATAGTGTACCTCAAGGGCTACAACAGGCCGCTTTCAAGACTGTCGGTCGCGCAGGCGGACTTCGCGGTGTTCCCAAGCAACTTCGAGCCCTGCTGCCTGGAGGACTTCGTAGCGCAGCTTTTTGGAACAATTCCAATCGCCCACGCTACGGGAGGCCTTAAAAAAATAATAGACGGAGAAACAGGATTCCTCTATTCACCCAACGACGGACGCACGCTCGCCGAAAGCATAGGGAAGGCGATACGGCTCAAGGCGGAAGAACCCCAGACACTGAACGACATGGCGGTGTGGGCGTCGAACTATGTGAGGCTGTTCTATTCGTGGCAGTACGTCACTGAAAGATATCTGAACCTCTTTAAAAAGATTCTTCAAAAAGATTGATTTCTTGATGAATTTCAAGAAATCTGGTATTGACACTTTTTTTTGTTTGTAATAGTATCACCTCTGTTCAACACGAACAAAACAACGCTGCCTTAGCTCAGCTGGTAGAGCACGTGATTTGTAATCTCGGGGTCGTGGGTCCAAATCCTACAGGCAGCTTTTTTAGGGGAGTTCGCATAGCGGCAATTGCAAGGGACTGTAAATCCCTCCTCTTTTGAGTCCATAGGTTCGAGTCCTATACTCCCCAAGCAGAGTCAGTAAAACTGGCTCTTTTTTTTGCCCGAAAAACCTTTTTCCGCGGACACGCGAAGTTTGACAAAGCACGGCGTATGTTTTAAAATACCGAACATTGAATTTTCGCGTTTGAAGGTTGGGGAAAAATGAGAGTTAAATTTTGGGGCGTGAGGGGATCCATTCCCACTCCAATAACACCCCGGCAGGTTCAGTCCAAGATTACGGCGGCGGTGCAGAGAATCACCGCAAGGGACATCGAAAGCCCCGACGCGCGTGAAAGATTCATATCGAACCTTCCGCAGTGGATTTTCGGAACTGTCGGAGGAAACACCGCCTGCGTGGAAATTCAGGGAAGCGGCGGAGAGGAGATACTCCTTGACGCGGGCTCTGGAATCCGGGAATACGGAAAGAAGGGCAGGAAGCCGGAAAACCTCCACTACAACCTCATATTCTCCCATTTCCACTGGGACCACATACAGGGGCTTCCGTTCTTTGACGCGGTCTACAGTCCGAACGCAACATTCGACGTGTACTCAGGGTTTCAGGACGGAGAAAAATACCTGTGCGCCCAGCAGGACGAACCGTACTTTCCACCGTCGGCGTCTTTCGCCCCCATCAGAAAAAAGATGAGGTTTCACAGGAAAACACCCGGCGAAGAGTTCAGCGTAGGAGGCGTGAGGGTGAACCTCTGCAGGATGTCGCATCCCGGAGATTCGTATTCGTTCTCGTTCGAGGAAAACGGAAAGAAGTTCGTGTTCGCGACGGACGTTGAAATCTCCCAGAAGGACTACGAGAGGACGGACGACAAGACCGCCGTATTCGGGAACGCGGATGCAATAGTCCTCGACTCCCAATACACCGTAGAAGAATCCTACAAGAAGGTGAACTGGGGCCATTCCGCGTTCTGCAACGCAATCGACTTCGCGGCAAGCTGGGGGATAAAGACGCTCTACCTCTTCCACCACGAACCCACATACGACGACAGGAAACTGGATTCCATGCTCACCGCGGCAAGATGGTACGCGCAGTACATAGTACATTCAGAACTCAAGGTGTACCTTGCAACCGAGGACCTTGAGTTTGAGCTTTAAAAGATTTTAGGAACTGAAATGAACAAGTCTATAAAAACAACCCTCTTTGCGGCTTTTGCGGCCCTCGCTCTCGCCGCGTCGCTTTACGTCTGCGGCAGGACGCTCTCATCCGCAAAAGATCCTTCAGGAAAAGCGGTTTCAGAAAGCGTGCAGGTTCCAAGCGGAATTTCCGTGAAGGAACTTGGAGCAAGGCTCAAGGAAGGCGGCTTCATAAGGTCTTCCAGAATGTTCTATATCGGGGCAAGGTTTCCGCTCGCAGGAAAGATTTTCACAGGCTCAAAAAAGCCCCTCTCGCTTAAAAGCGGAGTTTACAGAATCTCAAGTTCAATGAAACTTTCACAGATATACGAAGTCCTTTCATCGGGAAAGCAGGAATACATAAGGGTCTCGATTCCAGAAGGGCTTACAAAATCAAAAATCGCAAGGCGGCTTGAGGACGCGGGCGTGTGCGCGGCGGAAGACTTCGTGAAGGCGGCGACAGACCCGTTCCTTGCGGCCGCTCTTGGAATAAAATCGGAAAGCCTTGAAGGCTATCTCTTTCCAGACACCTATTTCCTTGCCCCAGGCATGGACGCTGAAAAAGTCGCAAGAATGATGGTTGAAAACTTTTTTTCACACGCAGGGGAGATTCCGGTCCTAAAAGACGCTTCGGGAGAAGATCTTGACAGGATTGTGCGCCTGGCCTCAATCGTCGAAAGGGAATACAGGATTCCTGAGGAGGCGCCACTCATCGCCTCTGTATTTAAAAACCGCATGAGGCACAACTGGGGGCTGTACTCATGCGCGACGGTGGAATACATAATAACCGAAATAGAGGGGCGGCCGCATCCCGACGTGATAACATACGCGGACCTTTCCATGGACAGTCCCTACAACACATACAGATGGGCCGGTCTTCCTCCCACGGCGATTTCAAATCCAGGGACTGTGGCGCTTTCTGCCACGGCGAACGCCCCGGACACCGGCTACTTCTACTTCAGGCTTGTTGACGGCGCTTCAGGAAGGCACGTGTTCACAAAGGATTTCTCTCAGCACATAAGCGAGGGTTACAGCCAAAGCACAAAAAGAAGCGGAAACTGATGCCTTTCATAACGCAGGAAACAATAGAACAGGTGTCAAACACCGTGGACATAGTAAGCCTCATAGGAGAATACACGAAACTCGAACCCGCGGGAGGAGACTCGTTCAAGGGCTGCTGCCCGTTCCACCACGAAAAGACTCCGTCGTTCAACGTGAGCCGCGACAAGAAGGTCTACCACTGCTTCGGCTGCGGCGTGGGGGGAAACGCCTTCAAGTTCATACAGGAACAGGAAAAACTCTCTTTCGGCGACGCGGTTGAATTCCTCGCAAGAAAACTGAACGTTCCCATAAAATACAGGGATGGAGGCGCAGGGAAGGAAAACGACGGAAAATTCAAGTTGAAGCAGCAGTACGTGGAACTGTACGAAAGGACCGCCTCGATGTTCCACTACCTCCTGACCGAAACAGGACAGGGAAAGACCGCCCTGGAATACCTTTTCTCACGCGGAATCACTATGGAAACCGTAAAAAAATTCAAGCTGGGCTACGCTCCGCAGGAAAAGACATGGCTGAAGACCTTCCTTCTTAAAAAGAATTTCAGCGCGCAGTTCCTCAAGAATTCAGGACTTTTCAGCAGGAACTACCCCGACATATCGTTCTTCATAAACCGCCTGATGTTTCCGATTTTCGACAGGCAGGGGCAGGTTGTGGCGATGGGCGGAAGGCAGCTGGACAGAAATCCGGGAAGTCCGAAATACCTGAACTCAGGAGACCTCCTCCAGTACAAGAAGGGCGAGACACTCTACGCGTTCAACTTCGCCAAAAAGTCCATAAAGGAAAACCGAAAGGTGATATTCTGCGAAGGCTACATGGACTGCATCGCCTACCACCAGTCGGGCATAGAATTCGCCGTCGCTCCGCTTGGAACCGCCCTCACGGACGAGCAGGTAAAGATAATACAGCCCTTCGTGGACGAGGTGCTGCTTTCGTTCGATTCGGACGGCGCGGGACAGAAGGCAACCGGGAAGGCGATACTGATGCTCAGAAGGGCGGGAATAACCACGAGGATAATATGCATAGAAGGCGGAAAAGACCCCGCGGAACTCATGCTCAATTTCGGTCGGCAAACCTTGACTAATGCCGTAAACAGTGCTATCTTGGATAGCGACTTTTTACTGTCTAGGCTAGGGGCAATGTATCCAATCGATACGCCCGAGGGAAAAACAAAGGCCGCGATGGCGTTCTTCCCCTATGTAGAAGCCCTCCAGTCTGACGTGCAAAAAGACGCCTGTCTTGACCAACTCAGTCGGACATTCAACATAAGGCCGGAGGCTGTAAGGAAAGATTTTCAGAACCGCAGGAACGCCAGCAGTACGCGAGACGCGTACAGGCAGACGGCTGAGACGCGCAGGACGGAACAGGAACCATTGAAACTTACCGCAGAACTCCGGGGAGTGCTCGCGGTCATAGCGGATTTGAGCAGGTTCCAGACCATGCGAAGCCAGCTGTCCGAAAACGATTTTGAAGACCACAACGCCAAAACGCTTTATAAAATTCTGGAGGAGTGTTTTTCACAAAATTCATTATCCCTTAACAGCATATTGAACCTCACCGGCGACGAAAGAATGACAAACCTCATCACCGACGTGGTGACGAACGGAGAGTTTACGGACTATACCGAAAGGACCGTGCAGGATTCCATAAGGCTGATTAAAAGGAAGAGTCTGGAAAGGCAGAGGGACAGGGTTCTTGAACTCATAAGGACGTTCAGGCCGCTCACCGAAGACGATAAGGATTACATGAAAAAACTACTTGCAGAAAAGATGGAACTTGACACCAGGCTCCGTCAATAGCAGACTTCTTACTTTAAGGTAGCGAAATGGAACAGGAAGAAAATCCTTCTATCAAAAAAATCCTTGACTTTGCAGAGGACAAAAAAAGCATCACCTACGACGACATAGCGACTCTTGTAGGACAGGACTTCGTGAATTCCCCGGAAATGGAACAGGTTCTCCAGATTCTTGCAAAAAGCGGCATCGAAATAAAAGAGTCCGGTCTTGAAGAGGACGAGGAAGACGAGGCGGATGAGTCTCCTGACGTCGAGGACGAAGACGATCCTGACGAGAGCCTTCTTGAGGACGATTCAGACGGGGTTGAAGAGGACGAGGCGAAGGCCGGCGACGACAGGGGAAAACTTGTGAACAGCAGCAAGGAGTCCAGCGTGGACGACCCGATACGCCTGTATCTGCGCGAAATCGGAAAGGAAAACCTCCTCACGGCGGAACAGGAAGTCATCCTCTCAAAAAAGATGGAGGATGGAAAGAACATCATAAAGGACGTCATACTGAACTCCGGCATAATGATTCCAGAATTCTTCACCGTCGCCCAGAAGGCATTCACGCGCATAGACATACACGAGCCTGGAAGACCGCGCAAGGAAATCAACGAGGAGATGGCTGAAAAGCGCAGGCTCAAGACCTGCTACAGCGAGTACATAAAGCCCGCCCTCCCTGAGATGAAGCAGTACATGGCGCTCAAAAAGCAGATGTTCGAGACAAGCCAGACTTCAAGAATCTTCAACGACCCGGCCCTCGTGGAACTTAGAAAGACAATATCACCTCAACTCCAGAAGATAGACATACAGACGGAGGAACTCGACAAGTTCACGCAGAAATTCGCGGACGCGACCCAGAAAATCGACGAGTGCCACCAGAAGCAGGAAAAAAAGATGAAGGAACTGAGGATTTCAAGTCCTTCTGAACTCAGGAGTCTTGGAAGGCGTATTTCCATGAGGAGCGAGGCCTCAAAACTTGAGGCGGAACTCAACATGACCACCGACGACATCCGCGACATATACACGCAGATCCAGAAGGTTGACAGAAAGCTCCACAGGCTTGAATACGAATTTGAAAACACGATCGAAGAAATTCTTGAAAAGGCGAAGGAGATAAAACGCGGAGCAAGGATGATGGAGCAGGCGAAGAACAAACTCATCAACGCGAACCTAAGGCTCGTCGTGTCGATCGCAAAAAAATACACGAACCGCGGCCTGCAGTTCTTTGACCTTGTGCAGGAAGGAAACATAGGCCTCATAAAGGCGGTTGAAAAGTTTGAATACAGGAAGGGATTCAAATTCTCTACCTACGCGACATGGTGGATAAGACAGGCCATAACAAGGTCCATTTCAGACCAGGCGAGGACGATCCGTGTTCCAGTCCACATGATAGAGCAGATAAACAAGGTAGTGCGCGAAAGCAGGCAGTTGATGCAGAAACTTGGACGCGAGCCTTCGGACGAAGAAATCGCGCAGCAGCTGGGCTGGCCGCTCACACGCGTGAAGCAGGTCAAGAACGTCGCCCGCGAGCCGATATCGCTTGAAACTCCAATCGGCGAAGAAGAAGACTCGTCTCTCGGAGACTTCATCGAGGACAAGGAAGTTGAAAATCCGGCCACACAGACGGCGTACACTCTCCTCCAGGAACAGCTCAGGGATGTGCTAAGCACGCTTCCTCCAAGGGAGCAGGAAGTCCTGAAGATGAGGTTCGGACTCGACGACGGATATTCGCTCACGCTGGAGGAGGTTGGGCTTTACTTCAACGTCACCCGCGAACGAATCAGGCAGATCGAGGCCAAGGCGCTTAGAAGGCTCAGGCATCCGCGCAGGGCGAACGGACTTCGCGACTACATAGAAACCTGATTTTCAGGCGGCGCGGAACGATTTCTAGACACAAACCGTCTTTTACTATATATTTTATTGACCAAACTAGTGGGAAGGAAGTTTTTAAATGGTTACTACAGAGATTTTTGAAAAACTGAAGAGTCTTCAGGTGATACTTGGACGAAGGTATGAACTTGAAAAGAAGATAGAAGAGGCTCCAAGACAGCTCGGAACGCAGGACGAACTCCTTGCGACCCTCAAGAAGGAATTCATCGAAAAGAGCGGAGAAAGGGATTCCATAAAGGAAACCGTGGACTCGCTTTCGCTTGAACTTGACGAGGCTGTAAAGACGAGGGAGGCCGGTGAAAAGAACAT
>JBHAFG010000027.1:0-11150 GCA_041855945.1 Treponema sp. | reverse complement strand
GAGAAAGGCTCTGTGGCGATAGACGGAATAAGCCTTACGGTGGCCGACGTGAACCCTGGCGGTTTTTCTGTGAGCGTGATTCCCCATACAGGAGGGGAGACGACGCTCCTTGGAAAAAAGGTGGGCGATACGGTGAACCTTGAAAACGACATCGTTGCAAAATACGTTCGCAGGTTCGTCCTTGGAAATGATGCAGAAAGAATCGGAAAGGAAAACCGTCTTTTAGACTGGCTTTCTGGAAAATCCTGACCTTGACTGGCTTCCTGTCTGAAACCTTGATTTTTTCTTGGGGCTGGACGGACGAAATACATTTTAAGGCGTGGGCGTTTTTTTGTTCATGCAGAATGATTCTTTAAATAAAGGAGTTTATTTTATGGAACACAGATACAATACGATTGAAGAGGCGTTGGACTCTCTGAGGTCGGGAAAGATTATTCTTGTAACCGACGACGAGGACAGGGAGAACGAGGGCGACATGATTTGCGCAGCGCGTTTTGCCACGCAGGAAAACGTGAACATGATGGCGAGCCACGCGAAGGGACTTATATGCACCCCAATGAGCAACGAAATCGCAAAGAGGCTGAACCTTTATCCAATGGTCGCGGAAAATTCCGACAACCATGAAACTGCTTTCACAGTGTCGATAGACCACCGTTCTACCACCACAGGAATTTCTGCAAGGGAAAGGTCGTTGACCGCGCTTGAGTGCATAAATCCTAAAAGCCGTCCGGAAGATTTCAGGCGGCCGGGACATATGTTTCCTTTGATTGCAAGAAAGGGCGGCGTCCTTGTCCGGAACGGACACACCGAGGCTACCGTGGATTTGTGCAGGCTTGCGGGGCTTGAGGAGTGTGGACTTTGCTGTGAGATTATGGACGACGACGGAACGATGATGAGGACGGAAAAACTCTGGAATCTGGCGGAAAAGTTCGACATGAAGTTCATAACCATAAAGGCCCTCCAGAATTATCTGAGGCTTAACGAAAGCCACGTTGTAAAAGAGGCCAAGGCCCATCTTCCTACGGATTTTGGAGATTTTGACGTATACGGCTATGTGAACGACATTACAGGTGAGCATCACGTGGCTCTTGTACGCGGAGAAATAGGCGACGGAAAGGACGTTCTGTGCCGCGTACATTCTGAATGTCTTACAGGCGATGTTTTCGGCTCGCAGAGGTGCGACTGCGGCCCACAGTTGAGGGCGGCCATGTCACGCGTAGCGGAGGAAGGACGCGGCGTTATTCTTTACATGAGGCAGGAAGGACGCGGAATAGGACTTATAAACAAACTCAAGGCCTACACTTTGCAGGAGCAGGGCTACGACACCGTTGAGGCGAACGAGAAACTTGGATTCAAGCCCGACTTGAGGGAGTATTGGATTGGCGCCCAGATTCTGCGTGATTTGGGCTGCCGCTCGCTCAGGCTTTTGACAAACAATCCCGACAAGGTGTATGGGCTTGATGGATTCGGACTTAAAGTGCTGAAGCGTGAACCGATTGAGATTCCGCCACAGGAATACGACAGGTTTTATCTTAGGACGAAGAGGGATAAAATGGGGCATATTTTTGAAAAATCTTCGTCCTCGATGTAATTTTAAAAGAGTTTGAATGAATTTTTAAGGGATTTTGGAATTTTTCCTTAATCTGACTTTAAATATGGGAGAAATATGAAAGAAATCAATTTGGTTGAAGGAAAACTTGTCGCGCCCAAGGGCATGAAGGTTGGCATTGTGGCTTCGCGCTTCAATGAAATCATCGTTTCAAAACTTCTGGACGGTGCGGTGGACGGTCTTGTCCGTCACGGAGTGGAGGAAGGCGACATCACTGCCGTATGGGTGCCCGGCGCGTTTGAAATTCCTGTTGTTGCGGAAAAAATGGCTTCAGGCGGAAAATACGACGCGGTAATAGCGGTTGGGGCGGTAATACGCGGTTCTACGACCCACTACGACTATGTTTGCGCCGAGGTTTCAAAGGGAATTGCGTCCGTGGGCTTGAAGACCGGAGTTCCTGTGATGTTCGGTGTAATAACGACTGAAAACATAGAACAGGCGATTGAGAGGGCGGGAAGCAAGGCGGGCAACAAAGGCTACGACTGCGCCCTTGGCGCCATAGAGATGGTGAACCTTCTTGGATCTTTGTGATTCACCTTGTCCTGGATTTGAACCCTTTTTCTGAACCGAAGGCGGCTCTTCATTTGGGTGTTTGTGGACGAACCTTGAAAATCGTCTTGCGCGTTTTTTAAACGGTCCATCTGTTCAAATTTTCGCCTAATATTGAAACTTCCCTTTTAAATGGGTACAATTCCAGTTGAAGTTTGCCTTGCAGACTTAAACTTTTAAAACCCGCGCGTTCTTGAATGTATGGAGTGCGCTTAAAAAAGTCGGACCTGAATGTAAATCCTGTCCGACAACTTTTTGTCAGGAGCAAAAATGTCTACATCATTGGAAAATTATCTTGAGTCTTGCGGCGGAAAACCAAACGCCGCCATGTGCGCCTATGTCGCAAACCTGCAGCAGGTTGCATCCGTCGGGCCTGATGTGGCCGCGTCAATCGTAAATGAACTTGAAAACCAGAGAAGCCACCTTAAACTTGTCGCTTCCGAAAACTACTGTTCACTTTCTGTACAGGCCGCAATGGGAAACCTTCTTACCGACAAATACGCGGAAGGCTATCCTGAGCACAGGTACTACGGCGGCTGCGTCAACATCGACGCCGTGGAGAACAACGCCGCGCGCGAGGCGGAAAAACTTTTTGGAGCGGACTACGCGTACGTTCAGCCCCATTCAGGCGCGGACACAAACCTTGTCGCCTACTGGGCGATTCTTTCGGCAAAGGTGGAGGCTCCCACGCTTGAAGAACTTGGAGTTTCTTCGCTTAACGACCTTACTGGCGAACAGTTTGACATGCTCAGAAAACGTTTTGGAAACCAGAGGCTCATGGGACTTGACTATTCATGCGGAGGACACTTGACGCACGGATACAAGATGAACGTTTCCGCCAGAATGTTTGAAAGCCATCCATACGGAGTCGACGAAAAAACAGGTCTTCTTGACTACGATAAAATTGAAAAACAGGCGATGGAAGTAAAGCCTCTTATTCTTCTTGCAGGATATTCCGCCTATCCAAGGGCGATAAATTTCAGACGTTTCAGGGAAATCGCCGACAGGTGCGGAGCGGTTCTTATGGTTGACATGGCGCATTTCGCGGGTCTTGTTGCAGGAAAGGTTTTCACGGGCGACGAAGACCCTGTAAAATGGGCGGACATCGTTACAACCACAACTCACAAGACTCTCCGCGGTCCTCGCGGCGCGATGATTCTGTGCAAAAAGGAATATTCCGACTATGTGAACAAGGGCTGTCCTATGGTTCTTGGCGGACCTCTGGGACACGTAATGGCGGCAAAGGCCATAGCCTTCAAGGAGGCGAACACCGACTCGTACAGAAAATGGGCGGAAAATGTTGTAAAGAACGCAAAGGCCCTGGCGGAAGGCTGCGCCTCACATGGAATGCCTTTACAGACAGGCGGAACAGACAACCACCTGATGCTCGTGGATGTTACCGTATACGGACTTACGGGAAAACAGGCGGAAGCGGCGCTTTTTGCCTGCGGCGTTACGGCTAACGCTAACGCGCTTCCTTACGACAAAAACGGCGCGTGGTGGACTTCTGGAATCCGTATTGGAACTCCAGCCCTTACAACGCTTGGATTCAACTGCGACGAAATGAAGGAAGTTTCCGACATAATACACACTGTATTGAAGGGAACAAAGCCCGGTCTTACAAAGGACGGAAAGCCTGCCAAGGGTAAAATCGACCTTGATCCAAAGGTTCAGGAGGAAGCGAAGAGGCGTGTGAACGCTCTTCTTTCAAGGCACGTCCTCTATCCGGAACTTGACCTTGACTTCCTTAAAAAAGAGTTTGTAAAGGCGTAGTTTTTTCGTATTCCTTTAATGTATCTTTGAATTTCATGGAGCGGATCGGCGTTCAGTCGGTCCGCTCTTTTTTTTATGACGGATGCCTTGGAAATTCTTTTAAAAACGGCTAGAAAATATTTTTTGTAAGCAATATAGTTTCATGCATGGCAGACACAAAAAACAGAATTTTTGGAACATTGCCGTTCTACAGGCGTGCGTTTGCAATCGCGCTTCCTGTAATGGCGCAGCAGCTGATTCAGAATCTTGTTTCCCTCATCGACAACTTCATGGTCGCGGGTCTTGGCGACATAAAAATGGGCGGGGTCAACATTGCAGGGCAGCTTTTCTTCATATTCCTTGTTACAACGGGAACCCTGTGCGCTTCCGGCGGAATTTTTATGAGCCAGTTCAAGGGCGCCCAGGACAGAGAGGGAATGGGGCAGGTGTTCAGGTTCAAACTCATAGTTACAGGCCTTATCGGTCTTGCAATGACGGTTCTGTGTTTTGCCGCTCCACGCGAACTGTTCTGGCTGATGGTTACAAAGAACACGGATTCCAGCGCGATTCTGGACCAGACTCAGATTTATTCACGGGCGGTCGCGCTTTCGTTCATTTTCACTGTATTTTCGCAGTCCATAGCAACTTCCTTGAGGGAGGTTGAAATCGTACGGCCTCCGCTTGTAATTTCCGTTTGCGCCACGCTTGTGAACACATTTTTCAACTGGGTCTTGATTTATGGCAATCTTGGCGCGCCGCGGCTTGAGGTTGCGGGGGCGGGGTTTGCGACTGTAATAGCGCGGGCGAGCGAACTTTTGATGTTCATCGTATACGCCGCCGTTAAAAAGCCCGACTTTCTTTTTAAGATTACACGTCTTTTTGCAATACGTGCATCCCTCTTTTTCAAGATGCTAAGAAAATCCATTGTAATACTGTATTCCGAGATTTTCTGGGCGGTGAGCGAGACGGTCTCAAACGCACTCTACAACACAAGGGGCGGCGCGGAGGTTGTTTCCGGCATGGCGGCGGGCTTTGCCATTGCGAACCTGATTTTCATAAGCATGGGCGGAATAATGACCAGTACGGGCGTGATTCTAGGAACTGAACTTGGGGCTGGAAAACTGGACGAATGTAGACGGTACAAGAACTGGATTCTTTCAGGCTCCGCCGTGCTCGGCATGATGTTTGCGGTCCTTGGATTCTGCGTGACTTTCCTTATTCCAATCGTGTTCAGAAACCTTACGCCGGAGGCGCGTAGAATCGCTTTCCACCTTGTGATTGTGGCGTCCGTATATCTTCCGCTCTGGGGATTTTTGAACGCCCAGTACGCCATAAGCCGTGCGGGAGGAGACACAAGGATGGGCGCGATATGCGACACTGTTGGAAATGTCCTTTTCCTTTCCGGAATGCTGCTTCTTACATTTTTGACTCCGCTAGGTCCTGTTGTGATGTTCGCGATTGTAAAACTGAGCGACGTTCCAAAATCTCTTATAGCGCATTTCTGGCTGAAGAAAGAACGCTGGCTTGTAAACCTTACGGTGGAAAAATAAAAAAACGATTCGCCTCAGATTCCTATCTTTCCGTTTGAGATGTTTCTGAGACATTCGCGAAGTTCTTCCATGTGGGAGGACGCCGTCCTTCCTGAAATTTCAACTTCTGTTCCAAAAATTTCTGAAAGTTCTTCCACGGAAAATTTTTCCAGGGTCCGTACGACGGTTCCGTGCAGCGAATAGTCCACCTTGAATTTGAATTCCGTTTTTTCAACGTGCGGCCGCAAAAGTCCGCCGCGTTCCGCCTCGTCAAGAACAAGTCTTGCGGCCTCTCCGTACGCCTTTACAAGTCCTCCCGTTCCAAGAAGAGTTCCTCCAAACCATCTTGCAACCGTAAGGACTGTGTTGGTCGCTTCCCGTCCCTTCAATATGTCAAGGACTGGTCTTCCAGCGGTTCCTGAAGGTTCTCCGTCGTCGCTCATTCCAAGAATTTCCTGTGAAAGTCCAAGGGCGAACGCGTGCACGACGTGGGTTGCGTCCTGATATTTTGTTTTTTGGTCTTTTAGAATCCGTCTGGCTTCTTCCTGGCTTGAGCATGGAAATACTTCTGAAAGGAAGCGTGAGTTTTTTACGGTGATTTCAGCCGCCGCGCGTTCTGCAAGGATTTTCATACGTTTGATATTAGCGTAAAAAACAAAAAAAGCGTACCTGCCTTTTTTTGACCGGTACGCCTTCTTGCTTTATTTTTTTTAAGGATTGTTTGCAGGGCTAGAGGTTTTCAAAAAATCCCTTTGCCTTCAGGAGTTCCGCGTTCAGGATTCCTCCGAGAGCCGCTCCGCGTTTTGTATTGTGGCTGAGCGACACGAATTTTACGTCGAACACTCCGCATTTTCTAAGCCGTCCGATTACCGAGGCCATTCCCTTTTCTGTTTCCCTGTCGCGCCTTGGCTGGGGTCTGTTTTCCTCGTGGCGTACTACAATCGGTCTTTCTGGTGCGGAAGGAAGGTTCAGTTCCTGTGGAACGGACCTGTACGCTGTCCAGATTTTTTCGATTTCTTCGAGGGAAGGCTTTTTTTCTTCCGGAAGGTCGAATTCAAGCGACACGCAGGCGGTGTGTCCGTCGATTACGGGAACACGCGTGCAGGTGGCGGAAACTTTTGGGAATTCCGCGTTTTCTATTTTTCCGTCCTTGACCCTTCCAAGAATCTTGAGACATTCCTTTTCGGTCTTTTCTTCTTCTCCGCCTATGAACGGCACGATGTTGTCAATCATGTCGAAAGACGGAACTCCAGGGTAGCCCGCGCCGCTTGTGGCCTGAAGAGTGGTCACTATCATTCGTTTTACAGGATAGCCCGCCTGTATCAGGGCGTGTATCGGCATCATGTACGTCTGGAGCGAACAGTTTGGTTTTACCGCTATGAAGCCTTTTTCCCAGCCGTTGTGTTTTTTCTGTTCGGCGATTACGTCAAGATGCGCATGGTTGATTTCCGGCACGAGCATTGGAACGTCTTCCGTCCAGCGGTTTGCGGAGGCGTTGGACACTACAGGGATTCCCTGCGCCGCGTACGCCGCCTCAAGAGCCTTTATCTCGTCTTTTCCCATTTCAAGAGCGGAAAAAACGAATTTGCATTTTCCGAGAGCCTTTTTTTGGTCGTTGGCGTCCTCCACTACAAGAGATGAAACGCCCGAAGGAATTTCCGCTCCTATGAGCCAGCGGTTTTTTACCGCCTCGGCGTATGTCTTTCCCGCCGAGCGTGGGCTTGCCGCGACGTATGAAACTTCAAACCACGGATGGTCTTCCAGAAGTTTTATGTAACGCTGTCCAACCATTCCTGTGGCTCCAAGCACTCCAACCTTTATTCTTTCCGCCATGTTTTTTCTCCAAAATTATGAAAATATTGCTGAATTCCCATTCAGTTTTTTTAGATTTTTACAGTTTACATTCCGCGAGGGCGTCTTTTATTATCGTCTTCGCCTTTTCTGTAACTTCCACAAGAGGAAGCCTTACACACGGCTTGCACAGTCCCCTGACGCTCATCGCGTATTTGATGGACGTAGGATTTCCGTCAACGAAGGCCGCCTTGAAGAACGGAAGGAGCCTGTAGTGGAGGGCACGGGCTGTCTGGAAGTCGCCTGTAATGGCCGACCTGCAGAGCTCCGACACGAGCGTTGGAGCGTAGTTTGACACCACGCTTATCACTCCGTCTCCGCCTGCCGCTATGAGCGGAAGTGTAAGGGCGTCGTCTCCGCTCATTACTGTGAAGTCAGGCTTGGAAAGTTTTATTCTTGCTATCACGTCCATCATCTGTCCGATGTTTCCGCTCGCTTCCTTTACGCCTATTATGTTCGGAAGGGCTGCGATTCTTTCAAGCGTTGCGGTCTCGATGTTTTTTCCCGTCCTGCCCTGTATGTTGTACACAAGGATTGGAACGCCAACCTTGGAAACCGCCTCGAAGTGCCTGTATACGCCCTCGTCGCTAGGCTTGTTGTAGTAGGGCGTTACAACGAGCGCCGCGTCAGCCCCGGCCTTTTTTGCCCTTTCACAGTATCTTACAGCGTCGCGCGTGCAGTTTGAGCCTGCCCCAAGCACCACGCTGATTTTCTTTCCGCCTGCCTTTTCAAAAGCCCTAACTTCTTCAAAAGCAATCTTGATTATTTCGTCTTCTTCGTCTTCTGTCAAAGTTGGAGTTTCCGCTGTAGTTCCCAATGGAAGAATGCCGTCTATGCCCCCCTCACACTGGCGTTTTACCAGGGCACGGAATCCTTCGTAGTCGACCGATTCGTCTTCGTGCATTGGTGTGACCAGGGCGGTCATTGAGCCGCTGATTTTTGTCATCTAAAGCCTCCAAAATCATAAATTTTTGGAAATTATGCCATTTTTTGCATATTTATACAATTAAAAACGAAAAGAACTTTATGGCGTTTTGCCGCCCGGGTTTACAAAATGCGTTTTTGCCATGAATTGAAACCATTGCCTCCTTTCTATATAATCCTTAGGAATATGGAACACGGAACTATTACATCGGACAACCACGCGGCCCTCTGGCACGGACGCTTTGAGGAAGGACCTGACGCTGCGGCGGTCGCATTTGAAACTTCTATACACGTTGACGAACGAATGGCGCTTGACGACATAAGGGGAAGCGTAGCGCACGCCCGAATGCTGGGCAGGGCGGGACTAATCTCGGACGGGGAGTCGAATGAAATAATCGACGGCTTGAAGTCAATCGAGGACGACCTTGAAAAGGGTCTTTTGAAGATAGACTACAGCGCCGAGGACATACATTCTTTCATAGAGGCAACCCTGACCGACAGGATTGGAGAGGCCGGTAAAAAAATACACACTGGACGGAGCCGCAACGACCAGATTGCGCTTGACGAAAGGCTTTATCTTTCACGTTTTGTTCCAGACCTTCAGAACAGGATTCTTACGCTTGTTGACGCCCTTGTCCGCATTGCGGAAAAACATACAAGGTCCATAATGCCGGGCTACACCCACATGCAGCACGCCCAGCCTGTAACTTTGGCGCATCATCTTTGCGCGTGGTCGTGGATGCTTGTTCGCGACTGGGGGCGTCTTGAAGATTCTCTTAAAAGGATAGGAAAGTCTCCGATTGGTTCTGGCGCGCTTGCAGGAAGCGGTCTTCCCTTGGACAGGAAGTACGAGGCGGAAATGCTGGGCTTTTCTGAAATAACTGAAAACAGCCTTGACAGTGTTTCTGACAGGGACTACTGCATAGAGGTCGCTTCGGCTTTGAGCGTCATACAGATGCACCTGAGCCGTTTCTGCGAGGAGGTGGTGTACTGGGCGACCACTGAATTCGGCTTCATAGATTTGAGCGAAAAATGGTCCACCGGCTCATCCATAATGCCGCAGAAAAAAAATCCTGACTTTGCGGAACTCATACGCGGCCGCACTGGACGCGTGTACGGCGACCTTGTGGCGCTCCTTACAATGATGAAGGCGCTTCCGCTTGCGTACGACAGGGATATGCAGGAGGACAAGCAGAGTCTTTTTGACGCCTGCGACGTTGTTTTTTCATGCGTTGAAATTTTCACATACATGATTTCTTCGGCGAAGTGGAACACGCAAAGAATGGCTGAGGCCTGCCTTGACGGATTTTTGAACGCCACGGATGTTGCCGACTATCTTGTAAGGAAGTCGCTTCCGTTCAGGACGGCGCATGGAGTGAGCGCGAGGGCTGTAAGGCTTGCGATTGAAAAGGGCGTGCGTCTTGAGGACCTGAGCCTTGACGAGTTCAAATCCTGCAGCGACCTGTTTGAAAAGGACATATTCGACGTGATTTCGCCCGGTTCATGCGTTGACGCAAGGAATACGGACGGAGGTCCTGCGGAAGAAAAGGTGATGGAGCAGATTGCGGAACTTAAAAAGTTCTGCTCAAAATAATCTATAAAACAGAGGTGTTTTTATGAAGAAAATTGTTCTTGCGCTTGCCGTAATGGTATCTCTTGCCGCCGTTGTGGGCTGCAAGCGTACGCAGAAGGTTGACAATTCCCTTGAGGAATTGAAGTCGCGCGGAGTTTTCGTGCTTGGTCTTGACGACGCGTTCCAGCCGCTTGGTTTCAGGGACGACGACGGCAACATAATCGGATACGACATCGACCTTGCAAAAGAGGTTGCAGCGCGGCTTGGCGTTGAATTCAAGGCTCAGGCGATCGACTGGGGCGCAAAGGAAATGGAACTTTCCACTGGAAGAATCGACTGCATCTGGAACGGATTTACAATGACGGCGGAAAGGGAAAACGTCCTTTCTTTTACAAAGCCTTATCTGAAAAACGACCAGGTTCTTGTTGTAAGGAAGGACGGCGGAATAAAGTCGCTTTCCGACGCGGCGGGAAAGACTGTTGGACTTCAGAGCGCTTCAAGCGCGCAGGAGGCCATTGACGGAAACGAGGCGTTCAAGTCGTCTTTGAAGAACGTTGTTTACTTCAAGGAGAATGTAACGGCCTTGAACGACCTTGAGATGGGAAACATCGACGGTGTTGTGATGGACAGCGTTGTGGCGTCTTACGACATTGCGGTTTCAAAGAAGCCCCTTGTATTGGTTGAAGAGGTTCTTTCAAACGAGTCGTACGGTGTTGCGTTCAGGAAGGAAGATGTAAAACTTCGCGACGCTGTGCAGGAAATACTTGAAGAGATGGCCGCGGACGGAACTGTCGAAGCAATTTCGATTAAATGGTTCGGTCGCGACATAAGCGTGATAGGAAAGTAGTTGTATTTCTTTCCGCGACTGTTGTTTAAAGGCAGTCACGTTCGTGCCTGCCCACAGCGGATGTTTTGACGAACCTAAAGCGGTCCTTCCGGTCCGCTTTTTAACGGTTCCTCGATATGCGCAGGTTCGGTCGCGACATAAGCGTGATAGGAAAGTAGTTGTATTTCTTTCCGCGCGTATTTAAAAAACGCGGAAGGGATTGTAGTAATTGCGAAGCGGTGTTGTGGCCTTGCAGGGCCGCACACTGCGAGCAAAATGCAAAACGCACGCCATCTGTGTGCGTTTTGCAGTCGCAGGCGAAAGCCGGAGTTACGCAAAGCCCGGTTTTTGCGTTTTTGTGTTTTACATTTTTGCTTTTCCGGGGCGTGATTGCTCTGCACTGTTTTACTTTTTGTCTTGACATTGTTTGATGTGCAACGCAAAAATCCGCCATGAAAAAAAATAAAGATAAAAATAAATCTAGGACTTGAAATGGGTGAAAGATATTTAAAGATGCTTCTTGCGATGCTCAAGGGG
>JBHAFG010000026.1:0-30571 GCA_041855945.1 Treponema sp. | reverse complement strand
CGGGTATCAGTGCCGAAGAACGCAGACGCTTACTCAATAATCTGAACCAGAACAGAGAAAAGGAAATCCTTATACTCCAGTCGGCGCGCGATGACGAGGGCGGATTTCTTGACATAAAATACAAAAACGAACCACTCCTCTACAAAATCATAATGTGGCTGCGCTCAGTGCTGTCAAAACGTCCTTCAAGAGACATATACAACGACGACCTTGTGGCAAGCCTCAAGAACAAGATAAACAGAAACCATCCTGGAACGCTGGACGTGCACAACGACCTTCTGCAGTCGCTTTTCTACGAAAAACTGAAGGAGATAAAAAACTGCGCTGACTTCTTCAAGCCGTATTTCGCCGCTGTGAACGACGACCCCGGAAAATTCTACGTGTTCCTGAGCACGTTCGTCGCGCCTGAAATTTCAGAAAAAATAACCGCCGACGCAGACCCATACACAATCCCGTTCGACAGGGAGGCCACATCGGAACTGAGGACGTCGCTTGTAAAGCGCATGGAAAACGACCTCAAGACAATAGAGCCGTCTGTAAGACAGAAACTCTACTCCGCGGTGCGAAGCCTAACATGGCTAAGGCAGTTTTCCGAACTTCCATACATACACTTCACATCGCAGTTCACAGCGATAGTATCGCTCAGTTACACCTGTCCGTTCCTGAACGCGCAGAGCGACTATCCCGTGTTCGCCAAGGTACTGCAGGACACAACGCCGATTTCAAAGGAAGCGCTTGAATCCCTGTTCCTTTTCACGCAGAGGGCGAGCCTTAGACAGAACGGAAGCAACGACGACGTGGAAAAGGCGCTCCGGGACTTCATGAACCGCTCAATCTCGTGCTTTTCTTCCATTCAGATGTTCGTCTCCACGATTCCAGTTTCATCGCTCGGAAAAGTGATTTTCGGAGACTACGAATGGCAGCCTGAAACATCGGGCGGAGGCGAAGACTGGTTTTTAAAATTCAAGGACGAATGGAAGAACATATTCGACTCAAGATGGGCGGGCTGGCTGCAGGACAGAAAAAAGACCCAGCTTGCGGAAGTCCTGTATGAAAAATTCCAGCTGAAGGCATTCCCCGAACTTCAGGACAAGCCTTGGCGGAGCCTCTGGGGCGGAGTGCATTTCCGCTGCGAGATGACCGCAGGACTTCTTGTGTGGTTCACAGAAACAAAGTCGTCCGACGTGATGGACTGCCTGAACGTAGTCATACTGGACGGAATATTCATAAAAAAAGAAAACAGGACGACCCTCGCAGACGCAATAAACGACGTGGTGGATGTGGTGCAGCAGATGAGGACGTTCGCGGAAGCCATAACGCCCGACGGCTCGATCGGAAGCATATTGAAAAAATACGAGGATGAACACAACCACTCCATGAAGGCTCAGCAGCTTGTAAATTCAATGATGATGAACACAGAAACACAGGTCAGAACCTGCGGAAAGATTTTCTGCAACGCCTCGCGCGCAATCGAAAAAGTGTTCCGCGGAATAATAGACGACACCAACACAGACAAGGACTACGCCTCGCTCCAGAACCTTGCAAGCATAAAAGGACAGGAAAACAGGCTTTTCAGAGATTCAATGCATGAAACAATGGAAACAATGCGCATAATGAGGGACGTCCTGATTGAAGTGGAACCGCTGGACCTTCCAACGGATCAAAGATGAAAAGAATCAAGATTCCAGAAAACACAGGAAAATACGCGCTCTTCCCGTTCTACAGGAACGGAAAACCGGTGGACGACGGCATCCTCTGGGGAATGACGCTCAAAGCCGCAGGACAGATGGCATTCAGATGGGCGGAACAGAACCCGAACAGAACCAAAATCCTGGAAGAAATCGCAGGCGGCGCAAGCCTTCCGTCAAGACCAAGGACAGCGCAGGTTCAACTGGACCACACAAGGACGGTGAAGTCCGTGTATTTTGCAGGGGACTCCAGATACAACATAGCGGACGGAATCATAACACGCAACAAATTCCTCATGCCCGTCGTAACCGTCGCGGACTGCCTTGCGCTCCACCTGTACGACTTCAACACGGGGGCGTTCGGCGTTGTACATTCAGGCTGGAAGGGAACCGGAATCGTTGAAAACGCCGTAAGAAAAATGAATGAAGAATACGGAAGCCGCCCCTGCGACATCTGCGTGTCGCTTGGCGCCCATATCAGAAACTGCTGCTACGCCGTGAACGAGGAGCGCGCCGTATACTTCATGGAAAGTTTCGGAAAAGACTGTGCAAGTCCTCTTGAAGAGGGCGAAAAATCACGCGGCCCTGAAAACTGGTCAAACCTGAAAGGAAAAATATACCGCCTGAGCCTTGAAAAAGCGAACCTGAACATACTCCAAAAAATCGGAATCAGGGATGAAAACATCGCCATACTGGACGAATGTACCTGCTGCAACACAAAATTCGGCTCAAACAGAAGGGAAACGGCGGAAGGAAAAAAGTTCACCGTACAGGCGGCGTTCGTCCGCTGGTAAAACGCGCGGCACCTTGTAAAACGCATTACACACCTTGTAAAACGCGCGGCGGCAATGGACTAAACGTAGTCGCCGTCGTTACGCCCGCGTATCACAAGACTTCCCTTTTCGTATGCGGAGCGCATGGCGGAAACAAAACGGGAAGTTTCCTCGTCGCAGTCCCTCGCAAGGAACGGCTTGCCCGCGTCCTCCTCCTCAAGCACAAGCGACCGCCTGCCCTTGGACACGCAGCCCAGCACCTTTTCCCTGAAGTCAGGGGTCTTTCCCGCGACAAGACGCGCAACCTCAATGTCGCTCATTTCCCTAAGATATTCCTGCACGAACCTGTCGTCTGCGTTCAGCACGTCGTCGATTGTAAAAAGCCGCTTTTTAAGTTCACGACCAAGGTCCGGGTCGTCCTCCGAAAGCGTTTCAAGAATGGACTTTCCCGCATCAGGCGACATCCTCTTTAAAATCTCTGAAAGGGAACTTCTTCCGTCAATTCCACGCCCCTCCTCAGTCTGTATCGAAAGCGATTTTTCGTGCATCGCCTGGTCCACACGGCCCAAAAAATCGGGATTCACAGAACCCAGGTTTGCAAGATGCCTTGCAACATCCTTTTTAGCCTCGCCTTCCATCCTGTTTATCACCGCGGCGGCCTTCTTTGGCTCAAGATGGGAAAGAACCAGGGCCTGGATGCCCGCGCTCTCGTCCGAAAGAAGAACCTCAAGTTTTTCAACTCCGGCGTCAGAAAGATAGTCGAACGGCTTTTTTCCAGTGTAAGGCGCGGCCTTTGAAATCATCTCCTCCGCCCTGTCCGCTCCGTAAACCTTTTCAAGAATGGTGAACGCAGTCTGCTTTCCGCCAAGATGCGCAGTCCTGTCAAGAAGCCCCTCGAATTCCGCAAGAATGACCTCCCGTTCCTCAGGTCCAAGACTCCTTATGGAAGCGAGGTGCGGCACTATTTTTTCAACCTGTTCCGAAGAAAGATGCTGAAGGACCTTTGCGGCCTCGTCCACGCCCAGAATCATAAGAAATTTCGCCACACGCCTGTACGCGCTGTCCTTTCCGGCCTTTTCCTCGGCGGGAACCTTTAAAAGAGCGCCGTCAGAAAAAACACCGATATTTCCATCGGAAAAAACACGTCCGGAAGAATTCCCACGCCCGTGAAAAGATTCCTTTCCGTCGGAAACCTCACGCCTTTCGGAGTTTTTTTCTTCCCTAAAATCAGATTTTCCAGCCTTTCCGGAGTTTCCCGATGCCGAATACGCGTTCGCGCGCCTGTCGTTCAAGTTCATGAAAAAAATCATAGCACAAGTAAGTTTTTTTTTCACCGCCAAAAGCACAACTGACATTTTTTTCAAAACTGACTTATAATCGTTCTCATGGCATTCATCGACCTCACCCTGCAAAAAATCGACATTTCACGCTCAAGACGGTTCTTCCTATTTTCAGGCAAAGAAATCCTCCT
Source organism: Treponema sp. (assembly GCA_041855945.1). Taxonomy (GTDB): domain Bacteria; phylum Spirochaetota; class Spirochaetia; order Treponematales; family Treponemataceae; genus Treponema_D. Next base: position 26,639 of record JBHAFG010000026.1, on the reverse strand, counting down.
TCACAGGAACGGCACGTTCCCTGATTCAAAAGAATTCTCCAAAATCCTTGAATCGGAAAAACCAAGGGCCGCGTTCTTCGAGGACTCGTACCGATATTCCGCAGTCCTCCTTGAAAATTTCACGCCCACAAAAAAACTCGTTCCGTTTCCAATCCAGAGCGTGTTCGCGGCAAAAAACGCGGAGGACACATTTCTTTCTGCAAGGGCAAGAAGCCTTCTGAAATGGCGGACTTCAATGAAATTCTGCCAGGAATGTGGAAGTCCTCTTTCAGACGATGAAAAGTTTTCCGCAAGAACCTGTTCCGCCTGCAAAAAACAATATTTTCCACGCATAGAACCCTGCGTCATATGCCTGGTCAAAAAAGGAAATTACGTCCTTCTCGCCCGCCACGCAAACAGGCTTACAGACAAATTCGTGTGCATAGCGGGCTTCATAGAATCGGGCGAAACCGCGGAACAGGCGGTTTTACGCGAAGTCCTGGAAGAAACTGGCATCAGGGTGAAAAATCCAGTGTACAGGGGAAGCCAGGGCTGGCCTTTCCCAGACCAGCTGATGCTTGCGTTCACCGCGGAATACGAGGGCGGCGAGATAAAAATACAGAAGGAAGAACTCCTTGAGGCCGCCTGGTTTGAAAAAGACAAAATTCCAAACGAACTGACGCCCGGATCCGCCGCGTGGAACCTGCTGAACGACAGATTCTAATCCACGCGCCACGACCTTCCCAAGAGCGTTTTTTCCATGGTAACCGCACTGTAAAACCAACCTGTAAAACAAAGTTTAAAAACAGTTTTACAATGCGGCTGCCATGACGGATTCGTATTTGACAATAATATTTTATTAACATATTATAGAGGTTGAACTATTCTACAATTTTAAAAAGGAGTAAAACGATGAATATTGTTTGGTTCATTGTCCTCCCCGTTGCCGGAATCGTTCTTGGATGGATTATTCGCTGGCTGTATGCCAGATTTCAACTATCTGCATCAGAACAAAAAGCAGAACGTGTAAAACAGGACGCTATAAGAGAAGCTGAAGCCCAGAAAAAAGAAATTTTGCTGAACGGCAAAGACGAACTCATTCGTGAACGAAACCAGCAGGAACGGGAAAACCGCGAACGCCGTGCTGAAGTGCAGCGTTACGAAGCCAGGGTCAACAAAAAAGAAGAACTTGTTGACCAGAAGGCCGCTGAATGTGAAAAAAGGGAGAAGGAAGTAAACGACAGGTCCGCCGCGATGAAAAAACGCGAGGCGTCCCTTGCCGTGCAGGAAGAGGAATACCGAAAGGAACTCGAACGCATCTCCGGACTTACAAAACAGGAAGCGAAGGATTTGATAATCAAGAACCTTGAAAACGACGCAAGGCACGACGCCCAGGCCCTTCTGAACAAGATCGAGCAGGACGCGCAGCTTTCCGCCGAAAAAAAGGCAAGGGATGTTCTTGTAACCGCCATACAGAGGCTCGCGCCGGAAACAACGGGCGACATAACGGTCGCCACAGTATCGCTTCCAAGCGACGAGATGAAGGGACGAATCATCGGACGCGAGGGAAGGAACATCAGGACGCTTGAAACGCTCACCGGAGTCGACATCATAATCGACGACACGCCGGAGGCGGTTGTAATATCATGCTTCGACCCTGTGCGAAAGGAAATCGCAAAGGAATCCCTTGAACGGCTCATTTCAGACGGACGCATACACCCTGCAAGAATTGAAGAGGTCGTGCAGAAGGTTACAAGGGAAATTCAGAACAAAATCTACGAGGAGGGAGAAAAGGCCCTCTTCGATGTTGGAATACACAACATGCCGACTGACGGCGTAAGGGCGCTTGGACGGCTGTACTTCAGGACAAGTTACGGTCAGAACGTGCTCACCCACTCAAAGGAAGTCGCCATGGTTGCCTCCATGATAGCGGCGGAAGTCGGAGCGGACAGGGAACTTGCAAAACGGGCGGCCGTCCTTCACGACATTGGAAAGGGCGCTGAAAACGACAGCGACCAGAACCACGCGGAAGTGGGAGCGGAAATCGCGCGCAAGATGGGTGAAGACCCAAGAATCGTGAACGCGATAGCGGCCCACCACAACGACGTGGAGGCGAACACAATCGAAGCGGTGATAGTGCAGATTGCGGACGCAATCTCCGCCGCAAGACCTGGCGCAAGGCGGGAGACAATCGACAACTACGTGAAGCGTCTTGAAAACCTTGAGTCAATCGCGGAAAACTTCAACGGAGTTGAAAAAGCGTACGCCATACAGGCGGGCCGCGAACTCAGGGTTCTTGTAAACAACGAAAAAATCGCCGACGGCGAAGTAAAACAGCTTGCACAGGACATAGCGAAGCAGATTGAAACAGACCTCCGCTACCCTGGAAGAATCAGGCTGACGATGATACGAGAAACAAGAATCGTGGAATACGCCCGATAATTACATGACTGACAAACAAAAAACGCGTCAAGTTTTTTCCCTGGCGCGTTTTTTTTGTCTTTAAAGATTTTTTCAAGAGTTTTCTGTATTTTTTTTTGAAATCCTGAAAAACTTAAAATCAGTCTCGGATGTATAAAAGTCCGCCAAGAACCGCGGAATGTATGGCAAGAGTGTAAAGCCAGCTCAGGAAGTTTGGCTTCATAAGGTTTCCGCCCAAGAAATCCATGAGGACTATAGCCACAATCCATACCACTATGACGATTATTTCCAGTATGTTTCCGAACACGCCGAACCTGTCGCCAACGAACAGTTCCGCCACAAGGAAAATTCCTGCAAGAAGTTCGATTACGCCGAACACAATCACCATGACCTTTTCCATGTCGCCGTCAAAAAGCGCCCTTATGGAAGAAGCCGCCGAGTCTCCGCCGCCCTGCAGCGCCCAGATTCCGGCGATTGCAAGCATTACTCCAAGAGCCATCTGAAGGATGAATTTTCCGATTGAATTTGATGCTTTTTTAGCCATTTAATGCCTCCATTATTTTGAAAAGATTATATGACTTTACGCATGGACTGTCGAGGAAAATCAGAGAAAATCACCTGTACACAAGCCTGAACGTCTGGAACACAAGTTTTGTCCGTGGAGAAAATTCGAATCCAAGGACTGCGCCCTCATCCTCGATGTAACTGCGCGTGCGTTCGCGCCATTCTTCAAGGCTTGCGTCCTGTCCTTCGCGCAACGCCATGTCCAACGTTACGTCTTCGTATGAAACCACGCTAACGTCCTGAAGTTCTATAACGCAGCGTGGATTTTCCGCCCTGTCAAGGACAAGGTAGAGTTCCCCCGCTACAGGAAGAGGCTCGCCGTCTATTGAAAAGGTCTGGAAAGTCGAAAACATGGCGTTTTTTTTTCCGGAGAGGACAAGAAGCATCTGGCTGTCCGAGGCAAAGCCGTCCGCGTCAAACGACAAGTCTCCCGCGCAGCGTTCAAAAGGGTCTCGTCCGGTGTCGGAAAGAAATTTGTTCCAGTACGCGTCAAGGACTGATATGTTCGCGCCTTTTTCTGTATCGCCCATAAATGCTCCTTTTAAAAAAAACAATCTGTGAAATCTGCGGAACAAACGCCGCTGTAAATCCGCTTTAAAAAAAATCAGTCTGTAAAAGGGCTGTTTTTGAGTTTTGTAAAAACGCCAAGGTCCGCTCCAAACGGAACTATCGAAGGCTGACTGTAAACGGGGCTTATCACAACCGCGCAGTCAAGGAAGTGCAGCACCATCTTTCTGTATGATTCTTCTTCGACCCGCGGATACAGGTACGGACCTTTACGCTCGAAGTAGCCTTTAAGGATTTTGTCGTACATGAACCAGTCGGATTCCTTCCGTTCCTGCAGCGCCTTTACAAGATTGTATATCGAGCGCGCCATGGCGGCCTGCATTGGAGCGTTGGGTTTTGTCCCCCTGTCGGAAAGGAAGTTTTTTTCAAGGACCGCCGGAGAAAGCGCGAGGATGTACATGTCGTCCGTCCACGGAAGGGGAGGCTCAAGTACAACCGCAGGAATCGAGGAAAAGTCGATTCCGTCGCCCTTCCACGGCCTGTAAAAACTTGTTCCGTCGGGGCATACAGAAAGGGCGGCGTCCAGTACGGATCGTCTTGAACTGTAGAAAAAAACCCTGCGTTCGCCGCAAAGGAGGCTTGAAACCGCCTTCTGCGTCCTGCAGTCGAATTCCGTTATGAAGGAGCCTGTAGAACCTCGGCTCAGGGCGTTCTTGAACATGGTGAACGCGGAAGAGCCGCCCCAGCCAAGAATCGCCCTGCCGCCCTCCTGCCACATATCTGTCAGGCGGACGCCTTTTTTTGTGTAGAGGAAGCAGCCCCTCGCCCTCTGCACTGTTCCATAGCGTCTGAATATTTCTTCTGTTAAAAAATCTGTTGAAGACATGGGAAAATTATAGCAAAAAGCGGACGGAATTGCACGCGTCGGCGCGCCGGGGAAAAAGCATTGCAAAACTGTTTTACAGTACGGTCGTCCCTGCCGCACAAGTCGGAGCGGAAACACACTCAAAAATAAAATCCGCATTTAAATTTTAGCAAAATTTTAGATTTCGTGGTAGAATGGCTCTATGAATATAGTAAGTTCCAGCCACGTTTTTTCAAAAAAGAGCAAGCATATAAAAAGAATCTTCGTAGTGGGACTTTTTGCGTGCATGGTGGTCCTGTTTTATTTGACCTCGAACTACGGAATACGCCGGGTAAAGACCGCAATAGAAGACCAATACAAGGAAGACGGACGCAATCTTGTGCGGGTGTATTCGCTTGCCGTCCAGAACATGATAAGCCAGGCGTATGTGGCCCTGGACATGTACTCCCAGATGGACGCGATAAAACACGGAACGACGGAAGAGGCCGCCACATGGCTTTTCAGCCACAGGAACGTGAGGCCCGTGAATTTTCTGAACGTGTTTTACGCAGACGAAGAAGGAACCGCATACATAGACACTGGAAGCACCGTGTACATAGGCGACAGGGCGTACCACAAAAAGATTTTTTCAGGAAACACGATATACGACCTTGACACCGCGGTGATTTCAAAGACGACGGGAAAGAAGATTTTCCACGTTTCCAAGGCGATATACACGAACGAGGGAAAGGTCCGCGCCATGATTGGCGGCTCGATTGAACTTTCCCAACTCCAGAAACTTCTTTCAAACGCGCAGTTTTCAAACAAGATGAGTCCGTTCGTTCTTGACGAGGAGGGAATGTTCCTTTCACACACAAACTCGGACTACCTTATGAAGACGTACACGCCGAGCAATGAAAAATATTCCGCCTATTCTTCAAGGGCGATAGCGCAGGGACTTCACAACGAGGTTGAAACCGAAAACTTATCCGGAGAGAAGGTAAGGCTTTTCACTGAAAAAATAAAGACTACGCCGTGGGTGGTGGGGCTTTCTGTTCCAAGCACTGAGATTTACAGGACATACAACCTGCTTGAAAACGGAAAACGCTGGGTTCTTGCCACGATAATAATCGCAGGCATGACGTTCTATTTTCTCTGCATAAGCCTGATTGAAATACTCAAGAAGCATTACGAAACCACAACCACAAAAGATCCTCTTACGGAACTTTATTCAAGGCAGAGCTTTGAGAACATCGCAACTGAAATGATTTCTGAAAACCCGGACGCCTCCTACCTGCTTGTTGAAACCGACTTTGTTGGATTCAAATTTCTGAACAAGAACTACGGCGAAAAGGTTGGAAACGAAATTCTTGCAACGTTCGCCGAAATTCTCAAGGACATCTGCGAAATACACGGAGGAATCGCAGCGCGCGGATACGCCGACCACTTCTACTACTTCAACAGGATTACAAGCATGAGGAGGGCAAAATCCGCCCTCAAACTTTCACAGCTTAGAATCGACGCGATTTTAAAGGAGTCAAAATATCCATTCCTTCCAAAATACGGAATCTCGTACATAACGCCGTTCAAGGAAGGCGACATAAATTCTGGAAAAAAGACGATACAGGAACTTATCGGCGAAGCGTCGATGGCAAAAAATTCAATAAAGAAGGACGTGAACTCCAACGCCGCCACATACAACACACAGATGGCGCGGCGTGTACTGCAGGAACAGAAAATCGAACGTTCAATGGAAAACGCGCTTAAAAGGGGCGAGTTCTTTGTGGTCTACCAGCCAAAGATAAAACTTGACACGGACAAAATAATGGGCGCGGAGGCGCTTGTACGCTGGCAGAATCCTGAACTGGGCTTTCTTACGCCGGACGTGTTCATCCCCGTGTTTGAAAACAACGGATTCATAAAGCGGCTTGACTTTGAGGTGTATGAGATGGTGTTCCAGTTCATAAGGCGTCAACTTGACAGGGGCGAGCCGATTGTTCCAATCTCGCTGAACATGTCGAGGGTGCACATAAACGCCGGGGAATTCATTGAAAATTTCATGCGCCGCTTTGAAAAATACAAGATTCCGACTGAATACATAGAAATTGAAATTCTTGAACGTTCAGTCAGCACGGAAAATCCGATTCTGCTTGAAATAACGGACGAACTGCACAAGAGGGGCTTTACGGTTGCGATGGACGATTTTGGTTCGGGCGAATCTTCACTGAACATGCTGAACCAGGTTCCGATAGACGTCCTGAAATTCGACCAGAGTTTTCTCAGGAACAACAAGGACGACGAAAAAAACGAAATCTTCATAACATCTCTTGTAAACATGGCGAAGCAACTGCAGAAACAGACTGTGTTCGAGGGCGTTGAAACGCAGAAGCAGCGTGATTTCCTAAGAGAGATACACTGCGACTCCGTGCAGGGCTTCTTTTATTCAAAACCCCTGATGGAAGAAGATTTTGTAAGATTCATGAAGGCGCACATCTGATTTTTTTCGGAAGAGCCGCGGCGATTTGTATTACGCGTAATACACGGCGCGTCATTTTTAACGCCCGCCGCAACCTCAAAACAGGCGCCTAAAACCTTGAAAGTTTTTCTCCAATCATCTTGGTCGCCTGTGAAGGATTCGCCTTTCCGTGCGACTCCTTCATCACCTGGCCCATAAGCCAGCCCACAACGTTTGTCTTTCCCTTCTTGAAATCTTCAATGGCCTTTGGATTTTCAGAAATAACCTTGTCGACAACCGCCTCAATCTCGTTCTGGTCGCTTACAACTTCCATTCCCCTTTCCTTTATGATTTCAGAAGGCATTTTTCCAGTTGAAAGCATTTCGGCGAACACGGCCTTTCCCTGCTTTGAAGTGATTTTGTTTTCCTCAAGCGCGTCCGCAAGCTGCGCGATGTGCAGCGGAGATATTGAAACGTCGCATATTTCCTGCCTGTTCTCGTTAAGCACGGCAAGAAGTTCCGCTATTATAAGGTTCGCGGCGCGTTTTGGACTTATTGAATTTTCAGCCGCCTCCTCAAACCAGAGCGAAAGATCCCTGCTTCCTGTAAGGACTTCCGAATCAAACTGTGTAAGCCCGAATTCCTCCTGAAAACGCACCCTCTTCTGTTCAGGAAGTTCACCCACCCGTTCGGATGCCTTTTCAACAAGTTCAGAACTCACAGAAAACGGTTTTATGTCCGGCTCGGTCGTAAACCTGTAGTCCACAAACGAATTCTTTGTTCGCATGACCTGTGTAACGCCGTTTTCCTCGTCCCAGTTCATTGTATTCTTGAAGCCCGGATTGAACTCCTGGCGGTTATTCTTGAATTCCTCAAGCTGTCTTTTAGCCTCGTACGCGCAGGCGTCGCGTATGGACTTGAACGAGTTCAGGTTCTTTATTTCAGAAATAGGCGTATGGTAAAGTTTTCCGTCCTCCCACACGTCAAGGTTTATGTTCGCGTCGCACCTCATGTTGCCTTCCTCAAGGTTTCCCTTCGTAACCTTTACGTATCGAAGGATTTCCTGTACGGTCTGCATGAAAAGCGCCGCCTCCTCAGGACTTGTCATGTCCGGTCTTGTTACGATTTCTATGAGCGGAGTTCCGCAGCGGTTGTAGTCTATGTAGGAATGGTTTCCCTTCAGGTGCAGCGACTTTCCAACGTCCTCCTCAAGATGAATCCTTTCTATACGGATTCGCCTGTATTTTCCGTCAACAATACACGGCTCGCCAGCAAAGTTTTTTTCACGGAAATTCAGTCCGCCCTGCCTTTCATTTTCAGGATAGCGTATCAACGGAAGGTCTACAAAACCGTCCGTGCAGAGCGGAAGGTCGTACTGTGTAATCTGATAGCCCTTTGCAAGGTCGGGATAAAAATAATGCTTCCTGTCGAATTTAGTGAACCGCGCGATGTCGCAGTTCAACGCAAGCCCCGCGACCGCACCCAGCTCAACATAGCCCCTTGAAATTCTTGGCATCGCCCCCGGAAGCCCAAGACATACAGGACACACGCGGGTGTCAGGCATTCCGCCGTAACGGTTTTCGCAGGCGCAGAACGCCTTTGTATTGGTGAGCAGCTGGGTGTGAATCTCGCACCCGATGACGATTTCCCATTTATCAATAGCCATATTTTTTCCTTCACAACCTTAAATTAGGATTTCAAACAGTGCGACATTATACCGAAACAAAAAGAAAATTTATAGTGCCTTGAAAAATGCAGGAAGGGGAAGGTCTTCCCCTCGCTCCCAAGCCCCGCGCCCGCAGGACTTGTACGCTACCCCTTCGCCTAGGGGGTGCGGACCGCACCCCCTAAAACCCCCTTTCGCGCAATACACCAAGGCTGCCCTGCAACACGCACGGAACGTCCGAAAAACACACGCATGGCGTCCTGTAATACACGCGGAACGCTCAGTAATACACGCAAGACGTCCGAACAATACACGAGGAACGTTCTTCCCGCCGCGGCTTTTACGTCCCCACAGAAAAACCCAATAATTGAATATAAAATCCGCTTCATCTATACTGTTTGACTATGGCATACGAATATCTGGAACACCTCAACCCCGAACAGAAAGCCGCGGTTGAACACACAGGCTCCCCGCTTTTGATTCTTGCCGGGGCGGGCTCTGGAAAGACAAGGGTAATCACAACAAAGATTGCATACCTCATACAGCACGAAAAACTTGAGCCGTGGCAGATTCTTGCCGTAACGTTCACAAAAAAAGCCGCAAACGAAATGAGGGAGAGGGCGGTTTCCCTTGAACCGCTTGCGTCCGACACCCAGATAAAAACATTCCATTCGTTCGGCGCGTGGTTTTTAAGGCGTTACGCAAAGGACTCAGGTCTTGACGAAGCGTTCACAGTGTACGACGACGCCGACTCCGCGACATTGATACTGAAGGCGTATCCAAAACTCACAAAAAAACAGGCGGTCTCAGTCGCAAAAAAAATCGCGCTGTGCAAGGACTACTGCCTTGCACCGGACGACGACCTCAGCGCGCTCTCCGACGACAATGAACTTCCCGAAATATACAGGGCATACCAGAAGCGCCTTTCAGAAACAGGAAACGCGGACTTCGGCGACCTTATAATGCGCCCCGTGATGCTTCTTGAAAAAAATCCAGAACTGCGGCGCCAGATGCGGCACAGGTTCCGAGTTGTAATGGTCGATGAATACCAGGACTCAAACGTCGCCCAGTTCAGGCTTTTACAGGCGCTAAGCGGAGTTGACGAGGAAAGCGGAACGTATGTCTGCGTGGTTGGAGACGACGACCAGTCCATATACAAATTCCGCGGCGCGGAAGTACAGAACATACTGCAGTTTCCAAACATATTTACAGGAACACAACTCATAAGGCTTGAACGGAACTACCGCTCCACAGGAAAAATACTTGCGGCCGCGGACGCAGTGGTGTCTCACAACACAGACAGGCTTGGAAAAACTCTCGTGGCGGAAAAAGGCGAAGGCGTAAAACCAACCCTTGTATTCCTTGAAAACCAGGACATGGAGGCAAGGCTCTGTTCAAGCATAATAAAAAACGCGGTGAACGCCAAAAAAAACGGCGGAAAATATTCAGACTTCGCCATACTGTACAGGACGAACGCCCAGTCTCTTGAATTTGAACACGAGTTCCTGCATGAAAAGATTCCATACAGGGTCGTGGGTTCTCTTAAATTCTATGAACGCGAAGAAATCAAGGACGGACTTGCCTATCTTTCACTCCTTGCAAACGGAAGGGACGAGATAGCGTTCTCAAGAATCGTAAACAAGCCTCCGCGTGGAATAGGCGAAAAATCACAGGAAACAATAACGGAAGCCTCGCGCGAACCGAACGCCGAACATGAAGCAGAACAGGAAGGCCTTACAAACGAAGACTTGAACCTTGTTCTCGCGGCGGAAAAAAACGCCTCCAGGCTTCCAAAAAAGGCGGCCGAGGGCGTAAATGAATTCTGCAGGCTCATGAAGTCCTTCCAGGCAGAACTGATGGAAAATTCAAAACTTGCGGAGGAAGATTCAAAATCCGACCAAAACATAATACACAGTCCGCTTTCACTGTTCATAAAAAGGCTCATTGAAGATTCAGGGCTTTATGAATACCACAGGGCGCAGGACGAGGTAAGCGGAACTGCAAGATGCGAAAACATGGACGAACTTTCAAACTACGCGGCAAAATATCCATGCACCATGACAGGGCTTCTTGATTTTCTTGACACCATAAACCTTGACAGGACGCTTTCAGACGGTTCGAACGAACAGGAAGACGCCGTAACGCTCATAACTCTCCACAACACAAAGGGACTTGAATTCAACAGGGTCATAATAACAGGACTTGAAAACGGAATATTTCCACGCGAGGACAAGACCGGAAAGGACCTTGAGGAAGAGCGGCGGCTCTTTTACGTGGGAATAACGCGAGCAAAACAGGACCTCACAGTAACCTCCTGCAGGACGCGCCGCCTTTACGGAAGATTCCAGCAGATGACGCCAAGCATATTCCTGAAGGAGGCAAAGGACGCGTTCGACATACAGGGCGGCAGGAACCAACTTCTGGAGGAACACGAGCCAATAAAAAGCGGCGACGAACTCATAAAGGAAAAATACAGGAAGGGAACAAAGATTTACAGCGACGACTACGGCTACGGAATCGTGGGAGATGTAAAGGATTCTGGAGAAAACGTTGTAATCACCGTCCATTTTGAAAACGGAACTCCCAAACGGTTCATACCAAAATTCCAGTCAAGGTCGCTTCAAATAATACGGGATTAGCGTAAAACAGGATTTCTTCTATTTTACATTACGGCATTTTTCGTTAAAATGCAGAAGATTTACAGGCAGGAGGTTTATTATGAAAAAAATAATTACAGCGTCAACAAATCCAAAGGTCATAGACACAGTTCTGAACGTCAGCAAACTTTATCCGTCGATTTTCACGGCGGACGTATACGACGACACCGAGGACATCATAAACCACATTGACTACGAACTTCCTGAAATAAAGGTGCTTGACTTTTCATCCGAGGACGTAGACTGCAGGCGGATACTGAACGTGATAAACAGGGACTCATGGCTTCACTACGGCGGAGTGATAGCGGTGTGCAGGGACAGGAACCAGGTGGCTGAACTTGAACAGTTAAAGGACATGAACATGCTCGCCATACAGACGGTCTCAAATTTCTGCGAACATTTCATACGCGTCCTAAGAATCCTCTACCAGAACCAGCAGTTCCTTTTCAACAGGGGAATGAGGGACATCGCCGGCGGACAGGAGGCAGGTTCGTTCATCTGCGGAAACGACCCGATGGATTTAAGGTTTTACACCAATTTTCTTGTAAGCTACCTGTACAACACAGACAGAATTTCAGACGACGAACGGGTCTGCCTTCAGATGACGTTCAACGAACTTCTTACAAACGCGCTTGAACACGGAAACCTTGAAATCAGTTTTGAGGACAAGACAAAATGGCTGAACGGCGGCGGAAACATGCTGCAGCTGATTGAAGAAAGGGCGAAAAGCCCGGAATTTTCTGCAAGAAAAATACACATGGCGTACGTGATAGGAAAATCACTTTCCAAATTTACAATAAGGGACGACGGAAACGGCTTTGACTGGAAGGAAAAATCAAAGATGAGCGGAACAGAATTTTTCCACGGACGTGGAATTTCCCTCAGCAAGCAGATGGTAAAAAGCCTCTCGTACAACGAAAAGGGAAACGAGGTAACATTCACGATAGAAAACCAGATAGACAAGTCGAACTCAATTCCAAACATAATGACGTCATTTCCTACCCTGGAATACAAAAACCACCAGGTTGTATGCAGGGAGGGAGAAATGTCGTCGGACCTCTTCTTCATAATATCGGGACGGTTCGCGGTGTATTCAAAGGAAAAACTTGCGTCCGTGCTGACTCCAAACGACCTTTTCATCGGTGAAATGGCGTTCCTTTTAAACGACAGGCGCACCGCCACTGTAATGGCCGTGGGAGAAAACTGCCGCCTCATAAAAGTTCCAAAGGGCGACTTCCTTTCACTCATCAGAAAAAATCCGCATTACGGCATATTCCTTAGCAAGATGCTTGCGCGAAGGCTTGTAAAACAGACGGCGAACACCATAAACCTCAAAAACCAGGTGATCGACCTTGGCGGAACGCCAAACCAGATACAGTAGCGAAAAGCGGCGCGCAGGACTGACAATGATTTTCTTTCCGCTTGAAGAACTGAACGAAACCTGCAGGGGCGCGGCGGTTGCGCTCGTAAAAAAATACGAGGCGGGCTGCGTGCAGCTTTCGTCCGTGATGGAAAAAAACGGAAAAACATACGTGTGCTTCCTTCATGACATCGCGCCGCGGAATGTCTTTGGCGTATTGAACCTTGGAAAAACAGTACTGCACTGCCTTCCGTTTTTACATTGCTGTAAAAAAAACGGCGCGGAAGAAGACGACTTTGCAACTTCGCTCGCCGAATTCTACATGACGGAAAAACTTTCCGCGCCTTCATGCGTGAACGGACTAAAAAGCGGAAGCCTTCTTGTATTGAAAAGCCTTGAAAAACTTGGAAAAATTCCAGACCAGACAAACGAGTATCTTCTCATGAAACTTGATCTTGCATCGTTCAGGGATGCAGGACAAAAACCCATGACGAAAAACGAAAAAATATTCAGATGCCGCGCGGAAATTCCTCCAAAACTTTTTGACGGACTGCATGAAATTCAAAAAAACTACGAAAAGGAAGAGGTTGTTCCCGACTGCTTCGACTTCAACGAGGCGGCCTCAAGGCTCAAACTCAGAGAAACCATAAGAAAACACTGCGTCCTTGCACTCCAAACAGAAGACGGAAAAATAGTCGCAAAGGCGGGAACAAACGCCGTGGGGCTAAGATGCGTCCAGATTGGCGGAGTGTACACGGCTCCTTCCCACAGGCGCATGGGCTACGGACACAACACTGTCCTTGCCCTTGTAAAAAAAATACTCGCCTCTCGTAAAATGCCCGTCCTTTACGTAAAAAAACGCAACTCCGCCGCAATCTCAATGTATTCCACGCTGAAATTTAAAAAGTTTAACGAATACATAATTGCATATTTCGCCCATAACCTCTAAACTTTATTCTCTTCTATATATAATACAACAAAATCTTAAAAGTGGAGGACTTATGTCTGTCGCACTGGTCGCGAAACTTATCGCATTCACACTTTATCTTGCCCTTATGATTTTTGTGGGGCTCAGGAACGCAAGGGGAAACAACTCCGCGTCGGATTTCTTTTTGGGCGGACGAAAGGTAGGTCCATGGGTCACCGCCCTTAGCGCGGAGGCGTCGGACTCTTCTGCGTGGCTTTTGATGGGACTTCCAGGACTATGCTATCTTGGCGGCTTCAAGGAAACGTTCTGGACGGCGCTTGGTCTGATTGCAGGAACATATCTTGCCTGGCTTCTGATTGCAAAACCGCTAAGAAAATGTTCAATAGCGTTCGGCGACTCCATAACGATTCCAGAATTCCTTACAAACAGGTTCAAGGACAAATCGCACGTGCTTACGATAGTTTCCGTGCTCTTCATAGTGGTGTTCTTCACGATCTATACAGCGTCGGGCTTTGTCGCCTGCGCAAAACTTTTCCGCTCAGTATTCGGACTGGACTGGAACATCGGCCTTGTGATAGGTTTTGTAATCATACTCACCTATACAATCCTTGGCGGCTACAAGGCCGTATGCACCACGGACTTCATACAGGGAGCGCTGATATTCATAGCGTTCGTGATTTCTTCTGTCATTGTAATTTTTTCGCTGGGCGGCCCTGAAAACGCGATAGGACAGGTAAAAAACTTTACGGAAAGGGCAGCGGGCGGAGATTTTGGCGAAATGTTCAGGGGAAAATTCCTTGCGAACAGGAAGTTCAGTCCAGTTTCCGCGATTTCAGCATTCTCGTGGTGTCTTGGCTACTTTGGAATGCCGCACATAATCGTACGCTTCATGGGAATAAGGTCAAACAGGGAGGTGAAAACCGCCCGCAGAATCGGAATGACATGGATGATTGTTTCATACATCGGAACATTCATAATCGGAACGCTTGGAACGGCGTATCTTCTGAACAGGGGCGTGCTCCTTGGCTCAGACACGGCGGAAACCGTGCTTGAAGGCGTAAAGGTCCTTGGACTTGGAACGGAAGAAACTGTGTTTTCAGAATCAATGCTTAAGATGTATCCCGCGTTCATAGCGGGGCTATTCCTGTGCGCCATCCTCGCCGCGTCAATGTCGACGGCGGACTCCCAGCTCCTTGCGGCGTCGTCTGCAATAGGACAGGACATATTCAAGGGTCTGATTGTAAAAAACGCCACCAACAGGGCGGTGCTTCTTGTAAGCAGAATTTCAGTGTTCGCGGTGGCAGTGGTTGGACTTCTTCTTGCGCTGAACCCCAACAGTTCGATATTCGGTCTTGTTTCATTCGCATGGTCAGGCTTTGGCGGAACGTTCGGACCTCTCATACTCCTCGCCCTCTACTGGAAGGGAACAACCGCAAAGGGCGCGATTGCAGGACTTATATGCGGAGGAACAACGGACGTTGCATGGCACTACATGAAGGGCGGAATATTCGACATCTACGAAATTCTTCCGGCGTTCATAGTCTGCCTTGCCGTAACTGTAACAGTTTCCCTGTTCGACAGGAACAAGGACCCGGAAATGCTTAAAGAATTCGACGAATACAGGGCGATGAAAGACTGACGGATTTTTCCGCATTGCAAAGCCTCATTTTATGGAGTAAAATGTATGACATACAGGAAGTCATTAGGAGTTTTTTATGGAAAGAATGCAGTGTGACAGTTGCGGATATGTATACGATATGGACGCGGGAGATTCAAAAAAAGGAGTTCCCGCAGGCACGGCGTGGAAGGACGTTCCAGCCGACTACACCTGCCCTGAATGTGGAGCCGGAAAGGACGTGTTCATAATCGAATAGAAAATCCGACCGCCAACAGAAAAAAATCAATGCATGAGGGTTCGCAAAAAAAACGAACCCTCTGTTATTTTAACCGCATCGGCTTTTTCAGAATTGAGAAAGATTTAAAAGTTAGGTATGATGAGCCTATGAAAAAGGGATTTGACAACGACAAGTATCTGAAAATTCAGTCAGAACACATCAAAGAGAGAATTGGAAAGTTTGGAAACAAACTTTATCTTGAATTTGGCGGAAAACTTTTCGACGACTACCACGCTTCAAGGGTTCTTCCGGGCTTCGAGCCTGACAGCAAGCTTAAGATGTTGATGCAGCTGTCCGACTATGCTGAAATCATAATCGTGATAAGCGCCGTGGACATCGAAAAAAACAAGATCCGCGGAGACCTTGGAATCACCTACGACATGGACGTGTTGAGGCTTCGCGACGAATTCCAGAACCGGGGACTCAAAGTAGGAAGCGTTGTCATAACCCATTACAGCGGACAGGACGCCGCCGACATTTTCAGAAAAAAACTAAAAAAACTTAAAATAAAGACATACGTCCACTACACAATCCCCGACTACCCTTCCAACGTGGCCCTCATAAACAGCGAGAAGGGTTTTGGAAAAAACGACTACATAGAAACCACCCGTCCGCTTGTCGTAATAACGGCGCCGGGACCTGGAAGCGGAAAAATGGCGACCTGCCTCAGCCAGCTGTATCAGGACAACAGGCGCGGAGTGAAATCAGGCTATGCGAAATTTGAAACCTTCCCTATATGGAACCTGCCTCTAAAACATCCGGTGAACGTTGCGTACGAGGCCGCCACCGCTGACTTGAACGACGTGAACATGATCGACCCTTGGCATCTTGAGGCATACGGAAAGACCACCGTGAACTACAACAGGGACATCGAAATCTATCCCGTGCTTGACGCGATTTTCAAGGGAATATACGGGGAAAATCCGTACAAGTCGCCAACCGACATGGGCGTGAACATGGTTGGAAACTGCATAACGGACGATGAAGCCTGCCGCGACGCAAGCCGGCAGGAAATAATACGCAGATACTACCAGGCGCTGGACTCCCTTGTAGAGGGACGAGGAACAGAAGAGGAAGTTGGAAAAATCGAACTTCTGATGCAGCAGGCTCAGATTTCAACAAAGGACAGGAAGGTCACCGTCGCGGCGATTGAACGCGGACAGAAGTCTGGAGTTCCATGTTCAGCGATGGAACTTTCAGACGGAACCATAATCACAAGCGAAACTTCAGACCTTCTTGGAACAAGCGCGGCGCTGCTGCTGAACGCCACAAAGCACCTTGCCGGAATAGAACACAGGGTAAAACTCATTCCTGCAAAGATGATAGAACCAATACAGAAGATGAAGGTAAGCTACCTTAGGGGAAACAACCCACGCCTGCACACAGACGAAGTCCTTGTTGCTCTGGCGATGCTTTCCGAAGAGGACGAAAACTGCGCCAAGGCTCTTGAACAGCTTCCAAAACTTTCAGGCTGCCAGGTGCACACCACTGTCCTTTTAAGCGAGGTAGATAAAAAAATCTACAAGAAACTTGGCGTTGAAGTAACCTGCGAGCCTGTCGCAAAAAAGAACAGAACATTTTAAATGACGGACGAATTAAAGACGCGCCTTGAATTTCTGGCTGAAAAATACGAAGTTTCCTCATTCTGCGACGAAGACCCAAGCCAGTTTTTAAACAGATACACGGACGTTCCAGAAGCGGAAGCCGCCTCGTTCATAGCGGCGATGTTCTCGTTCGGAAACAGAAAACAGTTCATTCCAAAAATACGTTTCATACTGGACATGGCGGATAAAAATGGCGGACTTAAGGCGTGGCTTTCAGGTAAAAAATTCCTTGAAGACTTTAAAAACCCCGACGGTGGCGGAGACAAAAAATTCTACAGATTCTATTCCTGGAACGACATCTCAAGCCTCCTTCTTGAACTTTCAGACACGCTCGTAGAAGGTTCATCTTTTGGAGATGCCGTGCGGAAATCCTACGAAAAAAAAACCGCCTCAAAAGACCCCAAGGCTATCGACAGGAACGGCATCCTGGTTGAATCCATACAGGAGTTTTTTCCACGTTCGTCAATCGTTCCAAAAGGAAGGACGGGCGCGAACAAAAGAATACATATGTTCCTAAGATGGGCAGTACGCTCAAATTCTCCCGTAGACAAAGGCTTCTGGAACTGGTTTTCAGCCGAAGACCTTTTGATTCCGCTTGACACGCACGTCATGCAGGAAAGCGTCCGTCTTGGACTCATTCCACAAAAATCCACCTGCTCGCTGAAAACCGCAAGGCTTCTGACCGACAGGCTGAAGGAAGTATGGAAGGACGACCCATGCAGGGGAGACTTCGCCCTTTTTGGACTTGGAGTTGGTGAAAATGAAAAAAAATCCTGATTTCATAAAAAAAACAGTCCCTGCTCTTGCGTTTCTTTTCCTCGCGCCATGCGTTCACGCAGAATCCGGCGGCGAAAACGCCGTAAAACTTTCATACAGCGGAGGTGGAAACTACACTCTTGTCGAGCGCACAGACCTAAGACGCTACGACAACGGAAGATATACAGGACTTACAAGCCGGGAGGTGCGTTCGTTCATAAACAGGGTTTCTCCCACAGACGGCGGAAAATCAGGCGATGCGTTTTACGAGGGAAGTTTTTTCCTTCAGGAAGACACAAAACGCAATTCAGGAAACGTGGGAGACGGCATACAAAACTCAATCCCTTCCGCGTTCCGTATAACTGGCGACGGACAGCTTGTGATGAGCGAGGACATGGGCTACCCTACGTTCAGAAGCTTTCCAGCATTTTCGTCGCAGGAAGTAAGACAGGGCGACAGGTGGCAGGCAAACGCAGTCCGCTGTGTTGATCCGCTAAACAGGGGAAGACCCACGAAACTTCCCATGTATGTAGAATACACTTTTCTGGGAGAGGCGCGGCACAACGGCGAGGACGTGTACGTCCTGCAGGCAAGATGGGCGACACGGTACGGACTTTCATACACGGACAGTACAGGCGACCCGGAACTCAAAAGCGCCGCGGGAAGCCACAACGCCACGATGCACATAAGCCGGCGAACAGGACACGCCATTGTCGTAAGGGACAGCGTTGACGAAACCTTCGTGTACGCCGACGGAAACAGGATATCATTCAGGGGAACAATCACGCTCTTTACGGAATATCCACCCGCCATAGACAGGGAAAAACTAATTCCGTCGCTCCAGAGGCTTGCAGGAATCACTCAAAAAGAGGCGGAAGAACTGAAAACTCCCGTAATGGCGGGACAAAGCAAAAAAATTGAACATGAAGCGGAAAAAACTTCCACTCCACAGAAGCCTTCGGCAATTGGAGGCGTAAATTCAACGGAATCAAATGCAGGCAGAAATTTCCGGAACGACCTGAAGGTTGAAAACACGGAATCTGGAATACGCCTTACAATGCAGAACCTCAAGTTCAAGAGCGACAGCGACGAACTTCTAAATGGCGAGGAAGAAAGGCTCGACTCAATCGCTTCGCTCCTGATGGAAATTCCAGAAGGAAAATTTCTTGTGGAAGGACACACCGCCGACGTCGGCTACAGGGAGGGGGAACTTTCCCTTTCAAGGATGAGGGCAAGAACCATAGCGGTTGAACTTTCAAGACGCGGAATTTCGGAGGAAAGGTTCATCGTAAGGGGAAGCGGCTCCACAAAACCCGTCGCGGACAATACAACGGATGAAGGACGGGCAAAAAACAGACGGGTTGAAATTACAATCCTCGACTAGAACCATCCATTTTTTCAAATCCGATGAACGCTGTAACAGATTTTTCCGGCGCCATTACAAGAGAACGCATCAGGGTAAGACCGATTCTTTTTGCAGGAAGCAGCCTGAAAAAATCATTCTGCACGGAAAGGGAAACGTCGCCATAGCCCGGACTGTAGCGTGGATGCGAAAGGCAGCCTTTTTTTCCGTATTCTTCCTTCAACTTCCCGTTCAGTCCGTCAACAAACGACTCCACGAACATCGCGCCCGCCGCGTGGAACATCGCGGCCTCCACACTGCTTTCCGCCTGGGCCCGTCGAATGCGCGCGTCAACCATTGGCCCTATAGTCGCGGCAAAAAGAACGACCCTGTCGCAGCCTTTAAGATTTTTTGCAAGATGCACGGAAGAAATGTTCATGTCGGCAAAAGAAATTTCTGTTCCGTCCACAGAAAGGCTGAATTCCTCGTACACGGACTGCGGCGCAATCATTGAATGAAGTTCCTCCATACATTTTTCAAGCCCGCGCAAAACATCGTCCGTAGGGCAGGAACTGTTTCCGTAGCCAAGATAACGCAGCGCCTGGTTCAAGTCTGGAAGCACAAGGGATTTTTCAGGATTGTAAAAAAAAGCGCACATTTCGTGATTATAAATAAAAAACGCCAAGACTTCAAATTCCGCCGCCTACATTTAAAAAGTCGATTTGAAAAACCTTCGTTAATTCAGTATATTTACGCTAGCCTTCAGCGGAGAAAAATATATAGAGGTGTATCATGGAAGACGTAAAAACTTCAAGTTCCGACGGGAACATTCAGGAAAGGGTATTGGAAGCAATAGAAATGTTCCGTCCACAGTTGCAGGCCGACGGCGGCGACATGGAATTTGTAAGCATCGACGAACAGATGAGGGTTCATCTTAGGCTTACAGGGGCGTGCGGAAGCTGCCCAATGGCGGTGATGACGCTGAAAATGGGCGTTGAAAGATTCATACAGGACGCGGTTCCAGAAATCACGGAAGTTGTACAGGACCTTCCAGACGGAACGGAGGCCGGAGACATCGACGGCTTTGGCGCGATGGGATTTTAGAATATTTGGAGGATTTTATGAAGATTGAGAAAGATAAATTTGTTTCAATTCACTACACATTGACAGACGACAACGGAATTCAACTGGACTCGTCCGTAGGAAAAGAGCCGCTTGGATTCGTACAGGGAAACGGAATGATAATTCCAGGTCTTGAATCGGAACTTGAGGGAAAAGAGGCGGGAGCGAAATTCACGGCGACCGTAGAACCAAAGGACGCGTACGGCGAGCACAGTGAAAAACTCATAATGAACGTTCCAAAAACACAGTTCGACTCTGCGGACACGATAGAAATTGGAATGGCCTTTCAGGCAGTGGGACCTGACGGAAATCCGTTCATCGTTCGCGTTGTAAACATAACGGACAAGGAAATAACCGTGGACGGAAACCATGAACTTGCGGGAAAACGCCTTACATTCGACGTGGAGGTTGTTGAAGTCCGGGATTCAACAGAAGACGACTTCAACACAGGATGCTGCTGCGGCTGCGGCGGAGAATGTGGAGAAGGCTGTTCGGAAGACGGATGCGGCTGCGGCGGCTGCAACGGATAGAAACACTTTTGCATTTTGGATTTTTTTAGGTTTGAAATACATCGTAAAATAGAGTATTCTCTTACAGATGAATGTTTATATCGCTTTAAGCCTGTGCTTTATACCACTTTTTCTGTGCGCCGCTCTTTTTAATTTTTTTTCAAAGATAAAATTTTCAACTGAACTGGTGGCGATGCTGGCCGCTCTTGTGGCCCTGCTTCCCGCCACCTTCGTCCAGTTCCTGCTTGTATATTTTTTCCCAAAACTTGCAGAACCATCCACACAACTTTTACCGCTCTTCCTGAAGACAGTTTTTATGAACGGAATTGTAGAGGAAGGAATAAAACTTGTGTTCCTTGTTTTCATTCCGCGTAAAAAAACTCAGTTCTCCCATTATTTCATGGCGGCAATACTGTTCGGTCTTGCATTCGGCTGTTTTGAATCTGCGGTGTATTTCTTAAAGCACCTGCAGTCCGCGGCCTCAAGCGGAGCGACCTTGATATACCATCTGATTTTCATAAGGATGTTCTCGGCGGTTCTTGTACACACGTTCTGCGCGGGGCTTCTTGGAATATTCATCTGGACCTGCATGGAAAAACGCCCCGACATTCTTTCGCTGGTTTTTCCAGTTCTAATGCACGGTCTTTATGATTTTTTCGTGGGCTTTCCTACATGGATTCAGTGGTTCGCCGTGGCGGCGATTCTTGTGGCGGTCCTTGAATGTAGAATCCGATACGAAAAAAACAGACCTCCCGAGGCGTACAAGAAATCTCCGCTTCCGTCAAAGGACAGCAAGGACGTTACGATAGAAACCGCCCTCAAGGACGCGCCTGCGTACGACAAATAGCCCAAAGACTTCCCGCCAAAAATTACACGTCAATCATCTTTTCAGATCTGTTCAACACCCCCACCCTTTCTGCAAGGGTAGGATGAGAATAGTTCCACATGACGTAAAGTTTTGAAGGATTCAGGTCTCCAAGATTCTCGCCGCTCAGTTTTACAAGGGCGGAAGAAAGGGAACCAGGATCTTTTGTATTTTCCATGGAAAACCTGTCCGCCTGAAATTCGTCGCGGCGAAAAAAAAAGTTTGACACGGGCGAAAAAAACTCGCCCAGCGGAGAAAACACCATCGAAGAAAGCATGATACCGATGAACTGCATTGAAGCGACATTTTCTTCGCTCACGGCAAAACCAAAGCCTGTATAAAGTGAAGTGGTGTTCGCGCACAAATACAGCAGGAATCCAGCGGCGAACTCAAACGGAACCATGGCGGCAAAGCGTCTTATTATGTGGCGAAGTTTGTAATGCCCAAGTTCATGCGCAAGGACGGCGGAAAGTTCCTCAACGGAAAGCTGCTCTATGAGGGTGTCGTAAATGACTATCCGCTTGGACTTTCCAAAACCAACAAAATACGCGTTTGAATGACCCGAACGTTTTGACGCGTCCATTACAAAAATCCCTGAAGTCCTAAACCCCTGCGCCTCCATGAGGGCGGAGATTTTTTCCTTCAGTTCACCGTCCTCAAGCGGAATGAATTTGTTGAACAGTGGAGCGATTACAAGCGGATAAAGAACCTGCATTACGAGGGTTAAAAAAAACAGAAGGCAGGTCAGAAAAATCCACCAGCGGTTCGGAAAAACCTTCAGCACAAGCGTGATTCCAGAAACAAGGACGAAGACAAGAGAGAGCGAAACAAAAAAGCCCTTTATTGCGTCCAGAATCCAGATTTTTAACGTCATCTTTGAAAAACCAAAGTCCTTTTCGATTTTAAACTCCCCGTAAAGGTCAAACGGAAGCGAAATGACCGCTCCAGGAACGGACATCAATACAACGAACAGAAACGACGAAAACAAAGTGGACGCGTAAGAGCCGGGCGTTCCTGTAATCCTGCAAACCACGTTGAAAAGCCAGGGATAAAAGCCTGAAACCACAAGAAAAACATCCAGCGCAAGGTTTGCGGCAGAGTGTGGAATCCTTAAAAAATACCCTGCATTGTTGTACGCCGCGGATTTTTTCAGTTTTTCTCCATCAAACAGAGATGCGGCGGGAACTTTTTCCAACACCCCTGGAATTTTTCCTCCGTTTTTAAGCCTCGCCCTCCAGTTCAAAAAATCAAGAAGATGCTCTACAAAAAAACTTAAAAAAGTTCCGGCAAAAAAAAACAGCACAAATGGGTTGTCATATACGATTTTTCCAAACATATCTCAATTCTATCAAGATGACCGTGCTTACACAATGCGTAAAAACCTTATATACTGTAGGCATGAAGACACCTGACAAAAAACTTGACGTTCGCCTGATCGCCTTTGATTTGGACGACACGCTTTTAAACTCTGAATGTAAGATTTCGGAAAGGACGCTGAACGCCATACGGCTCGCTGCAAAAAAAGGAATATACATAGTGCTGTGTTCAGGACGCGCCGCAAACGGAATTCTTCCGATTGTACGCCTGCTTGAAATAGCCGGAACGGAAGAAGGGCGTTTCCTCATATCTTTCAACGGCGCGTCCGTGTTCGACCTGCACAAAAGAATTCCGCTCTTTGAAAATTCAGTCGACCCTGAAATTTTGAAGTTCGCATACAGGGAGGCAAAAAAACGCGGAATGGAATCAGTGGTGTATTCCCCGGACACACTGTATTCATGGCAAGATTCGGAATGGTCTAGGATGGACTCAAAACTCTGCGGCCTGAAATTTGAACTTGTAGAGGACTTTGAAAACTTCCTTGGCTCAAAGGGATTTCCAAAAATGCTCGTTCCATCAGAACCGCATAAAATCGAGGAACTCAAAGATTTTCTGAAAGAAAAACTTGAAGGCAGGGCGGACGTTTTTACAAGCAAGCCGTTCTTCCTTGAGGTCATGACGCGTGGCGTTGGAAAAGGTCCTTCGATTTTAAGGCTTGCGGAACACCTTGACATTCCGCGCGAAAAGACAATGGCATTTGGCGACAGCATGAACGACGAGTCCATGATGAGGGAATGTGGATACGGAGTCTGCATGAAAAACGGACTGGACTACATAAAGGAAATAAGCGACTTTGTTACGGAAAGCGACAACAACAGCGACGGAATAGGTGAATTTCTAGAAAAATACGTCCTGTAAAAAAAGCGTCAATGTTCCAGAAGATTTTGTAAAGTTGGATTCAGTTCAAGGGTTCTGACTATGCCCGGCGTGGGTTCTGAACCCTTTTTATTTTGCGAAGATTTTTTTACCGCGCGTATCAGAAGATTTTTAGGCGTATGCTCCATGTCTATGAACTCAAGAATCTGTACGGAATACCCGTGCCTTTCAAGAAGTTCGCACCTTAAAGCGTCGGTCAAAAGCGAAGCAAACCTTTCCTTTACGATTCCGTACTTCAATACAGAATCAAAGTCGGCTGGAACAGACGAGGTTTTCTTCCATTTTTTCATGTTTGCGTCAAGCTGAAGGTTCAGTTCGTGCTGGCAGCATGGAACGCACAGAATGGCGCGAGAACCGTTTTTCACCGCGTAATCAAGCGCAAAGTCGGTAGCAGTGTCGCAGGCATGAAGGCTTATCACGATGTCGGGCTTTTTTTCACACCTGTAGTCGGCGATGTCTCCAACCGTAAAACTCAGGTCCTCAAGTCCAAGTTCCAGGGCAATTCCGTTGCAGTAGTCAATCACGTCTTTTTTAAGGTCAAGTCCAAGAATCTCAACGTCAAGCCCCTTTATTTTTTTAAATAATGGTGGACAGCGAACGTAAGATAGGATTTTCCTGAACCGAAATCTTCGATTCTAAGCGGAGCGGAACTGTCTTTCTGGGAAAGAACTTCTGGAAGAATGTCGTCGATGAACTCAAGAAACCTGTTTATCTGGCGGAATTTGTCGTATTTTGAAGAAACCACCCTGCCGTTCGCGTTCATTATTCCAAGAAGCACCATGAACGGAACCGCCTCCCCCTCTTGAATGATGTAGTTTTTTCTGCGCGAGGGAGAGCCGTCTGAAAAAATAATCCTGTTCGCAGTAGAACATCCAGATCCAGTCAAAAATACAGAATCTTTTACTGATTTTCCGCGGGATTTCCTGTTTTTTAAAAAATCTTCAGTTTTTTCAGCCTGTTTTTCCGCCTGAAAATTCAAGCTGGAAGTTCCAAGCGGACGGGAAAAACGTGTAATCCTTCCCCTGCGGTTTGCAAGAACAGTCGTTTCGTCCTTTTCAGTCCTTATGGTGACATTTTTAAAGGTCGTTCCGGCGTGTTCCACGATGAATTTTTCAAATTCCTCAAGCGTTTTTGTGGAATGGAACGCCTGTTTTTCCGTGAACGATTCAAAGTAATACAGGGTTTTTCCGCCTGAATTCAGAGCCTTGACCCTTATCCTGAGGTACGCCCTGCCGAGAATTCCTTCAACATCTGGAACAGGTTTTGAAAAAGTCGCGGAAATTATCATCGCTTAGTGGTGGAAAAGCCTGATTTTTGTAAACGCCATAGCCATTCCGTAGCGGTCGGCGGTTTCAATAACCTGATCGTCTCGGACTGAACCTCCGGGCTGGGCTACAACTGTAACGCCGGACTTTCTTGCCCTTTCGATGTTGTCTCCGAACGGAAAGAAAGCGTCCGAACCGACTGCAACGTCGGTGTTCCTGTCAAGCCATGAGCGTTTTTCTTCGCGTGTAAAAACAGAAGGCTTTGTCTTGAAAAAGTTCTGCCACTTTCCTTCGGCAAGAACGTCCTCGTATTCGTCGCCGATGTAAACGTCGATTGCATTGTCGCGGTCGGCCCTTTTTATTCCGTCCACAAAATCAAGGTTCAAAACCTGAGGACTTTGACGAAGCCACCAGTTGTCGGCCTTCTGTCCTGCAAGACGCGTGCAGTGAACCCTGCTCTGCTGCCCCGCTCCAATTCCTATGGCCTGACCGTCCTTTACGTAGCACACTGAATTCGACTGGGTGTATTTCAATACGATAAGCGAAATTACAAGGTTCATCTTGTCGTCCTCGCTCATATTCCTGTTCTTTGTAACAATTTCTGAAAGACAGCCTTCGTCTATCTTTAAAAAGTTGTGTCCCTGCTCAAACGTAACCCCAAAAACCTGTTTTTTTTCAAGTTCGCCCGGCGTGTAGTTTTCGTCAATCTGAATCACACAGTAGTTTCCGTTTTTCTTTGCCTTTAGAATTTCAAGGGCCTCGTCGCTAAAAGAAGGAGCGACAACTCCGTCGGAAACTTCTTTTTTTATAAGGAGGGCGGTCGCCCTGTCGCAGGTGTCGGAAAGCGCGATGAAATCTCCAAAACTTGACATACGGTCGGCTCCCCTTGCCCTTGCATAGGCGCAGGCCAAAGGAGAAAGTTCAACCTCGTCGGTAAAATATATTTTTTTCAAGGTGTCTGAAAGAGGCTTTCCAACCGCGGCGCCGGCGGGACTTACGTGCTTGAATGAAGTTGCCGCAGGAAGCGAAGTCGCCTCCTTCAACTCCTTTACAAGCTGCCAGCCGTTCAGAGCGTCCAAAAGATTTATGAATCCCGGCCTTCCGTTCAATACCGTTATAGGCAAATCAGATTTGTCTTCCATAAAAACCCTAGCAGGCATCTGGTTGGGGTTGCAGCCATATTTAAGTTGTAATTCGTTCATATTGAAGACAAGGATAACGAAAAACACCAGTTTTTTCAATCCGGCATAAAAAGACGGAATCAAACATTGCAAGAAATCCCGACGGGTTTTACAGATATAAAACCCGCCAGAAAAGACTCTTGCAGCCCAAATGCCCAAGCGGCGTATTTAAACCTTGAATTTCCCGACCACTCCGGAAAGAACTGAAATGCTGTCCTTGTTCTTTACGGAAAGTTCGTTCACGTCCTGCACCGCCTGGTTCACCTGCTGCACGCCGGCCGCCATCTCGTTCATGCTGTCGCTTATGAGATGCGTGAGGTCTTCCAGTTTTCGCATTTCCTTTGCGATTTCCTCGCCGCCCCTGTACATCTCAAGAGAGCCGTCCTTTACCTCAAGCGTAACGGAATTTATGCTCTTTATCGCTTCAAGGACCTCCCGGCTTCCGTTTTCCTGTTCAGTCATGGCG
>JBHAFG010000025.1:0-15153 GCA_041855945.1 Treponema sp. | reverse complement strand
CCTCAAGGAACAGATTTCTCTTGCGGAAAAATCAGAAGACGGCGACACCCTCCACAGAAAAATCATAGCGCTTGGAGAATTCGGACTTGACCACCACTGGAATCCAGGCGGAGTTGACGGAAGGTGCGAGGGCGACTTCAACAATGAAATATACGAGGGCGAAAAAGATCTTATGATGATGCAGCTGGAATATGCAAAAAGCCTGAACCTGCCCGCCATAATACATTCCCGCGACGCCTTTGAAGACACTCTTTCCTGCATAAACGAAGTGGGCTGGCACAACGGAATAATACACTGCTACTCCTACGGCGTGGAGGAGGCAAGAAAATTCCTTGACCTTGGCTGGCACATAAGTTTCAGCGGTTCGGTCACTTACACAAAACGAAGCAAGATGCCTTGCATGGAAGAACTTCTGCGTCTTGTTCCAGACGACAGAATCCTCTGCGAAACCGATTCTCCCTATCTTTCGCCCGTTCCCTTGCGTGGAACTTTGAACACGCCTGTAAACGTTGAATACACATACAGGTTCATATCGGCGGCGCGCGGAATTTCCGCGGAACGGCTGAGCGAAACAGTTGACGCGAACATAAAGAAACTATTCAACCTGGCTGTATAGTCCGCTCATTTCGTCTCGCCACTGTCCGCGCTTGTCCTTTTCTTCCCAGTCTATGATTTTCTTGATTGTAAAACGCCTCTGGTCGCGTGGGTTTTCAAAATAAAGGACTCCAAAACGCCCCTGCCCTATGTAGCATATTTTTTCGTTCTGTCCAAGTTTTTCCGTTTCTGAAAGTCTGTTCATCACGCAGTCAAAGTGCATGGGCTGACCGCTTGTCTTGTCTGCAATCGCGCTAGACATATCCATGATGGGCTCGGAGCAAATCGGACAGGTTACAGACCTCGACTTGAATTCCTGAATCGCCTGATAGCGTTTCTGTGTCGCGGCGGGATCTTCTTTTGCTATGTATTGAAATTTTGGCCTGTTGTTTTTCTGCTGCCTGTCGGAACGCATTTCGTTTCTGTGGTCGTTCCTCTGTTCCATCCGGCCTTCCGCACGTCCAGACCTGTTGTTCCTCTGTTCTCCGTTGTTCCAGCCGCGATGCTTGTTGCGGTTACGTCTTTTATTGTTGTTTTCCATAAGTGTTCCGACTCCTTGAACATCCGTCATATCCAAAGCCGGAACTTTAATCTTCAGTCCCGAATCTGCAATTCCTCCGGATCTTCAACAAGTTTTTTGCTGATCACCTGAGCAATTCTTTGAATGGCGTTGTTTAAATATTCTTCATCATGAATTTTCGCCCGCAATTCCGCGAGGCGCGGGGAAAGTACATCCTCCCTCTCAAGAACAAGTGTTCCCGCCGCTTCTTTTCTACTTGAAATCATAAAAGCTCCGCAAAAGCATTTTCTATATGATAGACACTGGGAAAGCCCGGCATATCATTTACAATCACATCAAATCTAATATAGTTGTCACTATATTCTCGATGTTTTTGAAGAAAACATTTAGCGGTTTTAATTATTCTTTTCTGTTTTCTGCGGTCCAGAACCCTCCGAAGCAGTTCAAGGGTTCCGTTAGGAAAAGTCTTTACCTCCACAAAGCAAAGCACGTTTTCCTTTTCTGCAATTATATCAACTTCTCCGCGTCTTGTCCTGAAGTTGCGGAAAAGCACCTGATATCCATTCCTCAAAAGAAAGCCAGCGGCTTCCTCCTCGCCACCGATTCCCGTACGCCTTCTAAAATCACCGTCGTCATTTTCCATACTTTATATATGGCAAAAACCTTTCAAAATCTGAAAAAATGCCCGACTTTTTTACAGTTCCTCAAGTTCCGCCACGCCCTGCGACAGATCAAGCGTATGTTCCACAGGCTCAGGGATTTCTTCGCCGTCCGTAAGCAGGAAAGGAACCTTCCAGTCCCTAAGAACATCAAGATGGTAGCGGGTGGCCCTCTTGTTGTCGGCAAGAAACATATTCTGTCCGTCCTCAAAGAAAAGAGGCTGTGAAAAACAGGTTCCAAGTTTTACAATCGACACGTCAATTTTTTTCATTTTTCAACTTTCCTTACAATCTACATTTTATTGCATCTGTGAAATATGCGCGAATATTTTCGCAACAACGTTCCAAGCCTCGATCGGAATCATGTCGCCTATTTCTTCAGCCTCAAGAATTCCGTTCAAGAACACATCCTCCACGACAGGAATATTTTTTTCCGCCGCGATTTCAAGAAGTTCCTCCGCAAGGCTTCCCCTCGCCTTTGCCGATATGAACGGACATTCCGCCTCCTCTGGATAGCGGAGCGCGACAAGCGATTTTCCTTCCATAATCACACCCTTCCATCCACTGATAAAAAATCCTCGTCGGGCGGAAAAAAATCCAAATCATCATCGCTCCGAAGCGAAAACTCAAATTCCGGAAAGATTTTTTTCATTTCCGACACATTGAAATTTTCTCCAAGCAGAACCCTGTTAGGACTTTCATTCAATAATACCACGAATCTGTATAATTTTTCAAAAAAAACAGCCTTTACTGAACATTTTTCAGCCTTTCCACACTTAGCATTGATAAAAAAACAAACCTCTCCGCCCGCGCTGTGTTTTTTTCCGTCCGAAACAAAATCAAACGCTATTGGAATCTTCACCCACGAACCGCCAAACGCACCGGAATCGTATCTGAAGCCTGAATGGTTGAAGAGGGTCAGAACTCCACGCGGATTTTTACATTTTCCTTCAATCAGGTCTTTAAAATTTTCCGCAAGGGCGTTGAAAAAATCTTTTTCAAGCCGTCCGTAAAAATAAGATTCGCCGCCAGAATCTGAAAAGCCGCGGGGCTCTGAATCTCCGCCTCGCTCGGAATCAAAACCGTCCTCGGAATCAAATTCCTTTTCAGAAAAAAATCCGTCCTCAAAAGATTCATCCTTTAAGAATTCCTCCGAGCCTGACCGTTTGCCTGCATCAGAATCCTTGGCACAAAGAAGAATCCGCCGTATGTTTTCCTCGCTCGGCTCCATTCCCTTCTGAAAGAGAATCATCGCTGTTTTTGAAGCCGCCTCGGCAGAGCCAAAACTCCGCGCCATACGCCTCGCCCTTGCAAAAAGAACTGGATTGAACTTCATTCCAAGAAATTTTACAGTCTGAAGAAGAGCATAGTTCACCCTGTCTGGAAAAAGCCCCAGCCGCTCAAGATATTTTGCAAGTTGTGGATTCAGGATTTTTCCGTCACGGTCAAAAACACCTTCTACATTCTTTAAGACCGCCGTCTGCACGGATTTTTCACCCTGGATTACAAGAAGAATCCTCTTTTCTTCTATTTTTATTTTTGCAAGAACGCCCTGTCCTTCATCAAGTTTTATGGCAGACGAAATTTCAAAACGGTTTCCACCAAAAGAGGCGGCGTATCGTCCGCCGCCAAGATTTTTCAATATTTTTACATAAACGGAACTGCCCTCGCCCAAGGTCCTGATTTTGGACTCTTTGGTGAGGGCAGCCGATTGCACTAAAACTGGCGTTTTCATGCGTATTTGTGGCAGATATTAAGCGTTCTGTCCTGCCGCGGCGGCCTTTGCGGCCTCATCCTTCGCCCTTGCGGCGGCGTCGGCGGCCTTGTTCTGCGACTGGATGAAGTTTGCAATTTCTCCACCAAGGCGTTCCTTGATTTTCTTGCCCTTTCCAATTTTGTCGCGGATGTAGTAGAGTTTTGCACGGCGAACTTTTCCAGCACGCACAATCTCAACCTTTACGATTCGTGGGCTGTCTACAGGGAACACGCGCTCAACGCCAATTCCGTAAGATTCCTTGCGGACTGTAAATGTCTTGCGTGAACCTGAGTTCTTTATGCAGAGAACAAGACCTTCGTATACCTGTACACGTTCTGTCTTTCCTTCGATAATCTTGAAGAATACTTTTACTGTATCTCCAACTTTGAATTCAGTTGTAAAAGGTCTTTTCTGTCCTTCTTCAATTGCTTTGATAAGATCCATCATAAATCTCCTGATTTTGCAGACTCAAGCCGTTCCTTGTTTACTGCCTTTTTCTTCTTTTTAGAATTCTTCAAGGCGGTCTGCTCTGTTATTTCCTCAATCATTGACTGGGCTTCCAAAGAAAGTTTTCCAGACCTGCGTAAATCCCATACCATGTCGGGTCTTACACGCAGGGTTTTTTCCAACCGCTTTTTCAGCCTCCACTTCCGAATCAGTTCGTGGTTTCCCGAAAGAAGTTCCTTCGGTACAGCCAAGTCCCTGTACACTTCCGGTCTTGTATACTGGGGATATTCAAGAAGTCCGTCGCTGTAACTTTCCTCTACAAGGGATTCGCTGGAAATCACTCCATCAACCAGCCTGTAGATTGTGTCAACCATTACAAGACTGGAAATTTCTCCGCTTGACATCACGTAGTCGCCTATTGAAATCTCGTCGTCCACGTAAAGGTCTATTATCCTCTGGTCGATTCCTTCGTATCTTCCGCAGATAAAGACAAGTTCTTCTTCGCGACTTAATTCGCAGGCCTTTTTCTGGGTGAAAGGTTCTCCGCCAGGAGTAACAAAAATTACCCTTTTGCGTTTTGCCTCCACGCTGTCCAAAGCCCTGCCCAATGGGTCGGCAAGCATCAACTGCCCCGCCCCACCGCCGTAAGGAGTGTCATCACATTTATGGTGCTTATCAAGAGCAAAATCTCTGATGTTCACCAGATCGTAGGCAATAATTCCCTTTTCTACAGCCTTTGCCATGATTGAGTTTTCAAAGTATGGGCAAAGGATTTCAGGGAATAAGGTCAGCACAGTAAATTTCATGGAATTACTCCAGAATCCAGAGGTGCATCAGTTGAATGGTCTTGCTTTTTACATCAACACCACTTACATATCGATAATTCAAGGGGATTAAAACCTTTCTTGTTTTACCGTCAGAAGTGCGTTTCAGTTCTTCCGCAAGGCAAGTGCAACTCTCGGAGATGGAAACTTCAAGCAAGTAACCCGCTCCGCCTTCCAATACGTCTGTGACAGTTCCAACCGTTTCCGTTTTTTCCGAAACGACCGGCGCAGTCCCATCTGCCACTCTTTCGCCGTTCCACACAAGTGAACAGCCTTTCAGGTCGTCAATATACCACTCGTCCTTTCCGGGCTTGTAGGCATATTTTTGAGGCACAACAATTTCCCAGTTCTTGAAGTTTTTCGCTTCTTCCGGGGAATTTATTTCCGCCACCTTCATGTACAAGGTTCCGTTTCCACTTTTTGCCGAAATGACCTTGCATTTCTTTTCAGCAGAACCGTTCCTCAAAGCCACTTCCCTGTTTACAAGAACTTCGATGTGTTCATAGTAGCCGGAAGCACTCTCAACTTTAAATTCACCCGAAACTCCGTGGGAGCCGCGAACGAACCCAACAACAAGTCGCCTTTCTTCTTTCATCGGCTCTAGTCAAGTATATCGAGGCTGTAGCGTTTGCCGTCCTTTGTGGATGACGCGCTAAGAACAGTACGCATCGCCTTTGCTATGCGACCGTATTTTCCGATAACTTTGCCAATGTCGTTTTCAGCAACTTTCAGTTGAAGAACCATGCCCTTTTCGCCTTCAGTTTCTGTCACTGAGACCGCAGATGGATCATCGACCAATGATTTTGCGATGTATTCGATCAGGTCTTTTTCCATTTTCGTCCCCAGCAACTTATTTAGACAACTTGGCCTGGGCGTTCATCAACTTTGCGACGGTGTCAGTTGGCTGAGCACCTACGCTGATCCAGTAGTTAGCGCGAGTCAGGTCGATTTTAACCTGCTTTTCCGCCGCCTCGATTGGCATAAATGTACCGATTTCCTCGATGCATTCTCCGTCGCGTGGCTTTCGGGAATCCTGCACTACAACGCGGTAGTAAGGACGCTTCTTTGTACCGAATCTCTTTAGTCTGATTTTGACCACTTTATAACCTCCAAGGAGCATTTCTGCCCTCTTATTATCAAATGAACATGACAGCACCCATTTTGAGTGTGAGAAACAATATTAATGAAATGCAGGTTTTTAGTCAATGTTTCAACATTCACTTATTGCAACGGACAAAACCCTGCAATGGTCAAAAAAGATTTAAAAACGCGCGGAAGGGAAAATTTCAAGATTCGTCATGGCCTCCGCATAATACGAAGGACTGTACGACCCCTTTGTAAGCCTCCACGAAAGAACTTCCTCAGGATTTTCAGATTCGTGCATGGGAATTTTTACAAGCCTGCTTACGGCGTACAAAACCTTTGTGGAGGAAAACCTGGATTCAGGCTCGTAGTAGAAAACCCGTTCGGTAAGCGCGTATTTAAGCCCCTTCTCCCTTATTGAAACAGTCTTGATGTCAGTGCCGTTTTTTGCCTGCCCCAGGGAAAGCGTTTTTGCAGGATCGGTCTCTCCCGTCCTTTCTGTTTCCACAACGGCGCAGAGCCTTCCGTCCTTGAACTGAAATTCAATGCTTTCAAGCGGAATTTCGCCGCGTTTTGCCTTCCATGAAAGTTTCCAGCAGGCGACGCCGTAATGTGAAAGAGGACAGCGTTCAAACAGATAGTTTGTGTTGTTTTTTTTCACCCATTCCCTGACCTGGTTTTCGGTGCTTCCCCAGGAAAGATTTTTCCAGCCAGACTTTACATCCTGCGTCCTTTTTAAAACAACAAGCGGAAGCGAGATGGATACCAGAGATAAAAAAATCACGTATATTATGGAAGATGTCCTTCGATTCATGCAAAACCTCAAATAAAAAAATCTGTAAAGTTCGTCCTTATGGATAAAAGCCGCGAAACTTTAAAAGTTTCATTCACTGTCAATTCCGTCTTCAAGGCGGGAATGATTTTTGTTAGGGTCAAAAATATTTTCAGAACCTTCAACCGAAGCCGCGGCTTTTCTGTCCGCCCTGCGCAAAAGAGATTTTCTTCTGTTTTTTTTCCCTGACACAACCGCAGACGCAACTCCACCCGAAACGGCGGACAGCGCCGAGGAAACTTTTTTTCCGTCCTCAAGCGAATCCTGATACAGATTCCTGTACGTTCCTGAAAGCACGCTCAAATCCGCCCTGAGTTTCCGCCTGTCTATTCCTCCTGCAAGGAATTCAAGATAAAAGCCCACTACGGCAAAAAGCACGGCGACAAATCCCAGAACTCCCATCGAGGCGCTTATGAACGAGATGTTCTTAAAAAGTCCAACTCCAAAAAAAAGCAGAAGGCAGAATTTTGAAAAACTTGGGACTCCAAACACCATTCCTGTTATGGAGCAGGCTGTAAAAACCGTGACAACCATGTTCTGCCTCATCTTTTCGTAAACCGTAAAGGATTCCGCCATGTTTGGAAAAAGAAAGATTTTTGTCAGAACTGAAAAGAAAAGCGCGTGAACAAGTATTGAAAGAATGTTCAAAAAAACAACGAGCGGCCCGGCGCGTCCTGTCTTTTTTTCAGGCGTAAAAGAACCGGCGTCTTTTCCGCCCACATCAGAATCCTCCGTGCCGTCAAAACCCGTCGTCACGGAAAAAATTCCCCTCAACTGTAAAATCAGCATCAATAAAACTGCGACCGCTCCGCTCATCAGGTCTGGAATCTGCTGCGCGGTGGAAACCTCGCTCTTTGTCGCTCCAAACACAGAAAAAAACGCGCCCCATACGTTGTCAAAAACAGGGGCCTTTGTGTCGATGTCGTGTGGAAACATGAAAAGCCACGACGAAACCCATAGGAACACAAGCGCGGTAAGCTTGTAGAAATCCACCACCTCGTACCACTTTTTTGATTTTTTGTTCAAGTCCATGGCTGATTTTACCACGAAGGCGAAGAAAATTGAACCTTGGATTTCAGTTTTTGCAATGGTTTGACCATAAAACACAGAGGTTTTTATGACTATTTATTCATTTTCACCATTTGGATACGAAGGTGCACTGGTTTCAGTCGAGGTTGACCTTAGACGCGGAATTCCCGCGGTTGACATAGTGGGTCTTGCCGACGGAGCGGTAAAGGAGTCCAGGGAACGGATGCAGGCCGCCATAAGAAATTCTGGACTTGATTTTCCAATGGAAAGGGTACTGATAAGCCTTTCTCCCGCGGACCTTAAAAAGGAGGGCGCGGGCTTCGACCTTCCGATTGCACTGGCCGTCCTCTGCGAAAGTAAAAAACGCGAAAGTGAAAACACAGACGACTTCGAGGACGTGATTGTTCTTGGAGAACTTGAACTTTCGGGAAAACTCCGCCCCGTGAAGGCAGTCTTTCCCGCGGCGACAACCGCGGCGTCGGCTGGAATATACAGGTGCATAGTTCCGTCGGCCAACGCCGAGGAAGCCCGGGAGGTCGCAGGAATGAGGGTGTTCGGGGCGGATTCCCTGGAAGAGGCCTTCGCTGCTATACACAGCGGCGAGAATTTCACTGAACGGGATGATTTTTCAGAAGAATCGGAAAATTCAACAGAATGTACAGACGAGGTTGGCGGAGTTCTCTTTTCAAGAATTACGGAAGGTTTTGAATTTTCAGAGGTAAAGGGGCAGAAAAAACTTGTAAGGGCCCTGCAGGTGGCGGCGGCAGGCGGACACAATCTTATGGCAGTAGGTTCTCCTGGCTGCGGAAAAACACTTTCCCTACAAAAATTCCCCGCCCTCCTTCCGCTCCTTACAAAGGAAGAGGCGCAGCCGCTCACAAGAATCCTTTCTCTTGCAGGACTTCTTCCTCCACGACAGGCTCTTGTACGGACGCCTCCGTTTAGAATTCCGCACCAGACGTCGAGCGTGGAAGGTCTGTGCGGAGGAGGTCCATGCTGCAGACCTGGAGAGATTTCACTCGCACACAACGGAGTTCTTTTTCTTGACGAGGCGGCGGAATTCAGGACCTCCGTACTTCAGATGCTTAGAGTTCCCCTTGAAAGCGGAAGGATAACCCTTGCAAGGGCGGGACGAACCACTGTATTTCCTGCAAACTTCCAACTTTTGATGGCCGCAAACCCGTGCCCATGCGGAAACCTTGGTTCAAAGACAAAAATATGCCTTTGCAGTTCAAGGTCGATAGAACTGTACTGGAAGAAATTCACAGCGCCGCTCCTTGACAGGGTTGACATACGAGTCCACGTGGAAAATGAAAACGAGGCACAGAAAAACAGCGAGGTTCTGCAAAAAGACGAAGAGGCTTTTTCAAAATCAGAATCTGAACGCATGGATGAAAAATGCACGTCAAAATCAACAATGGAACTCAGAGTGGAAATCGCAGGGGCGGTAAAAATTCAGCGCGCACGGCAGGGAAAACGAAACGCAAAACTAAACCCATCGGAGGTTTCGGAATTCTGCCAGATGGCTCAGGATGCAAAACGGATTCTTGAAAACGCCGCCGTCAGATACGGCTTTTCACCCAGGGCGATATCGTCCTGCACAAAAGTATCAAGAACTGTGGCGGACATGGCTGGAAGAAAAATCATATCGGGCGAAGACGTAAGAGAAGCGGTTGAAATGAGAAAAACCCTATCTACCTTCATGGATTTGACGGACAGATAGGGTTTTACAAAATTATAATTCATTCAAACGGCGTAAAAATCACTCAGGAAAATCGAGAACCATTTCGATTTCAGCCTCGGTGCGTTTTTTAGCGCGCGCTATTTCTGGTATCGTCCAGCCCTGAAGCTTCAACTGCCTTATGTCATCCCTGTCTTCCGGTGTGAGCCTTCCGTCCTTGTTTGAAGGATTTTTTTCAACCTCCGTCCTTACTATCTTTTGGAGCGTATTGAATTTTGCGTCAACTTCCCGTGAAAGTTCCTGCACCCTTTCTTCCGTCCGGGCGATTCCGTGCCTTGCGGAATTTATGGCGTCCAAACGTTTTTCAGAATCGGCAAGAAGTTCATGGAGGTTTTCAAGTTTCGCCGCGGCCTCCGTAATCTTAGGTCCGTTTCGCAAAAGATC
Organism: Treponema sp.; assembly: GCA_041855945.1. Taxonomy (GTDB): domain Bacteria; phylum Spirochaetota; class Spirochaetia; order Treponematales; family Treponemataceae; genus Treponema_D. Next base: position 5,284 of record JBHAFG010000025.1, on the reverse strand, counting down.
GTCAACATTGTTCTGGATGTCGCGGATTGCAAGCGGAAGGTTTTCCGTTTGAACCGAACAGTTTTTAAGGCGGGTTTCAAGCGCCTTCAACGTTTCAAAACTCTGGTCAACGTCTTTCATCACACGTTCTATCACATCGTTTTTCTGCTCAAGCCTGTCGTAACGACCTGAAACGCTCGCAAGACTTTCCTGGAAATTTCTTACCTGCACTTCCATGTTCTGAAGTTCGTCGTAGGTAGTGTTCAGGTTTCGGATTTTATCGTCGATTGTGCCAGAAAGCCTTATCATGCTTTCGTACCTCTGTCCGATTGTGTCAACCTTCTGTTTTTCAGCCTCGAATTCTGAAATCTGGTCTTCCACGGATTCCTTCATCTTGCATATTTGGTTGTACTGGGCGGTAAGGTTTGTCGCCGTCGTTCTGAACGCCTCAAGACGCTCAAAATCATCCTCGAGGGCGGCGATTTTTTCGTCAAGCTGCTTTTTCATCGCCTCCGCCTTTTCGTAAATTCCCATCTGGTTCTTCACGTTCTGAAGGTCGCGCATCAGGGCGCTCATCTGCGTCTGCATTGCGGTTGAATCTTCCTGCATCTTCATGACAAGCGCGCTCTGGTCGTTCCTGTTTTTTTCAGAGGCGGACTGCATTGCGCTTGTAAGTTCCTGCAGTTTTCGGGTTGAATCCGCGTTGTGCTGGCGAACCCTGTCCTCGGTGTCCTGAAGCATCTGCTGGTAAAGGCTCTGCAACTGCGCGAGGATTTCTTCTGAACGCTCCTCGTACGACTTGACAGAACTGTCAGCCATTCCGTCAAGTTCTTGAAGTTTTCGTTTGAGTTCTTCCTGCTTTTCAACATATTCGGCGGAAAATTCCTCGTATTTGCGGTTAAAATCAAGCACGGCGGAAGAAACCTTCCTTTCAGACTGGTCAACCAGCTGCTGATACTCGTTGTCCATAAAGTCCTGGGCGTCCTTGACCTTCTGCACCGCCTGCTGCTTCAATCCGTCAAGTTCCGAGGCATAGAGCCTTCTGGTTTCGTCAAGTTGATGGTTCAACTGCAGTTTCCATGTATTGAACTCGCCTATGGCGGCGTTTATGGAAGATTCTCCTATTTCCTGGGAATTCTTTACATTTTCCTGAAACGCCTCAACATCCCCTATCAGGCCGGCCTTCACCTTTTCAAGTTCGGATGCGATGCTCTTTTCCGTCCTGTCCGCCGTGTTCTTGAGATATTCGCTTGCAGAGGCATTCGCCCTGTCTATCTTTCCCTGAATTTCAGAGGCGAAGCCCTGCACAAGTTTTTTCACCTCGTCAATCTTTGACTCGACGCTTTCCTTGGTTTCGTCAATCTGTTCACGGACACGCGACGACTGTTCCTCGTTCTTGAGCGCAATCTGTGAAAGTTTCTGCCTCAAGTCCTCGGTATAGTCCGCCTCAAGTTCCATTCGCTGTTTTTCGTATTCACCCGTAAACGTTGTAAGTTTTCCGTCAAACTCGTTTTTCCATGTGTACAGGTCTTCGTTTATCCTGTCCGCTCGCACTTTAAGGTCGCGGTCAAAGTCTTCCTCAAAGCCCTGAAGTTTCTGGCTCATGCTTCCAAGCGCGGTCTGTTTGAGTTCCTCGATTTTTGATTCAAGGGCCGAAAGTTCAGTTTCGATTTTCTGTGAATCTTCCTCAACAGAAGATTCAAATTCCGCTTGACGTTTCTGCTGTCCGCTTGTAAACGCGTCAAAGTCGCCCAGAACCCTTTTTGAGACCGCTTCCATGGCGGACTTCAAGTTCTTTTCAAGACGGTCAACGTCGCTTCCCGACGCCTCAAGCCTGCTGAGTCTGTATTCAAGGTCCTGCTTGTACGCGGAAAGTTTTTCACCCACGTCGCTCAAGGCCCTCGCCTCCTGCTGCTCGCAAGAAAGGTTTATCTTTCTTGCAGTATCGGAAACGCTTTTTTCAAGGAATTCAAGTTTCTCGTATGTGGTCTTCTGTATTTCTCCAACCTTCCTTTCAGAATCCTCGCGTATTTTTTCCTCTGCCTCTGAAATAGACGACTGCAGGTCCGAAAGCCTTGCCGCGGAATCTTCCTTTACCTTCCGGGAAGCCTCCACGAGCATCGCGTCAAGCTTGTGAAGCCTTGATTCCGCCTCGCCCTGGAACTGCCTTATGTTTTCAGTTATGGTCTGAACTTTTACGTCAACGTCCTTCAGCGCGAGGGCTTCCTGCTCCTCGCACGCCTTCCGTATTCTGGCTGCGGAATCGTCAAGCATTCCGTTTATCTGGGCGATTTTGTCGTTCGCTTCTCCGCGGAACCTTGCCATCTCTTCGTTTATGTTCTGAATTTTTTCGTTCAGTTCAGGCTCCACCCTTGAAATGCGTTCCATTGAAGACGAACATCTTTCATCTATCTGGAGCGCGGTCTTTTCCGCTCCGCTTACAGCCTCGCTCATCGTGGCGGAAATGGCCTGCAGCGTGGAGTTCAAATCTGCCTTCAGGCTTGAAATTTTTTCTTCCGCCGTCGCATTGAACTTTGAGTACGCCTCGTCCTCTTCCGCCTGGGCCCTGCTCATCGCGTCAGCAAAAAGACCTGTAAATTTCTGCTGGAGCGCCGCGATTCTTTCGTCAAGTTCAGATTCCGTGGCAGAAATACGCTCCCTTGCCTCGGAAAGATTTTCTCCAACTGAATCCGCCTGCGACCTAGCCTCGTAAAGGGCGGCTTCAAGTTCAGATTTCAGCCGTTCAATCTGAACCTTGTATTCGTTTCCAAGGGCGTCGATTTTCCGCGTTATCTCGGAATTGACTCCGCCTTCCTTTTCACTGTAAAGACGCTCAACCGCCGCAATCTGCTCCGAAAGACTTTCCGTGGCGGAAGAATATTTCTGGTTCAGTTCCGAATAAAGCCTGTCGTAATTTTCAGAGAACGACTTGATTCTGACGGAAAAACGTTCGTCACATTCGCCTGCAGCCGCATTTACGCGAGCCTCGACTCCTGCAAACACATCCCTGCTTTTTCCCTCGATTTCAGAAATTCTGTTCATGAGGGCAGAATCTGTTTCGTCCACCGCCTGATTTATCTCCGCAAAACGCGCCTCGTCCTTAGACTTTAGTTTTTCAAGCCGTTCCTGGGCGTTCTTGTCATGCTCGTCAATCTGCAGAAGGAGTTTTGCAATCCTGTCGTTGTTGGACTTGTCTGTGTTTGAAAGTTCAGCCTCGTAGTTGGCGTTCACCTTCGCGACCGACTGCCTGTATTTTTCGTTCAGTTCCACAATCTGCGCCTTGCACTTCTCATACGCGTCTGAAACTTTTCCCTGCAAATCCTGAATTCTTAAATTCGTCTTTTCAAGCGCGGAGTCATACGCCTCCCTTGACTTCCTGTCCGCCTCGTCGATTTTTGACTGCAGTACGGAAAGCCTCGCGTCGTTCTTTGAGTCTATTCCTGCAAGGATATTTTCGTATTTTTCATGGGCGGACGCGACCTCCCGCTCGTATTTTGAGTTGAGCGAAGAAACCTGCGCCCTGCATTTTTCCGTGTCCGCGGCGATTTTTGCCTGCAGGTCAAGAACCCTCTGGTCGCTCTTGTTTCCAACAGACTCAATCAGAGAAAGATATTTCGACTGAACAGAATCCGCCTTTTCGTCTATCATGGAGGCAAGGTTTTCGGCCTTCGCCCTGTATTTTTCAGTCAAATCTTTGTAAATCTGGTCGAATTTCTGCTCGAAGTCCGAAGCCTGCGAGGAAACATCTGCTTCCACGGCTTCCGCCTGCTGGTTTGCAAAGCCCTTTGTGGCAGAAAACCTTTCGTTTATCAACGTTTCCGCCTGCTTCATCTGTTCTTCAAGAAGTTTTTCAAGACCTGCGTTCTTCTCGCCAAGTTCCCTGATGTATGAGTCCGCGCGCTCCTGTGCCTTCCTGCTCAAATGCTTGAAGGCCTCGTCCTCAAGACTTTCCGCCCTTGAAGCGGCATCCTGATAAACACCGTCGATACGGGATTCAAGTTCCTCCACGGCCTTTTTGGCGCCGTCCTCAATTCCTGCCAGCTGCGCCTTTATTTTTTCGCCGCGCTCATTGTATTCGTCAAGAAGCCTTGAACCAATCGCCTTCAACTGTTCGCCGTTCATCTTTGAAAAATCCGCCGCAATTTGAGGAATACGTTTTTCGATTCCATCGACAGTTTTTTTCTGTTCGTCAAGACGACCGTTCAGCCTGTCAACCACGACAGATTCTTTTTTAACACGGTCAAGGTTTTCCTCAACCCTCGCGGTCATCTGTACAAGTTCATTCAGAAATTTGTCGTACCGCTCAAGTTTTTCTTCAATCGACCTTACAGAATCAGAATCAGACTTTAAATTCTCCGTGATTCCCGTAAATTCCTTGATCTGCTGTTCAAGACGTTTTACGGCGGCCGCGGCACGCATCTGCTCCGTCTCGACTTCGTTTTTTACAGTCGAAAGAGATTTCTTCTGTTCATCAAAATACTGATCAAAGTCAGACTGCCTTCTGTCGGCGTATTTCCTGACTTTTTCCATTGAATTTTTATCCCTGTCAACCAAATGCAGGGCATAGGAAATTCCAGCCGCGACCACAGCCGCGATTATGATTGTAACAACAGACATTTTTATTCCCCACCCAAAAATGCGTTTTTCTGATAAGTGTAATTATATAGTAAGACAGATTATTCTAGCACAATCTTTTGCAATTGACGATAGTTGGAAAAACAAAAGTCCGCTTCTCTAAGGCGCAAACCGAAAAATTTTCTGAATCCCGTAAGAATGAACGCACTTTTCATCCCCGCGTTCCTTGCGCCAACAACATCGTATTTCCTGCTGTTGCCCACATAAAGGATTTTTTCAGGAGGAACGCCCAAAGATTCTGAAAGCTGCATGAAAGAATGTGGATCTGGCTTCAGGGCGCCCGCCGCCTCCGTTCCAAGCACCACGTCGCAGTATTTCTTTACGCCCCAAACATCGCCCTTCTGTTCTGGCGGAAAATCTGAAAGAAGTGCGAGTTTCAGCCCCGCCGAGCGGAATTTTTCAAACGTCTCTGGAACATCCCTGAAGCATCTTATCTTTTGGAAATATTTCTTCAAATGCCCGTATATTATTTTTTCAAGCATTTCCTCGGCCTTTTCTTCAGCACAGCCCATGCGGCGCGCCATCATCTGCGCCTGTACCTGCCTGAAATTTGGAATCGCCGCCATTCTGTGCATATCGTTCCGCACAAGCCCGTATTTCAAAAAGAAAAAGGCGTGCGCACTGTAATGCGGCAATGCCCTGAGCGAAAGTTTCCATGAAGGATACAATG
>JBHAFG010000024.1:0-34903 GCA_041855945.1 Treponema sp. | reverse complement strand
TTTTTTCCTCCAGTTTTTTCACCTTTCGCTCCTGTCTTAGAATTGGGGGGGGGGTAAGTTTATTCAATTCTTTCATTTTTTTCAACTCCTTTGCAATGAAGAAAAATAAAATACGTTGATAATTCTAACCCAAGATTTTCAAAAAGGAAGAGGGTGCCGTCGATAAAAATTAGTTTTAACTTAAAATTTTACACGGGATGAAAAAGCCGCCGCGCCGCAGACTGAGCATTAGCGCGTCAGACTGAACACCGGGCGCGTCATTTCAAAAGAAAATCCACAGTGTCCTCAATGCTTTCGTTGTAATACAGCCAGCCGTACATGCAGGACGCGCTTAAAAGTTTTCTTCCGTATTCACGGGTTTCCTCGTATGGCGCGATTTCAAGAAAAAGATCCATCGGAAGTTTCTGCATCTGCATCCATTTTCTGATCCGTGTTATTCCAGTGTTGTATGAAAGAAGCGCCGGAAGCCACTTTCCGTCAAGGCGTCGTGTAAGTTCAGCCATATAAAAACTTCCAAATTCAAGATTCGTTTCGGGGTCTTTCAGGTTGTATTGCGATATTTTCAGTTTTTTTGCAACGTCGCCCGCGGTGGCTTCCATAAGCTGCGTAAGACCTACAGCGGACGCTGAACTTTCCACTGAACTGTCAAAAAAACTTTCGCTTCGTACAAGCGCGTACATGATTTTTTCAGGAATTCCGTATTTTTCACACCGCTTTTCAATCATCGACCTGTAATCGCGCGGAAAGAAAAGTTCAAGTTCCTTTTTTGAAACAAACCTGTCCGCGCCGCGCACCGCCCTTGAGGCAATCCTTAGGCTCTGTGCATAAAATTCGTTTTTCCTTTCGCCGCAGTCCTTCAAAAACGAAGAAAGGGAGAGCATCACATCCGTTGAAATCCTTGAGCCGCGTCTGGAAAGTTTTACAAATTCGGGATAGATTTTTTCAGGAAAGCCGAACGCCGCGTATCCGGAAAGAAGCGTTTCGGCCTCCGCGTCGATTTCGCCCGCTTCGTTCAATACAGTCCTGCATAGTTCCCTTTCAGTGTCCTCCTGCGAAAGAGAAAGCTGCCGCATTGAAAGAATCTGATAGTAATAGTCAGACCCTGAACGCAGCGCCCTTTCAAACGCCTCCCTTTCAAGAGTCTCGCTGTCCTTGGTTCCGTCCGATGAGGGGGATGCAAGTTTTTCCTGTAAAAGCCTTCCGTAAATATAGGCAAACCTTGAAACCATGTAGTCGGACGCGTTTCCGTCAAGAGCCTTGTACACCCTGTAAAACTCGTTCCATTTTCCCTCTGTAAGAAGCAGGTTTGAAATCAGGTCCAGTATGTCGTCAAAATAATTCGGATTGTGCCAGAGCGTGCAGTTCTGTATGAGTGCGTCCACACCCCTGTCAGTGTTTTTTTTCAGTTTGAGCCTAAGAAGATACCACAGCGCGTTGTCGTATTTTCCCTCGTCGCATGAATTTTCCATGGCGGCAAGATACCGGTTTTCCGCCCGGCTCACAAACTGCCCCTCCCTGTCGTAAAGCCTTCCTGCGTAAAAATTCAGGTAGAACAGTTCTTCCTTTCTTTCCGTGTTTGTAATCATCGTGTCGAGGGTGGAAGCGTTTTTTATGTAGTCCTTGCTTCCGTAGTAAAACGCCTTTCCAAAGTCAGAATACAGCAGTGTTGGAAGAATTTCAGTCGCGCCGAGCATCAAAAGTTCCTGTGCGGCGGAAAACGCCTGCTGGTATATCCCCCTGTACACCATGACGCGAAAATTTATCACCTGTGTCTGAAAATCCATCCGCTCAGGAACAACCGCCTCGTCAATCAAAGGAATTTCTACGTCCTCCTCAACGGTTTCAACCTGTGAAGAAAAATCAGATTCCCGAACCTTATAGAAACTGTAATGCTCCGAAGAAAGCGGTCTTTCTGTGAACCACGCGTAAACTTCATTCCTGTAACGGCTGTCGTTTTTTTTGGACATCGACTTCAGGCGAAGGGATGCAAGTTCGTTGTCCGCACTCGCCAAGTCAATGTTTTCCGTGCAGGAAACAACCTTTGAAAATTCCCCGCATGAAAAAAAATCCCTGCACGCAAGAAGAAGCGCCTCTTCATCGCTGTAACGCTGCATGTGTTTCTGCCAGAGTTCAATCCTGTTCCTCTGGTTCTGTATGTTTATGAGTTCCACCTCGGAGTAGCGAGCGCAGTAGCCCGTTCCCTTTTTTGCCGCTACTGTAAAATTCGACTCCGCCTCGGAAATTTTGTTTTCCTCAAGTTTTTGAAGTCCGAGATAATAGTTTGTGTTGAACCTGTATTTTTTTTGAAGTGAACGGCTTGAATTTCCACAACTCGTGAACATGGCGGAAATTACAAACACGGAAGCCAATACAGTTGATTTTTTCATGAATTACGCCCATTTATACAGATGATGATTAAGCCCCGCCGGACGCACATTATAGGACGAGCAGGCAGGGCTTTGCAATGATTTTGCGATATTTTTACAGAAACTGAAAAACCGTGCGGACACGAAAAACGCATACGTGCCGCACGGAAATCCTCTACTCTTTTGGAAGTTCTATGGTCGTTCCAGAAATTATGTAGTCAGGATTTTTGATTCCGTTGTAACGCGCAATCCTGTGGTAACGCCACGGATTTTTGTAGTACGCATCCGCAATGTCCCAGAGCGTGTCGCCCCACTTTATCTTGTAGGTGACGGATTTAGGAACTTCAGGAACAGGCGGAACTTCAGGCTCTACAGTTTCAACAACCTCAGGCTCTGTGATTACAACAATCTCATCTTCCCTGGCTTCCGTTTCAACTGGAGGGGAAACCTCTTCTTCAACATCCTCCTCATTTTCAAGTGGAACAAAAACATTAAGTGGCGGCTCCGCCTTTCGTTTTCCAAGCAGATTGTATTTTGACGGAACAACAAGAAGCAGAAGCAGAACCGCTATTATACATATCATCGCGCATACCACACATATTATGACCGGCGCCTTTGTTTTTTTCTTCACATCGTCCTCCTCGGAATCTTCCTCACGCCTGTATGATTCTCCCTGCCTTGTTTCCTTGTCGTAAAGGTCGTCAAAGTCAAGGCCCGCGCCCGCCACGCCCGAAGCGTATGAAGGAGTTTCGTTCCTCTCCTGGTCGGTGCTTGCAATGGTGCGCAGAAACTCGTCGTCGCTTGTTTCAGCAGAATCCTCCTCCGGAAAGTCTGGAAGGTCCATGTCTGTAAAATCTCCATCCGCGGTGTCGGAAGATTCGCCCGCGCTCCTGTTTGCAAAAGGATCTTCAAGCGTTTCCGAGGCAAAAAAGTCGTCGGAAGATGGAGTGCTTTCTACAGTAGCGTCATCCTTGTTTTCAAGAGGTTTTTCCTCGGAAGCTGAATCTGAAAAATCAGGAAGATCGAAGTCCAGCGAGTCGTCAAAGCCGTCGGAAGAAGACTCCGTGTTTTTTTGAGCATCGTCTGTAAAACCATCCTGTTCTGAAACGGCGTCTGAATCAGAAAAATCCTGCGGCTCTGAAAGGACATCCTCGTCTGAAACTTCCGTTCCGTCTGAAAAATCATTGCCTTCAAAGCCGAAACTTTCCGCCTGCTCAGAAGCGGAAGAATCTTCCGATTCCAGGACAGGCCCTTCGTATTCAGGATTTTCACCCATTCCCTTCAGAGCGTCCGCCTTGCTTGCCATGGCGTCGGAAAGAACTTCCGTGTTTTCAGAATCATTTTCAGTTTTTTCCGCCGCATCCTCTTCTCCGTCGGAGCGTTTTGCCATCATCCTGGCAAGAAGACCTCCGCCAACCGCCCCCGCGGCAACACCGGCCGCCACAGCGCCAGGGCGGACTCCTTCAGTTTCAGTGTTTTTTTCTTCAGCAGCATTGTTCTGAGCTTCGATTGTTTCGTCCACAGCGTATTCCTCCGGAAAACCATCATGCAAATCAACTGTTTCAGGAATGTCAAAGTCGCCCTCGCCGTCCTGCACCAGACTGTCAATATTTTCGTCCGCGGCATCAACTTCCGAGTCGATGTCGGAAGAATTTCCGTACTGCCCGTCCTCTTTCAAAGTTCCGCCGTCAAGGTCGAAGCCACTTCCTTCCGAAACAATCGGCTCTCCGTCTTCCGCGTCCTCGAAATCTGAAAAATCTATTCCGTCGTCGGAAATCTCATCGTCTCCCGCGGAGACAAAATTTCCGTTCTCGTCCATTTTTATGTCGTAGTTTGTAGGCTCAAGCCGTTCTTCACGAGTCCTTGAAACAAGCGTTATGTCCGCGCTGCTCTGAGCTCCGGTTTCAGGATCTGTCAGTTCCGCGGAAAGTTTGTTGTTCTCGTCCAGTTTTATCGTAAGCGGAATGTCCATGCTGACTTTTGGATGCGCCACAAGATTTTCAATCTGAAGCGAGTCTATGTATTCGGCGTCTTCCATCGTGCCGTTCTTTGAGCGGTAAAGGTCAACCACGATTTTTGTCTGGTTGTCCATGACAGTTGTAAGACCAAGTTTTTTGCTGCCCGAAAGTCCGTCTTCCATTATAGGATAGAATGAGCCGTCGGCGAGTTTTATTCCAATTTGTTTCATAAACGCCCCTCTATGAAAAAAGCAGATAGATTCACCCTTTAATTATCGACCCTTTCATAGTATTTCAATATGCTTATTTTTGCAAAAAAAATGACCGCGCAAGATTCATTTTCATCAGGGATTCAAAAGATTTTTTAGATCCGAAAATCCCGTAAGGAAACGTTTCTTTCAGCGGTCCTTTACAAAGAACTTGCAGGGTTTCGCGGACCTTGGGTCCGAACAGGACGCCCTGATCTATTTTGCGTCAACGACATTGTAGTCGTAGATGTATTCTGACATTTCGGACATCTCATTTACAGTAGTTCCGAATTTCCTTGAAACGTCGTAGCCTGTAATCCTTGAAACATTTCCAAAAGAATCCTGCTTTACAACGGAACGCTTAATTATCGTGTTCTTTGAATCGTATGTAGTTATCTCGTTCAGGGATTTGTCCGAAGCGTAGCGGAAAACTTCCCTTATCTTCATCTTTCCGTCAACGTCGTAATATGTTATGGCGTCAAGAAGGTTTGAGTCCGTATAGGAATATCTTCGCTCGTCGTACAGAATTCCGTCCTCGTCGTATTCGTATTCAACCTCGATTTTTCCGTTCGGAGCGTATTTGTATATTATCTTCCATAATAGCGCGCCTTCCGCATTGTAATAACTTTCGTCGGTGAGTTTTCTTTCTGTATACGAATATATCGTCTTGGCCTTGAGGCTTCCCGTTGGAGTGAACTCGGAAAGTTCGGACTTCAGCGCGTCCTTGTAGCTTACGCTTGTGGTCCAGAGCGTCTTTCCCTCGGCGTCGGCGCATACCTGCGAGGAAAGATTTCCAAGCGCGTCGTAGGAATTAGTTATTTTATCTTCAAGAACATCGCGAGGCGTAAGACTTGAAGATTCGATGAGCCTTCCCGCATTGTCGTAGGTGTAGACCGACTTTGAAGTTGGCGTCCTGAAATATTCGCCGAATTTCGACACGATTGTAAAATATGTCTGAGTAACTGTCCTTGCCTTTGTTTTCATTTTTGTTACAGAAGCGGTGTCATAGGCGAACAGCGCCGCCCCCATTAAAACCAAACAAACTGTTGTAGATAACTTTTTCATAAAGCCTCCGTTGTGTGATGATTCGCCATGCAAATCTGAAATCCATTATAGACTTGTTTGTGGAGATTTGTCAAAACGATTGCCTTCAATTCAGTACGCGCGGAAATTGTGGAAGAACCTGTGTTTTTTCTTTATACTGCAGGCATGACAGACTCAGAATGGAAGGCGTTTTGCAGTTTTCGAGAAGATTTCAGAAAAAAGGTTTTGGAATGGTCGGAATTTTCTGAAAAACTCATTCCCCTGCAGAAGGCGGCGGCGGAACACGACACTCCGCCATACAGCATAGAAAATCCGGTCGTGTACAACACGTCTCTGGACTCAGTTTTACAGGACGACGACATAAGGCTGATTGTAATAGGCGACAATCCCGGAAAAAACGAGCAGCTGCAAAAAAACAGGGCGTACCTTGTGGGACAGTCCGGCAGGGTCGCGGAAGGATTTTTCAGGCGGAATCCTGAACTGAACATAGACTTTAGAAAAAACGCCGTGATTCTGAACAAGACTCCGGTGCACAGCGCAAAGACAAAACACCTGAAGGACATTGAAAAAAACGGCGGCAGTGAAATACAGAACCTCATCGAAGAAAGCCAGGTTTGGTTCGCACGGAAAACCGCGGAACTTCTTTCAAGCCTCAAGGACTGCAGGCTCTGGCTTGTAGGATACGCTGAATTGAAGAAGAACGGAATTTTCACGCTGTACCGCGAAGAACTCAAAAAATCCTGCACAGAATCCGACTTCAACAGGGTGCTTGTGTACCAGCATTTTTCTATGAACTGCTTTTCAAACAACCTGAACAGATTCCGAAATGACTTTTCAGAACTTTCGCTTTCAGATTCTCTTGAAAAACTCGGAAAACTCCATAGGAAAGAAATTTTCGGTTCTTGAATCAGACGGCGGAAAAACTTCCTGCGCAAAAAGAACAGTGAACGGACTTCGATACAGAACAAAGGGATTGACAATAAAAATAAGTTAGTCTATGCTAACTTAAAAAGGAGAAAAGTAAACCCATGGAAGAAAAATACACAGCAATCCTGCAGACGTTCAAATCGCGCGGATGCAGAATAACGGAACAGCGTAAAAACATCCTTGAAGTGATACTTAAAAACCCTGGAAGTTCATTCAAGGAACTTTACTACATCGCAAAGTCAGAAAACAAGGAAGTGGGACGGGCCACGATATACAGGACCGTCCATTCGCTTGAGGAATTCGGACTTGCAAAAAGTCTTGGAATCAAGGTTTCGTAATACTGAATCTTTTTTTTTAAGAAAAAAGTTCAGTTTCCTTAAGCCAGGCGCATACCGCCTCGGCATCCGAATCCAACTGTCGGTCGTCCTCAACAAAATCGCTCAACTTCCTGACCTCGGCGTGCACTTTTTTTGTAAACGGCGAAAAGTCGTCGATGCCTGCAAGGTCAACCGCCTGCATGGCGGCAAGAAGGTGCGTTGCGAACTGGAGGTACACAAGTTCAATCTGTTCGGAAAATTTTCTTGCGGAAATCGTTCCCATTGAAACCTTGTCCTGATTCAACGCCTCGGTTGGCGCGGATGTAAGGCTTACAGGAAAACAGTATGTCATAACCTCTCCGCGTATCGCAGAAATCGTAATCTGCGCAGCCTTGAACCCAAGCCTGAGTCCCGCGCGAGGATGGTCTGACGGCGTGTATGGAATCAGATTTTCTGTAAGTCCGTTGAATTTTCCGTCGATTATGACCTCTGCCTGCTTGTCTGAAAGGTCGGCTATGTTTGCAAGGGCGGTCCTCATGTAGTCGCAGGCGGCGCAGATGTGTCCGCCGTAAAAGTTTCCTGTGTTGTAAAGACGCTGGGCTTCAATGTCAACAAGAGGATTGTCGTTCGCGCTGTTAAGTTCCTCTGTAATCCAGTCTCTTGCCAGCGCAAGGGTGTCGCGGTACACTCCGTTTATCTGTGGAGCGCAGCGTATTGAATATCTGTCCTGAATCTTGTTCTGCTGCGCCACAAACTTTTTTCCGTCCATCCTGGAAATCTGGCTTTCAAGAAAATCTTCGTATCGGAAAACACGTTTTGAGTCCTTTATGATGGCGTACACGTAGGAAGCGGACTCGCACTGCCCCCTGTGGTTTTTAATTTCACTCACCTTCGCTACAAAAGGAGTGTCCTTTCCACGCGTTATTTCAGAAGTTACCGCTGTAAGAAAGTCAGAGATGTCTGCAAGACGCTCGGCCTTTTTCCACGCAAGGGATGCCACCGCCGTCATAACGGAAGTTCCGTTCATAATGGCAAGACCTTCCTTCGCTTCGATTGGAAGGGGCTTTATTCCTTCCGCATTGAACGCCTCCATCGTTGGAACGATTTTTCCCCTGTAATACACGTTCCTCTGCCCCATTATGACCGCCGCGACGTAGGAAAGCGGCGTCAAATCGCCGGACGCTCCTACAGAACCCAACTGTGGAATGACAGGAATTATGTCCCTGTTCAAGAGCGTCGCCATCATCCTTGCAAGGGCCGGTCGTATGGCGGAATGAGCGCCCTTTACGTTTCCGTTCAGACGCGCAAGGACAACAGCGCGTCCGGTCTCCCTGTCGAATTTAGGACCGAGCCCTATTCCGTGGTAGGTGCATATTGTCCGCTGCAGTTCACCCGCCTTGTCAACGCTTATCTGGTTGTGACAGGAATCTCCAAAATCTGTCGTAACTCCGTAAGTCGGAACTCCCGTATTTATGTAGTCCATCAAAAACTTCCGGCTGCGTTCCATTGTCTCCCAGAAAAGCGGCTCTTCAGGAAGCCTTACCTCCTCGTTTTCATAAGCCACACGACACAAATCTTCAATCGACAAATCCTCGCCCTTTACAGTAACAGACATCTTCCTACCTTCCATGATTTTTCATAAATATAACGCAAATAAGAATAATAAAAAAGTCGGTGCGTATGGAAAACCGTAATCGCGGCGATTCCCTTTAAAACTGCCAAGATTTACAATTTGAAAGGATTTACAGTTTGAAAGGATTTACCGGCTGCCTCGACCTGCAAGTTGCTCCGATTTAAAATCCTTGAAAAAAAATTAAGAAGAACTTATAATCTTCAGTATAATTAAACGAGTGAGGAACTCGCATGAAAAAAACACGCAAAGAAACACTTCTTTTAAAGTACGGACTCATCGCCTTTCTGGAAATCGCTGCCTGCATCTGTGTATTTGTAACAATCACCGCCTACATGACAAAAAAGCCTGTGGAGGAAGTCTACAGGGAGGCGGTTGAAAACATTATGGAAGAATCGATTTCAAACGCAACGACATGGTTTGAAGGACACGTGAGCCAGCTGAAGGTCTTTCAGAATTCAGTCGTGAACGAACGTGAAAACTACGAGAACATAAAAAAACAGATAAAAATCAAAAAAACTCCTACAGGATTTGAATACGTAATGGTTTTCTGGGACGAGGCGACAAAGGCAAAGGACGGAGGACCTGAAACATACAACACGAAGGGAGGAATCTCCACGGCGGGAATCCTTGACAAGGAATACTGGAGAATGCACCGCTCGCAGGACGTTGAACTGTGGCTTGAATCTCCAAGAAAGGCGAACGCCGGCGGAACTACAATTCCCATTTTTGTAAGGTCGAACTTCATAGACGACAGGACGGGAAAAGAAGTCCGCGGCGGAATGGTGGGCTTCCTTGACCTTGAGCCGATACACGTTCTTGGAAGGACGTTCTACAAGACGGGAAACATTTCCATATACGACGACAAATCTGAAATCCGTGCGGGAAAGGACGTGCTGAACCTTGACGACACATCGCACCTGATCATGTGGGAGCGGAGTTTCAGACTTGCAAACAAGCACTGGAAAATAGTCGCAAGCCTTGAAAAATCGGAACTTGGAGAAATTTCAAATACGCTGCGGCTGAATTCGATAAAGGGCGGATTTTTTGTGGCGCTTTTCCTTGTGATCCTTGAACTCCTCATAATAAAGGCGATAATCGGAAAATTCGACTCCATAAAAAAGAACATAGACAATCTGAACACGGGCGACAAGGACCTTACAAAACGCCTTGAAATTCTGCACAACAATGAAATATCCCAGGTAAAGAGGTCTGTAAACCAGTTTGTAGAAACAGTGCACGGAACTGTAAGGAAAATCGGAGACGCAAACATAGAACTGAAGCAGACTTTCGGCAACGTAAAACAGCATCTTGAAGAATCAAGCCAGAGAATCGACGAAATTTCAGAACAGATTGGACTTGCGAGGGAAAATCTTGAACGGAACGACGGCTGCGTGATGAACACAAGTTCTTCCGTCACACAGATTTCTGAAAACATAACAAATTTGAACGAACTGATAAAATCACAGGTACAGGCGATTTCCGAGGCAAGTTCAAGCGTGGAACAGATGGCGGGAAGCATACTTTCTGTTTCGGATTCCGTTGGAAAAATGTCGCTGGAATTCGCGGAACTGAACGACGCAACCCTTGAAGGAATTACAAAGAACGACCTTGTAAACGAACTTCTGGATTCAATCCTGAGACAGAGCAGGACGCTTCAGGAAACGAACACGATAATCCAGGACATAGCCTCGCAGACGAACCTGCTTTCGATGAACGCCATGATTGAGTCCGCGCACGCGGGCGAGGCCGGAAAGGGTTTTGCCGTAGTAGCGGAAGAAATTGGAAAACTTGCAGACACAAGCGGAATGCAGTCAAAGAGCATAAGCGAGAACCTTAAAGAAATCTCTGAAAACATAGAAAAGGTTGTGGAAAGTTCAAATTCCAGCAAGATTTCTTTTGAACGTGTTTCAGAAAAGGCTTCATGCACATCCGACCTTGTTGAAAACATCAGGAACGCAATGCAGGAACAGTCCGTGGGTTCAAAACAGCTTCTTTCCGTAATAGCCTCCATGAACAGCATTTCTCAGAACGTCCTTGAATCGAGCAGGGAAATAGAAACACGAACCGAAGAAATTCTAGGCTCAATGAAAAGCCTTAAAGAATCGTCGGAAAACATGTCGTCGTCGTTCAGCAAGATTGTAAGCACCACCGCAAAGACCAAGAAGAACACGGAAGACATCTCCCTTCTGACGGATGAAATGTCCCACGCGGTTGAAAACATCTCTGCAAGGATAGACGAGTTCAAGGTCTAGCGCAGCGTTTCGTCCAGGAACTTTCTGACTTCGGCTTCGCCTGCGGCCGCCTTGAACCTGGTTCCCTTGCGCCAGTCTGCGTTCGGACAAAGGGCTCGGAGGTCGTCGCCTGTACGTCCAAGTCCGCTTCCGCCGCTCGTGCATACAGGAACGATTTTCTTTCCCTCAAGATTCGCCGACTCTACAAACGTGTATATGATTTTTGGGGCGTTGTACCACCATATTGGAAACGCTATCACAACGGTGTCGTATGACGAAAGGTCTATTTTGTTTTTTATTTCAGGACGGCTTGAAGGATCTGAACATTCAACGCTTGAGCGGGATTTCTTGCTGTTCCAGTTCAAGTCAGCAGAGGTGTATGGGACAAGGGGAACAATTTCAAAAACATCGGCATCCATTACCTTTGACACTGTAGCGGCAAGCCTTCTCGTGTTTCCAGTCGCGCTGAAATACACCACGGCGGACTTAGCAAATGTTCCGCACGTAAAAAACACACCAAGACAGACGGCAAAAAACGTTCTCTTCATAATTCACTCCCTAAAATACAAGATTTTCTACAGTGTAATATGGGGAAATCAATCTGGCAACGAAAAAAAAAGCGGGGTGCCGTTTAAGAAAGACGCCCCGCAATTTAGAAAAAAACGCAATGAATACTATTCATTCACACCGCACAGGGCGTGGTCGTCTTCCCACGCCTGGGCGATTTCCAGAAGTTTTGCCTCGCTGAACATAGGACCTGCAAACTGCATTCCAATCGGCATGCCGTCCGTTCCCTTCGCCCTTCCGGCGGGAACGCTGATTGAAGGAATACGCGCGAGGTTTACAAAAACCGTGTACATGTCGCTAAGATACATTTCAAGCGGATCGTCAACCTTCTGCCCAAGTTTGAACGCAGGCGTAGGACAGGTAGGACAAAGAACCATGTCGTAGGTTTCAAAAAGAGACGCCATCTCCTTCTGTATCCTGGCGCGGACGGTCATTCCCTTCTTGTACGTGTCGCCAGAAAACTGCTCCGAAAGGACGTAGTTTCCAATCACAATACGCCTCTTTACCTCAGGACCAAAACCTCCGGACCTTGTGTCTACAAAAAGTTCATCGTAGCCCCGTCCGTTGTCAACCCTGTTTCCATAGCGTATTCCGTCAAACCTGCTGAGATTGGACGCCGCCTCGGAAAGCGCGATTGTATAATACGATGCTATAGACGCGTCCAGGACCGGCATGTCAACCTCGTCAATCTTCGCGCCCTTAGACAAAAACCACCGCCTTGTTTCATCGAACGCTTCCTTTACATCAGAATCAAGCCCCTTTGTTTCAAGGAACTGTCGTGGAATCGCTATTTTGAGCGAAGAAAAGCCGCCGTACGGCTCAAGATGTGAAAGCCTTTCAGCATCAGGAAGATCGGCTGAAGTGTCGTCGTAAAAGTCAACGCCGGCCATCGCCTTTAGCGGTGTCGCAACGTCCTGTGGCGTATGCCCCATTATTCCAACCTGATCCAGCGAGGAGCCGTACGCCACCACGCCCCACCTTGAAAGGACTCCATACGTAGGTTTCAGTCCATATATTCCGCAGTACGAGGCAGGAAGCCTTACAGAGCCGCCGGTTTCAGTTCCAAGCGCGAAAATCGCCTGGTTTCCGCCCACGGCAGCCGCGGAACCACCGGAGGAACCGCCCGACACATAGTCGCGGTTCAATGGATTTCGCGTCGCGCCGTATGAAGAATATTCGGTGGAAGAACCCATTGCAAACTCGTCCTGGTTGCAGCGTCCAAGAGGAACCGCGCCGGCCGCCTCAAGCCTTGAAATTACAGTCGCGCTGTATGGAGATGTGTAGCCCTTTAAAATCTTGGACCCGCAGGTCAACGCGTGTCCCTTGCAGCTTATGTTGTCCTTGTTTGCAAAAGGAACGCCAAGAAGAGGCTTGCGTTCAAAAAGTTCGTCAAGTTTTCCGTTTTTGCGCGCGTCCTCAATCTCCCTGTCGCACTCAGCCGCCTTTTCCGCGGCATCAGCGTATATTTCCAGAAAAGCGTTCAGAGGTTTTTCCGCCGAGCAGTCCGCCTCGAACGAACGCGACGCCTCCAGTACAAGGGCGGCGCTTGTAATTTTTCCAGCCTTCAAGGCATCTACAGTTTCTTTTATCGTGTATGACATAATATTCCCTAAAAAATACAGATTTTCAGAACCTACGCTCCGCTTTCAAGCACCTTTGGCACCTGAAAGTAGCCGTCCATGAATTCCTCGGTGACTTTCTTTACGTCGGAGATGTCCAGCCCCGGAACCACAGCGTCGTCCCTCAGGTTTTCCGCCTGTGTGGAAGGATACGCGTCGTATGGATTTTCGCTGTCGTCGTATTTTGAAAGAATGTCGAAATATCCAACGATTTCGCCAACCTGCTTTTTTAAAGTTTCAATGTCCGTGCTTTCAGGTGAAAGCCTGGAAAGATAAAGGAGATTTTCAAGCGTCTCCTCATCGATTTGTTTGTGAGCACTCATGGTTTCATTATAGAAAAAAAAAGCGGTTTATACAATGAACGACACGCGTCGCTTCTCGTCCGCTAGTCCGTCATGACGCCCTTCAGAGCGGCAAGAACTTCACGCGGTTTTACAGGCTTTACAATAACACCGTTCATTCCGGCCTTTACAACAAGTTTTTTTTCCTCGCGGTTTCCGTCCGAAGTCATGGCGACTATTGGAACAAGGGCCTTTTCCATGTTTTTAAGCGTCCTTATCTCCTTTGCGGCGGAAAATCCGTCAAGATACGGCATGTGAAGGTCCATGAGGACCGCGCTGTAATAATTTTCCTCCGCCTCGGTTACCATGCGCACAGCCTCGTCGCCGTCCTCCGCCTCTTCAATCTGAATGTCCTGTTCAAGAAGGATGTCGCGCACCAACTCCCTGTTCAGAACGTTGTCCTCCACAACAAGAACCCTTTTTCCCCTGAAGTCGTACTCCTCGCAGTCCTGCATGAATATGTTGTAAATCTGCGGCTCCGGAAGAATCTTTATCCTCAACTGGAAACTTACGGTGCTTCCCTCGCCTATCTTTGAGACTACGGCCATCGTGCCAGACATCGCGTCAACTATGCGTTTTGCAGTAAGAAGGTTTATGCCAATCTTTTTGTAGTCCTCAAGTGTAACTTCTCCGTCTGCAAGGCTTGAACCCATGAGTTTTTCAACAAGTTCCCTGTCCATTCCCGCTCCGGTGTCCTTTACAGAAAACTTGTAGTACGCGTAGTCGTCGGAATTGGAAGTAACCTGTTCCATGCGGAGGGAAACCCTTCCTCCGGTCTTTGTGTATTTGAGCGCCCCGTTCAGAAGGTTCACGACAATCTGCTTCAGGTGTGTTCCGTCCGCAAAAACGTTTTCGTTCAGAAGGTTTACAACCTCAAGCGTGAAAAGAACCTTTTTTTCTTCCGCGAGAGGCTCAACAAGAACGCCAATCTCCTTCGCCATCCTGCCAAGATTTACGGGAGACTCGTCAAGATAGAAATTTCCACACTCAATGCTCGTCATGTCAAGGATGTTGCGCACTGTATCGGAAAGCATGTCGCCCGCGATTTCAATCTTGTGCAGGCTTGATGAAAGTTTTTCAGGGTCTGCGATGTGTTTCTTTGCAATCCTTGAATATCCTATTATCGAATTCAGCGGAGTCCTTATCTCGTGGCCCATGCTGTCTATGAACGCGGACTTCGCGAAATTCTGCTCCATCGCCTTCCTGTGCGACTCCTCAAGTTTCTGCTGTTCCTCAAGGCGTTTTTCCTTCTTGAGGTCGTCCGCATAGATTATCATCACAAAAAGGGAGAATGCGAAAAAACCAATTGAGGTCAAGGCCCTTAGAAGAATCTGGTTTGAAAAAACTTCCCTGAAAGCATGACGCCTGTTCACTGTAAGGACCAGCGACCAGTCGTTCACGTTCACAGGCTGGTAGTACAGTATTATGGGCTCCCGCCTCACATAGTCGATGAATTCTTCCTGTCCTGAACCGCCTCCAAGAATTCCCCTTACGGCGCGCTCCTGCGCCTTTCCGTTTTCTCCGCCGCTTACAGGATATTCGTTCAGATTTTCAAGGTCATACGGCGAAGATTTGTAAAGGAATTTTCCAGACGAACGTTCAACAAGCGCGTAATATCCGGACGCTCCAAGAAATTCAGTATTGAAGTATTTTGAAATCGACGAACAGAACGTCACACAGTATATTATCGCGGCTGTCCTTCCTCCAACAACGACGGGCTCGTACTGTCTTATGACCCTGTTTCCGTCTCGAAAAATGCTTTCGCTCACGGCGGACGTATGGGAGCCGCGCGAGGAAAGTTCAACAAAATCAAATTCCTCCGGCGTGTCAAAAACCCTGTCAACCGCAATCATCTTTCCGTCTGGAAGAATCACGTTCAGGCCGTCCGCCTTGAAAAACGAGGAAAAATACGAAACCCTGCGTACAAGTCCTTCAGTGTCGGAAAGGTCTATGTATTTTGAAAAAAGGTCCGCCATGCTTGCAAGAACCTCCCTGTTATGCCTGAAGTCCTCCTCGATTCTTTCAAGGGAAGATTCCGCGTCGGAAAGAAACCTGTTCTTGCAAAGGTTTATTGCGTTCTGTTCAACAGAATGAAACGCCATGAACACCAGCATGAAAAACACAAGCACCACTGCAAGTGTGAGTATAAGTATTTTTGGAAGTCGTCTGCTCATTTTTCCTCTCCGTGCGCTTACTGTATGACTGAATGTGGAACTTTAAAGCGACGGCGATACAAAACTGTCGGGAAAAATTGAACTTACCTCGTAGCAGGCGTGGGTGTTGTAAAGGTTTATGCACGACGTAGGCTTAAGCATCGAAGCGGAAAAAAGCGGATACTGGTCGTCGTAATACATCTCGTCGGGAAAAGAAAATTCCCCCAAGGCAAGAATTTCGTCGGGCGTTACAGTGTCGGGAAGGAACATGACGAGGTTCTTTTCGCTGTCGGAATACATTGTAAGATTCATAGGGCCTCCAAGTGCAGAAAACTTTCTCTTCTCTTACAGCATATCATAACTTAGAAATGGTAAAAATCAATTTTATTCAATATAATAAACGCATGAAAACTCATGGAATTTTTATTTTTTGCATTTTTACAATATTTTTTGCGTCGGTTTTTGTTTCAGCCTGCAGGACTTCAGACGCGGTCCTTCCTTACGGAAAATCACCCGAACCATCAAACGCGACCGTAATGACGGAACACGGCGCCGTACGCGGAATATACAGTTCCGACGGAAGCGTGGAACTTTTTGCAGGTCTTCCATACGCAAAACCCCCTGTAGGAGATTTAAGGTGGAAGGAACCTCTTGAAATGGACGGCTGGAACGGAGTGTACGAGGCGTACAGGTTCAAGCCTCTTGCAATGCAGAAGCAGAACCCAAAAATCGTTACAAGGCTTTTCAACGCGTACATACATTCACCGGGCGACAGGACGGACTTTGCGCCCGTTTCGGAAGACTGCCTTTACCTGAACATCTGGCGTCCGTCAGATGCGAGCGGGGATGAAAAACTTCCCGTACTTGTATACGTCCACGGAGGAAGCCTTACAACAGGATCTAGCTGGTTTGAAAGTTACGACGGAGAAGCGCTTGCAAAACAGGGAATCATAATGGTCACGGTTTCATACAGGCTTGGAATTTTCGGCTACTTCGCATCGGAGGAACTTGCCGCGGAAAGTCCAAACGGCACTACAGGAAACTACGGACTTTTGGACCAGATAAAAGCGTTGGACTGGGTTCACAGGAACATAGGCTCATTCGGAGGAGACGCGGAAAACATAACCATAGCAGGAGAATCCGCAGGCTCGTCCTCCATAAACGCAATATGCGCCTCGGAACTTTCCAGGGGAACGTTCAGGCGCGCCATAGCGGAAAGTTCCTCGCTTGTAGTTCCAGTTCCGGCGCACACATTCAGAAGCAGGGAAAGCGCCATTGAACTTGGAAAAAAAGCGATGAAGGAATTCAACGCCTCTTCAATAGAAGAATTACGCAAAGTGAAGGCTGAAAAACTTGTAAGGACAAGACACCTTTTCAACTCGATGACAGTGGACGGCCACGCCCTTTGCGAATATCCGTGGGAAACATATCTTAAAAACAAAAACCACGAGGAAGCCCTTCTGAACGGATTCAACAGCGACGAGGGGCGGGCGTTTACAACGCTCTCAAAAATCAACAGAAAAAATTACGCTGCGCTTGTAAAGAAATCCCCCTATGTAACAAGCGTGGAAGGAATTCTTGCACTGAAGGATGTAAAGACCGACGAGGAGGCAAAAAGGCTTTACACCGACATGTTCGCCGCCGTGTGTTTTACATATCCGCATTACAGCTGGACAAAAATCCTTAGCGCGCAGAAAAAGCCCGTGTGGGAATACTGCTTTTCAAAGGAAAACAGGGGAATAAGCAATATGCACTCAGGCGAAATGGTATACGCATATGGAAACCTTTTCAGAAACAGTATATACGACGAAGACGACCACAGGCTTTCCCGTGCGATGCAGGGCTACTGGCTGAATTTTGTAAAATACGGCGACCCAAACGGAAAGCCCGGTTCGTCCGAATACGCAAAAGATTTTCCGTACTGGGAAAGGGCGGACGAAAACGGAGAATACGACGGCTCGCTTTTAATCCTTGACACCCAGATAAAAATGGGAAAAGACCCATTCATTCCGTTCTACAGCCACCTGGACTTCAACATAGACAGGGAAAGAAGGCCCGCGACGTTCGGAAGCAGGGAAGAACAGAACTAAAACCGCCTTCCAATGCGAGAAAGCATGTTCCTGTCCGAGGCCGCAGAAAGTCCGCAGGTTGTGAGCATATCTCCTGTTATCACTGCGTTCGCCCCCGAAAGGAACACGTTCTCACCTCCGTTCGGCATGAGCCTTCGTCCAGCCGCCATGCGGATTTTACGGCCGGGGTTCATGTAGCGGAACATCGCCACTGTCCTTAGAATTTCAGGTTCTTCAAGGGTTTTCAGTTTTTCAAACGGAGTTCCCGCAATTGGAATAAGCACGTTTATCGGAATCGAGTCAACACAAAGTTCTCCCAGTGAAAGCGCCATGTCGATTCTGTCATCAAACGACTCTCCCATTCCGACAATTCCTCCGCTGCACACTGAAAGTCCAACTTTTTTCGCAGACTTTATGGTGGAAACCTTCATGGCGTATGAATGGCTTGTGCATACGGACGGAAAATAGCCCTCGCTCGTTTCAATGTTGTGGTGGTAGTTTGAAACTCCGGCCTCCTTCAAAAGAAACAGCCGCTCCTCCGTAAGAAAACCAAGGCTTCCGCAAAGAACAAGACCGGTTTTGGCCCTTAGAATTCCATACAGTTCAAGCGCCTTCTTAAAATCTTTTTCGGAAAGCGTCCTTCCAGAAGCAACTAGCGAAAAACACCTTGCGCCCGCCTTTTGCGCATCCTTGGCCTGCCTTAAAATCTCATCTTCACCGCAGAATTCACGGACAGCGCATCCTGCAAAACTTGCAGAACTCTGGGCGCAGAATTTACAGTTTTCTGAACAGCGTCCGCTCCTTGCGCTTGCAATGGAACACAGTTCAACATAATCTCCGCAAAGCCTTTCACGTATCATGTCCGCCCCCCTGCGTAAAAGTTCAAGGTCGCAGTCGCGGAAAAACGAAAAATCCTCGCCGCGTAAAAGCCTGCGGCCGGAAACAATCTGTTCGGCAAGAAGTAAAACATCCATGGTTTTTGGATTATACAGATTGCGCCGTGTATTGTAAACCGTATTTATAAATTTAAGTTTACAATAATACTAAATGGCGACGC
Source organism: Treponema sp. (assembly GCA_041855945.1). GTDB lineage: Bacteria > Spirochaetota > Spirochaetia > Treponematales > Treponemataceae > Treponema_D. The sequence goes on along the minus strand of JBHAFG010000024.1, from coordinate 16,373 downwards.
CCAGTACTGTAATGGCGCATCTGCATACCGCAGAAGACTTAGTTTTTAAAATTTCCCATCAGAACTTTAAAACGTTTGCATATTCCAAAAGGTGTGATAACATTCTATTCATGGCGCGGTTCAAAAGCAGGACGGACCTTGCGCCTTAAAAAACATACGGATTAGGAGAGTGATTCACCATGAAAGGCAATGCGGCACCGGCGCCCAAAAGAATTCTTGTATTTGATTTTCTTGCAAATCTCGGCTGGGTTGTAACAAACCTCATAACAAATTCGATTGTTGGAAGCGCAGCAAACAGGCTTCTAATCATAACGTCCAAGACGTTCATAATTTCATTCATAATTCTGTTCAGCGCGCCTTTTTTAAAGAGGGCGCTTCTTTTTCCCGCGATAAGAAACTGGGAGAAAGAAGCGCAGAAGGCAAAACGGAACCTTAGGCTGTATGAAAAACTTCTGATTCTGATTCCTGCGATTGTAGGAACGCTTGGAGCGGTGTTCACCGCGCTTGAAATAGGACTTCACAAAAATCCAAACGCCTTTCTGTCATTCATATTTCTGACAATCGGAAACATATTCATCATGGCGACTTTTTTCGCTCCGTTCGTCCTTTTAAGCGTGGAAAAATGGGTTGAATTCCTTCCGATTGACGAAAACTCGCTTGGTTTTTCGATGAGTTCAAGAATCATCCTGATATCCACCGCAACGTTCATATCCGTGGTTCTTATATCGCTCTCGCCGATTGTACGCCACCCGGAAGACAGACTGTACGAAACTCTTTTAAAGAAAATCCTTCCATTCGTCTTTACAAGTTCATGCATTTCGATATACACGCTTGCTTCCGTAGCAAAAAGAACACAGAAAGGACTCAAAAAACTCAAAAAAGGAATACAGAAACTCGCGTCTGGCGACTATCAGCATGACGACGTTGCCGTAAACGCCCGCGACGAGATAGCGCTCCTTGTGATGAACTACAACAAATTCCTGAATTTCAACAAGAACTTTCTTAAAACGTTGATTGACGCGGTTTCCATTTCAAGGAAGACATCGCGGGAACTTTCATACAACATGCAGAACACGTCAAACGCTGTTTCTGCCATAACGGAAAACATCTCGCTTGTAGTGGAACGTGTACAGAACCAGTCGAACGCCGTAATGTCGACACAGTCAACGATAGAAGAAATTGAACGAAACCTTGAGTCGCTGGACAAGAACATTACAAGCCAGTCCAGTTCCGTAACGGAATGTGTCGCGACGATTGAAGAAATGACGGCGAGCATAAAATCCGTGGACAAGGTTGTAAGCCAGAACATGGCTTCAATCGACGAACTTAAAAAATCATCCGAGGACGGAAACAGGGCGGTCCTGGACACTTCTGAAATCGTGAAAGTCGTAACGGAAAATTCGGAAGGACTGCTTGAGGCTACAAACGTAATACAGAGCATAGCAAGCCAGACGAACCTGCTTGCCATGAACGCAGCGATTGAGGCGGCGCACGCGGGCGAGGCGGGAAAAGGTTTCGCCGTCGTCGCGGACGAAATCAGAAAACTCGCGGAAGAATCAGGCACGCAGGGAAAACACATCACCACTGTATTGAAGGATTTGAAGCTGCAAATCGGAACGCTTTCTTCATCCACCCTTGCGGTTGAAAACGAATTTAAAAAAATCCTTGAACTTCTGGACCTTGTTCACAACAGGAGCGGCGAAATCATGAACGCGATGAGCGAGCAGAGTTCAGGAAGCACGCAGGTTTTACAGGCAATCAGGGAGATAAACGACATAACGGTCCAGGTAAAGGAAGGTTCGGGCGAAATGGTATACGGCAACAAGGAAGTGGCACGGGAAACAAGACGCCTTGTAGAAACTTCCGACGACATTTCTTCAAGCATGAAGAACATTAGTTCAAGCGTGGAAAAAATATCAAATTCAATACAGGTGGTGCTGCAATCGGGAGAAAACGAACGGCAGGCGATTGAAAAAATCGACGCGCAGCTGCAGGAACTTAAATTTTAGACTGAACGGAGTCCCGGTAAAAAAATCGCCGGGTCTTTTTTTTCATCCTCGTGCGTTTTTTCACCCGACACACATTTTTTTCGTCCGCGCGTGTTTTGCGTGTTGCGAGCTGCTCGCTTTGTCAGTCGCGTCTTTGTTTCACCCGAGCGTGTTTTTTCTTACGCCCTCCGCATTTTTGTTTTACGCCGCAGACTTCCTTCCACGCAGGCGCGCGCTTTTGTTTTACGCGTGCGCCTTGAGTTCCGCCTGCGCCACTACTGTAAAACTCTCAAGATTTTTTACCCAAACCGTAAAAAATGCGATATAATCTTTCCCAAGGCTTGATGCCCTGTTTATTTTGGAGTGTATATGACAGTATCGATAAAACGGCGGTTCATCGTCGGTTTTTCAGGCTTTGTGCTTTTTTCGTGCGCGCTCATTTCGATAATAGCGGGATTTGCAATCACGAAGGTTGGAGTTGCAAGCGCCATAAACCAGGCGGCGCCGGTCGTTCAAAAAGCCACAAAAATGATTGACGGCGACGACTTTGAAAGAATCTGCAGGGAAATGAACCCGGAGGACGAAAGGACTGAGGAGACCCGAAAACGGCTTATGGATCTTGCGGTGTCAACAGGATGCCAGTACCTCTACACGATGGTTCCAAAAAATCCCACAACATACATCTACGTGATTGACGGAAACGCCGATCCAAGCGACCAGGAAAATTTCACGGAAATGGGAACGGAGGAAGACATAACGGACTGGGGAACCGCCCCGGGTCTTGCGTACACAAGGGGAATCATCTCGAATTCCAAGATTGAACACCACGAGGAATGGGGCTGGCAGGTGAGCGTGTACGGTCCTATAAGAAATTCAAACGGAAGAACAGTTGGAATCATAGGATGCGACTACAAGGTCGATTACATAATAAAGATGACGCAAAGACAGGTCGCAGTGATTTCAATAGTCGGTCTTGCCTGTGTAATACTTGGCGGATTTTTGGTGTCGATGTTTTCAAGTTCAATATTCGGAGCGCTTAAAAAAGTTTCAAAGGCAATGGAAATGATAAGCCAGGGAAGCGCGGACCTCACCCAGAGAATCCCGGAACAGAAGAACGTTGAACTCGGCTCGCTTACACAGAACTGCAACAAGGTGATACAGAGGCTTTCAGATCTCATGAAGGAACTTCAAAACCAGTCTGAAATTCTAAAATCCACTGGAACCACGATGAGCGAAAGCATGGGAACCCACATACAGAACATCAACTACGCCACAAGAATCATAAGCGACATCGAAGACCAGATTGCCTCCCAGACGGACAAAATAACAAAGGTTTCCGAAAGCACAGGCGAATTCGACTCGCAGATTTCAACGCTGAACACAAGGATAATCGCCCAGACAGAGGCGATTGAACAGGCTTCATCGGCGATTGAGGAAATTTCCGCGAACATACAGCAGGTGAACAGGAACGTTGCAAAAATTTCAACGGAATACGCAAGCCTCACAGAAAAATCCGCGGAAGGAAACAGGCTGCAGCAGGACGTAAGCGAACAGCTTGAACAGATTGTAAGACAGTCCGCGAACCTTAACGAGGCGAACACTGCCATTTCGGGCATAGCGGAACAGACAAACCTTCTTGCGATGAACGCGGCCATAGAGGCGGCTCACGCGGGCGAACTTGGAAAAGGATTCAGCGTCGTGGCAGACGAAATCAGGGTGCTGGCAGAAACCGCGTCAACCCAGTCGAACGCAATCCGCGAACTTCTCGAAGGAATATCAAGCGCGATACAGGGAATCGTGGAATCCTCGGAAAAATCGTCAACTACGTTTGAGAACGTAGGTTCAAAAATCAGCGAGATGGACGACATGATGAGGGAAATAAAACTTGGAATGGAAGAAGAAAACGAGGGCGTGAACAACATTCTTGAAACCGTAAAGACGATAGACGGAACGACGCACTCAATCGCCGAGGCTTCCAAGACAATGAAGAAGGAAAGTTCCAACATTTCCGCGCAGGTTTCAGAACTCAGAAAGACAAGCAACGACACCCACGTAAAGTCCGTGCAGGTTCTTGGCGACATGATGGAAATAAACGCCGGTGCGGTAAGCGCTTCTGAGGCGGCGGACAAAAACAAGTCTGCATCCGACCACATAATCGAAATGATTACAGAATTCAAGGTAGAATAACATAGAACAATAGAAAAATCGGAGAGTTTTTATGGCAACATCCATCAAGCGTCAATTCGTACTCATCTTCTCAAGTTTCGTATTGGTTTCAATTGTATTGATTTCGTTTCAGGCAAGCCGTTCAGTTTCAAGCGTGGGATTCACCTGTGCATTGGACCAGGCGCGCCCCGTCGTGGAAAGGGCGACAAGGATAATTGACGGCGACCAGTTTGAAAGAATCGCAGGAGAATTGAATCCAGACGACGAAGAAGCCGAAAAAACAAGGCTTGAACTTTTAAACCTCGCGACAGCGACGGGCTGCAAATACCTTTTTACAATGGCGCGCGCAAAGGACGGAACGTTCTTCTATGTGATTGACGGAAGCTGCGATCCAAGCGACGAAGAAAATTTTTCGCCGATGGGAACGATAGAGGACATAAGCACATGGGGCGACGCTCCCTTGAACGCGTTCAATAACGGAAAAATCGACAACTCGGAAATTGAAAACCAGGACGGATGGGGCTGGCAGGTAAGCGTGTACGGTCCTATAAAAAATTCAAGCGGAAAAACAGTGGGAATAATAGGCTGCGACTACGACGTTGCAAAAATAATCGGGCTTACAAAAAAATATTTAACGCGCACGATAATCACAGGACTTGCATACGTTCTTCTTGGCGGACTTTTAATGTATTTTTTCTCAAGCTTCATGTTCGGTTCGATAAAAAAAGTCTCCTCCGCCATGGAAATGATAAGCCGAGGCAGCGCCGACCTCACCCAGAGAATCCCGGAGCAGAAAAACATAGAGGTAGGCTCACTTGCAAAAAACTGCAACAAGGTGATTCAAAGGCTTTCAGACTTTGTAAAGGAACTTCAGGCGCAGGCGCAGACTTTAAAAGGTTCAAGCGAGGGGCTTTCATCAAGAATGGAAAGCCACATACAGAACATAGACTTCGCCTCGGACGGAATAACGGAAATCGGAACGCAGATTTCATCGCAGACAGAAAAAATAAACAACGTCTTTGAAAGCGTTGAAAAATTCGACGGAGAGATTTCAAACCTGAACAAAAAAATACACGACCAGTCCGCAGCCATTGTGCAGTCGTCGTCCGCAATAGAGGAGATTTCCGCGAACATACAGCAGGTGAACAGGCACGTGGAAATAATTTCCAATGAATTCTCAAATCTTGTGGAACAGGCGGTGCAGGGAAACAAAATACAGAACGACGTGAGCGAAAAAATAGAATCCATTGCGCGCCAGTCTGAAAATCTTGAGGAGGCTAACTCCGCCATAGCGGGAATAGCAGAACAGACAAACCTTCTTGCCATGAACGCGGCGATTGAGGCGGCGCACGCGGGAGACCTGGGAAAAGGATTCAGCGTTGTGGCAGACGAAATCAGGGCTTTGGCGGAAACATCTGCTAGTCAGTCCAAGGCCATAAGCGAACTTCTTGCGGACATTTCAAAGGCGATTTCAGAAATCGTGGATTCGTCAAAACTTTCTTCAAAGGCGTTCGAGACGGTAGGCTCAAAAATATCGCAGGTCGACGACATGATGAGGGAAATCAGACTTGGAATGGACGAAGAAACGTCAGGTGTAAGGAACATTCTTGAAACTGTAAAGGTCATTGACGGAACTACAAACGCAATCACGGAAGCGTCAAGGAGCATGAGGGAGGAAAGCAGAAAAATCTCCGCAAAGGTTACCGAACTCAAGGACACTGCCATGCTGACGCATGAAAAATCCGCGGAAGTTTCAACAAACATGATAGACATAAACTCAGGCGCGGAGGAAGCGTCGGAAGCGTCCGCCAGGAACATACAGGCGGCAGGCAGAATCGTCGAGATGATTGAAGAGTTCAAGGTGGACTGACGCCGCCATCTTTTTTAAGCCTCGGATTTTTCCGAGACTGTAAGGTATACGGTTTCTGTCTGCCAGTCGAAAAGCATATTGCCGCAGGCGTTCTGAAGGAGGCTTATAAGACGTTTCAGTTCAAGAGTTCCCATTTCCTCCACAAGCCTGTTCGCGTAGGCGGAACTTGAAGTGTCGAACCACTTGGAAATTTCAGACTCCGTTATGCGGCGCTTTTCGTTCACAACCTTGTTCGCCGCGGCGACGCAGAAGCCCCTTTCCTCAAACTCAGCCTTTATGAAATCCATTCCCCAGTTAAAAAGCGGATTCTCAGAATCTCCAAAAAACATCTCCTCAGCCTTCTGCATTTTCTGAAGGGCTTCGGCATAAGGCTCAGCCGAGGACGGCGTTAGAATCTGGTTTTTTATCAGGCTAGAAATTCTCTGTCCGTTTGATGGAATCCTCTGGGAAATCACAATCTTCCAGCCTTCCGCAAGAGGATTTTCAACCGCTCCATGCCGTAAGCCGCTTTTACGTTCCGCCTCTTCGTCGTATTTGTCGTAGTTGTCAGCGTCGTATTTTTGCGCGACCTCGCCAAAAGTTTCGTTTTCCATGAGCTTCGATGCGTTTTCCGGGTCTGCGATGAACGAAAACGAATCCGCCATTGCAGTTATCGACTCGCGGCTTGTAAAAGGATCTCTAAAGAAAATTCTGTCGAACACCGCGCCGTCATACTGGAATTTCAAAATCAACGAATAAAATTCCTTCGCGCTCAAAAAGTCAGATGAACCGGCATTCGGTCTGTACTGAAGGAGAGGCTTGTCAAGGTCGCCCAATGTCCGTCCGTACTGCATTAAAATTTCCATTCCCTTTTTGGAACGGCACACCCCACAGGTAACTCCTTCCGGGGTCTTTCGTTCAACCTCCCACAGAAGAAGTCCATCGTCTGCGTTCCATATAAGGCTTCTGTGGTGGCGCACAAGCGAAGCCATGGAAATCATAGTGTCGCGAATTCCAAGAAGAATTTCCGCCCTGTTGGTGTCAAGCCGCGTCCTCCACTGCCTGTCCGCCTTGTCCAGCGCAGATTCCCTTGCACGGTCCGACGGACTGAACGTAAGGTTTTCTGATTTTCTGTCACGTCCACCCTTGAAATGCTCCGCAATCCACCATTCGCTTATTGGATTTACAGTAGATTCCGCCTTCTCCCTCTGAATCCGTTCCCTGAACGCGGCATTCGCCTCGTCGTTCAATCCGTCAAAACGTCCGTCAAAAAGCGAGTCGGCGTTTTTTGAGCCTGTTGACTCCGTATCCTCCTTCAAAGGCCGTTCAAGAATCGCGGCAATCTGAAGTTCCCTTCGTGAAAGAACGCCGTTTCTAATCTGGTTTTCGTATCCCTGCGTGCTTGGCGTGTAGAACACCCTGCCCATGAGCGCGTCTGGAAGATACTGCTGCGCGACCCAGTGGTCCCTGTACGCGTGCGGATAAAGATAGCCAGAGCCATGTCCAAAACCTTCCGCGTCGCGGGAAGAATCCTTCAGGTGGTTTGGAACATCAGCGTCCTCTTTTTCAACCGAAGACAGGGCGTCAAAAAACGCCATGGAACTGTTTGACTTTGGCGCGGTGGAAAGATAGAGCGCCGCGTGAGCCAAAAAATATCTTCCTTCAGGAAGCCCAACCCTGTCGAACGCCGAAGAACAACTTTCCACTACTGAAATCGCGTGCGGATCGGCAAGCCCCGTGTCTTCACAGGCAGAAATCAACATCCGTCTGAATATGAAATGGGGATCTTCTCCCGCCCGAACCATCCTTGCAAGCCAATACATCGCCGCGTCAGGGTCCCGGCCCCTGAGGCTTTTTATGAATGCGCTTATTATGTCGTAATGATAGTCGCCGTCCCTGTCATACAGAACGACTTTTTTCTGGATTGACTCCTCGCAGGCTTCCTTGGATATGAAAATGGTTGATCCGGGGGCTGGAACAGGCGGATTTGCGTCAGGCATCCATTTTTCTGGAGTTGTTTCAATGGCAAGTTCCAGGGCGTTCAACAGAGACCTCGCGTCTCCGTTTGCCGTTTCTATAAGATGCTCAAGAGCCCCTTCCTCAAACTGAATCTTCCATTTTCCGTAACCGCGCACCACGTCGGACATCGCCTGCTCGGAAGCCTTCTTCAAGTCGTCTTTTGCAAGGGGCTTCAACTGAAACACCCGTGAACGGCTCACAAGGGCCTTGTTCACCTCAAAAAAAGGATTTTCAGTCGTAGCACCAATCAGAATTATTGTTCCGTTTTCAACCCACGGAAGAAGAGCGTCCTGCTGGCTTTTGTTCCAGCGGTGGACCTCGTCTACAAAAAGAATAGTGCGTCTGGAATACAGGTTAAAATAATCTTCCGCCTGTTTTATGGAGGCGCGTATGTCCTGTACGCCCGTAAGGACGGCGTTCAGCGTTATGAAATTTGACTTTGTGTGGTTTGCTATCACGCGCGCAAGCGTCGTCTTTCCAGAGCCGGGCGGCCCGTAAAAAATAACGGAAGTCAACTGGTCGGCGGCTATCGCACGACGCAGAAGCCTTCCCTTTCCAACTATGTGGTCCTGTCCTATGTACTCGTCAAGGTTTCTTGGCCTCATCCGCGCGGCCAGAGGTTCGCGAACCAAATTAGACGATGAAAAAAGTGAATCGTTTGCCATCTTGCAAAATTATATCACATTATGCGTTTATCTGGTCAATCTTCATAAGAAGAGGTTTTTCGCTTGGACGTTCAATCTCCCTGTATTGCTGTAAAAGTTCCTTCTCCTTTGAAGAAATTTTTGTTGGAGTCTGAACCATTATCTTCACGTAAAGGTCGCCCGAATGATCTGGATTCGAGGTGTATGGAACTCCCTTTCCGCGAATTTTTAAAAGTTTTCCAGAAACAGTACCAGACGGAACTGTGAACGATATGGACTTTCCATCAAGCGACTGGAATGAAACGTCCGCTCCAAGAATCGCCTGTGTAAAAGAAATTGGAAGGGCGCAGTACAAATCCTGTCCGTCCCTCTCAAAATATGGATGCTGTTCAACGTGAACCACTACAAGCAGGTCGCCGGCAGGTCCGCCGTTTTCACCCGCATCTCCCTGTCTGGGAATCGTAATGCGCTTTCCATTGTCAACTCCGCATGGAATCTTCAATGTCATCTGCGTGGCTTTTTCGACATTTCCACGTCCGCCACAGACCTTGCAAGGTTTTTCTATCTTCATGCCGGAACCGTGGCAGTCAGGACAGGGCTGTTGAACCGCAAAAAATCCCGCACTGCGCCTTAACTGTCCCATGCCGTTGCAGGTTGTACAGGTCTTCTTTGATGAACCTGGAGCGCAGCCAGTTCCCTTACATTCAGAACATGATTCAGAATGTTTGTAACGGATTTCAGTCTTTGTTCCGTACACCGCTTCCTTGAAGGAAATGTTCAGGTCGTAACGGAGGCTCGCGCCCTCGCTAGGTCCTCCCCTTCTTCGCGACGAAGACCTTGAGCCTCCTCCGCCAAAAAGGTTGTCAAAAATATCGCCAAAACCGCCGCCCATGCTTCCAAACAGATCGCTGAAATCCTGGTACGCCCTGCTGTACTGCGCGCCGCCAGAACCCATCTGCTCGTCAACACCCGCAAAGCCATACTGATCGTACAGTGGACGTTTTTTATCGTCGGAAAGAATTTCGTAGGCCTCCGTAGCCTCGCGAAAATTCTTCTCCGCTTCCTTGTCGCCTGGGTTTCTGTCAGGGTGATATTTTATTGCAAGCTTTCTGTATGCCTTCTTTATATCATCTATAGAAGCGCCCTTGTCAACGCCCAGCACCTCATAATAATCACGTTTGGCCATTTTCCTTTTCCTTAAGAAAGAATTTAACACTGTTAAAGAAAAAATTGCAAGCGTTGGACTTTTCTCCGAAACTTGCAATTTTTTTAAGGCCGCACCAAGCGCCTGTCAGAAAATGCGTGGCATTTCCGTAAAACTGAGGTTCGACCCGGAAACAATCCTATTTGTCGTCGTGGACTTCGTACTCAACGTCGTCGGCAGAACCCTTGTCGAACTTCGACTCGTTCTTTGCATCCGAACCAGCGTCAGACTCAGCGGAAGCGCCTTGTTCTCCGGCGTTCTGTCCCTGAGCGGCCTGTGCTCCCTGCTGCTTGTACATTTCCTCCGCCATTTTGTATGAAGCCTGCTTCAGTTCCTCTGTCTTTGCCTTGATGTCGGCTGTATTTCCGCCTTCAAGAGCCTTCTTGAGTTCCGCGACAGCATCCGTTATCTTCTGCCTGTCCGCGTCGGAAATCTTGTCGCCAACTTCCTTGAGCGTTTTTTCAGTCTGGTATACAAGCGAATCCGCCTCGTTCTTTGCGTCAACGGCCTCCCTCTGTTCCTTGTCGGCTGCTGCGTTGGCCTCCGCGTCCTTTACCATCTTGTCGATTTCTTCCTCGCTCAATCCAGATGAAGAAGTAATCTGAATGTGCTGTTCCTTTCCCGTTCCCAAATCCTTTGCGGAAACGTGTACAATTCCGTTAGCGTCGATGTCGAATGTAACTTCAATCTGAGGAACGCCACGTGGAGCGGCAGGGATTCCTACAAGGTCGAAGTTTCCAAGCGTCCTGTTCTGGGCTGCCATTTCACGTTCGCCCTGAAGGACGTGGATTGAAACCGCAGTCTGTCCGTCCGCAGCGGTTGAGAACACCTGGCTCTTCTTTGTTGGAATTGTAGTGTTCCTTGCGATGAGTTTTGTCATGACGCCGCCCATAGTTTCAATTCCAAGCGAGAGAGGTGTAACGTCAAGAAGAAGGATGTCCTTTACATCTCCCTTCAACACGCCGCCCTGGACCGCGGCTCCTATCGCAACCGCCTCGTCAGGGTTTACAGCCTTTGAGCCTTCTTTTCCGAAAATCGCCTTTACGACTTCCTGAACCTTAGGCATTCGTGATGAACCTCCAACCAGAAGAATTTCGTCAATCTTGTCGGCGGAAATTCCTGCGTCGGAAAGGGCCTTTCGGCAAGGCTCCTTGGTCCTTTCAAAAAGACTGTCCGTCATCTGTTCAAACTGAGCGCGGGTCAAAGACTTCTGCAGGTGCTTTGGACCTGTTGCGTCCGCCGTGATGAACGGAAGATTTATGTCGGCGGAAGTCTGTGAAGAAAGCTGTATCTTTGCGTTCTCCGCGGCCTCGCGAAGCCTCTGCATGGCCATCGCGTCGCCTGAAAGGTCGATTCCGCTGTCGTTCTTGAATTCCTTTATGAGCCAGTCTATTACCGCCCTGTCCCAGTCGTCGCCGCCAAGATGGGTGTCGCCGTTTGTAGATTTTACCTCGAACACGCCGTCGGCAAGTTCAAGGATTGAAATATCGAACGTACCGCCGCCAAGGTCGTATACAGCGATTGTCTTTTCGTCCTTCTGGTCCTGCTTGAAGCCGAACGCCAGGGACGCCGCTGTAGGCTCGTTTATGATTCTCTTTACATCAAGACCCGCGATTTTACCGGCGTCCTTTGTCGCCTGCCTCTGCGCGTCGTTGAAATATGCAGGAACGGTGATTACCGCCTCTGTAACTGTTTCTCCAAGATAGTCCTCGGCAGTTTTTTTCATCTTCTGGAGGATGAACGCAGAGATTTCCTGTGGACTGTACTGCTTTTTTTCTCCATTCTGTTCGATTTCAACACGGCAGTCAGAACCGTTGTCCAGAACCTTGTAAGGAAGTTTTGTAGCCTCGCCAGAAAGTTCCCCGAACCTGTGTCCGATAAGACGCTTCACAGAGTAGACTGTGTTGCGTGGATTTGTGACCATCTGGTTCTTTGCAGGAAGACCTACAATCCTGTCGCCCTTCGCCGTAAATCCTACGATTGACGGAGTTGTCCTTCCGCCCTCCGAGTTCTGAATTACCACCGGCTCACCGTTTTCCATTACAGACACGCATGAGTTTGTTGTTCCCAAGTCGATTCCAATGATTTTTGACATATTATCAATGCTCCTTTCAATTACAGATTAATTTTAAAGTCAGGCAGAAAACCGCGTCCGCGATTTTTACGCCCTACATATTGCAAGTTCCGTGGTTCTGGGTGCAAAACCCTTTTCAAACAGAAAATCAGTTCGATTTTGGAACGCTGACCATCACCTTTGCGTGGCGGATTATCTTGTCGGAAAGTTTGTAGCCCTTCAGGTACACCTGCTTCAAGGTTTCCTTCTTCGCTCCGTCTTCCTCCACCCTGCCAATCGCCTCGTGCTCGTCAGGATTGAACTCGTCGCCCTCTTTTCCAAAACTTGAAAGTCCGTATTTGGATTCAAGCATTACAACAAGGTTCTTGTTCACCATCTTGATTCCGTCCGCGATTGCCTTGACGTTCTTGGCGTCCTTGGCCGCGTCGATCGTCCTGTCAAAGTTGTCAAGGCTTTCAAGAAGGTCGCCAAGAAGCGACGCGTTCGCGTATGCCACGGCCTCGTCCTTCTGCTGCATCATCCTCTTTCGCCAGTTGTCGTTTTCCGCCGCCTTGTAAAGAGCCTGGTTTTTCAAGTCTTCAACTTCTTTTTCAAGTTCCAAAACACGCTGTTCAGCCGACTTCGCGCCGTCCTCGTTTCCGCACTGGGAATCACATTCTGGAGCGGACTGTCCGCATGAAGCCGCACCGCAGTTCTGAACGTCCTCAGATTCAGTTTCTGGATTTTCGTTCTGGTTTTCCTCTGCCATTCTGATTGTCCTTTTCGTTATTCTTTACATTAAAAATACTTATTTTAAGAATGAAACGTCAATAAATTTTCAAAAAAAAATAAGATTTTTGCATCTTTTCCATTAAAACGGAGGCTCACATTCAACCTTTATTTTTTCCGCGCTTACAGGATGCGTGAATTCAAGGCTCATGGAATGGAGCATGATCCTCCTGTATGTTCTTCCGCCGTAAAGTTCGTCGCCAAGAATCGGAAGCCCCGCCTCTCCAAGATGAACCCGAATCTGGTGCGTGCGTCCTGTATGAAGTTCCGCGCGCACAAAAACACATTCCTGTCCGAGTATTTTTTTTGTTCCAAGAACAGCAAAGTCCGTCCTTGAATAAAGTCCGCCCCTTTCCCTGGAAAGAGTTCCCCATTTTGCGGCCTGGCTTTTTGGAGAAATCCGCCCCATGTATTTTTCAACTGTAAAAGACTTTTCCGGCTCCAAGGAGGAATTCGTTGCAGAAGGATTTTTTACTTCGATGCGCGGAAAGTCCTTCGGAAAATCTTTGTTTCCGTTTTTCGGGGTGCAGAGCGCGACATAAATTTTCCTTATACTACGGTTTTCAAACATTGCCTGGACATCTTTGTTCACAGACCTCTGCTTTGTAAAAAGAATGACACCGCTTGTCTCCCTGTCAAGACGGTGCATTATTCCAACATAGGGCGGATTTCTAAGGTCGGGATTTTTTTTCCAGAGATGGCGCACAACAGCGTCGTGAAGACTGTCACGCTTCCGGCCGCCAACAATCGTTTCTTCCGTGGGAAATGGAACGGGCTTGTTCACTACAATAAGAAATTCGTCCTCAAAAAGAACGTCCTCCGCCTCAAGCTCAAATTCAATGTCGTCTGGCGTTTTTTCATAAAAGAATTTTTCCTCGTCAAGAAAAACGTCCACAGAGGAGCGGCCTTTCAGGACGTATGCAGGACGGCGAATCTGAACTCCGTTCACAAAAACCGCGCCCGCCACTATAAGACGGCGTATTTTTGAATTGCTTGAGTTTTCCGAATCTGAAAGCCTTGAGGGAAGTTCAGCGCGCATGAACTGGTCGAGCCGTATGTTTTCCTGCGTAAAAAAACTGTGCTTCATTTAAGGCTGTAGTCCGGCTCGCCGTCGGAATTCACAAAAACTGAAACCCTGCACCTTTCCATGCAGACGTCGTTTGAAAACGCCACGATGTCAACGCTCTCAGGGCCAAAAAGGTCGTCCGGACTGTAGTCAAGTTCAAGTACGGCATCCTCACCTTCGGCTACAAGACGGCTGAACGCTCCGTTTAATTTTACAACATCGCGAACCACGGGCATAATCTGCCCCATCTGTTTTTCCTCCACCTTCATTTCAAGAAACAGAACCTGCATCCTCTCTATTTCAGAATGTTTTTCGTCCTCCGGAACAAATCCGCTCCTAAAGTCGCAGTTGTTCACCTTCTGCCATTCGGAAAAATCCGCAAAAAACGCCGAGGGCTGAATCCTCAGGGCAGAAACAACGGAATTGAACCATGTAACCGCCCTTCCAGACGAATAGAACGTCCTGCACGCAAACGAAATGTTTCTTGCCGCGGCGATGTCCTTGGCTGAAAAAGTTCCGCTTACCTGCGGCGAAAACGATTTTTCATCAGACTCAAGTTGGGGAAAGTCAATGTGGTTTGGATACTGCGAGACCGTAAAATCAAGCCTGTCCCTGAAAAGTTTAAAAGAATCTGTTCCGCCACAGGCAAAGTAAAGGTTCACGCCAAACACAAGCCCAAGACTGTTCAAAATGGCGCATTTTTTTGAATAGAGTTTTTTGTCGAAGCCCCTTTCGGAAGGAACAAAATCCATCTCTATGGAAGAATTTATTCTTGAGAACGCGGAACAGACCTCGACGTCTATGATTTTTGGATCAAGCCTCACCGAAACAAAAAGATTTGGAGCATCCCGTAAAACCGCTCGGGCAAAATTAAGCACCCTCGTCCTGTCGGATGCGAACCTGTCGTCGTGAACGGAAAATTCTGTTATTCCGTTGGCGGCGCAGTTTTTTAACTGAGATTCAATTTCTTCTGTCTTGAACTGAAACTGTCTTTCCATAAAAGAAGCCTGAAACTAAAGAAGTTCTATTCCATTTTTTGCGCACTGATTTTTTTCAGAATCCGGCCACACGCTGACCTGGGTTTCTCCTATGTGCGCCTTCCTCAAAAGGAACATACAGAGCCTTGACTGTCCGATTCCGCCGCCAAGCGTCTGCGTGAGTTTTCCGTCCATGAGTTTCCTGTGAAAGTCAAATTGCAGCCTGTCCTCGCAGCCGCGTTCCTTCAACTGACGCTCAAGGCTTTCTGGATTTACGCGTATTCCCATTGAACTCAACTCCAGGGCGCGGTTCAAAACCTTGTCCCAGACCATCAGGTCGCCGTTCAGACCGACGTGTCCGTCTCCGCTTTCTGTAATCCAGTCGTCGTAGTCTGGGGCTCGTCCGTCATGTATTGTTCCGTCTGGAAGTTTTCCGCCGATTCCAACGATGAACACCGCGCCGTACTTTTTGCACACGGCGTCCTCCCTTTCCTTTGGAGTGAGTTTTGGATATCCACGCGCAAGGTCGTCGGTATGGATGAATGTAATTTCCTTTGGAAGAACCGGCTTTATGTCTGAATATCTGTCGTATATGAAAAATTCAGTCCTCTTCAGGCAGGAATAGATTTTTTTTACGATTTCATAAAGATAGTATACGGTCCTGTCCTTCTCGTCGATTGCCATGCACCAGTCCCACTGGTCCACATATATGGAATGAATATTGTCGATTGTATCGTCGGGACGTATCGCGTTCATGTCGGTGTATATTCCAAACCCTGGCTCAAGTCCAAGTTCAGTAACCTTCACGCGTTTCCATTTTGCAAGCGACTGTACGATCTCCATCTGTTTTCCGTCCATGTTTCCAACCCTGAACGAAACAGGCTTTTCAACTCCGTTCAAATCGTCGTTAAGACCGCTGCCAGACGGAACAAAAAGAGGCGCGGTAACACGTGTAAGATTCAGTCCCGTGGAAAGAGAAAGTTGAAAAAAATCCTTTATCGCAACGATGGCGTGTTCTGTTTCCTTTTTGCCAAGAATAGGTTTGTACTTCATATTGTCATTCTCCTTCGTAGTTTATCAAAGTCCTTACGGCCGTTGGTTCAAGGCTTTTTTCGTAGTTCAACGCGGGAAGTCCTATGATTCCAAAGAATTCCTCCACTGACGCGCCGCCCATTTCAAGAAGTTTTTTTGAAGCGTCAAGCGTTCCGCCAGTCGCAATCAGGTCGTCCACAACAAGATATTTTTTTCCCGCCTTTACGTCCGACTTGTGCACCTCGATTTCCGCGGTTCCGTATTCAAGCGCGTATGAACACCTGTACGTTTCGCCGGGAAGTTTTCCCTTTTTGCGTATCAGTACAAGCGGAAGTCCAAGACGTTCCGCAAACGGAGCGGCAAGAAGAAAGCCCCGAGATTCCACCGCGCATACTCCGTACAGATTCCTGTCCCTGTAAATTTCAACCATGCGGTCGATGACGAATTTGAAGCAGTCAGGATTTGTGAAAATGCTCGTTACATCATAAAAAAGAATCCCCGGCTTTGGAAAATCAGGAACCCGTCTGATATTTTTATCAAGTTCTTCAATGGTCATAGCAGGACGATTCTAGTACTTATCGGAGTG
>JBHAFG010000023.1:0-11472 GCA_041855945.1 Treponema sp. | reverse complement strand
GATGTCGCGCAGGGCGGCTCCTGTTGGACTTGTAACAACTCCAAGGGTTTTTGGAAACATGGGAAGATTTTTTTTCCTTTCCTGGGCGAAAAGACCTTCGGCGTTCAGCCTCCGCTTCCGTTCCTCAAGCATCTTCAGTATGGCGCCTTCGCCAGCCACACTCATCTTGGAAACCACAACCTGGTATCTTCCCTGGGGCGCGTATACGGAAACTTTTCCTGCAATCTGGACTTTCATGCCGTCTTTTGGAATGAAGTCCAGATACTGCGCGCTTCCGCGGAACATGACGGCGCCTATGAGGGAATTTGCGTCCTTGAGTGAAAAATAAATGTGTCCTGAAGACTGTATTTTAAGTCCTGAAATCTCGCCTTCAAGCCTTAAAACTGGAAAACTGCCTTCGAGAATGTCCCGTATGACGGAATTCAATTCCGTAACTGAAAAGACTTTTTCTGACGGGAAAAGCGGGTTGTTCATAAATTAATTCTATACATTCGGTTCAACTTGTTCAACAGATTGCCGATTATAAAGGAGATGAAGACTCTTGTAATTTTATTTGTGCCACGATTTTCAGCTCTGATGTTTGAAAAGAAATTTGGTGGCGAATCCGCTTTTGACCTTTCTCTGAAATGGGCTGGAAAAATTCCAGACTCCAAGACGGTGGTGCTTTCTGAAGCCGCACTTCCTTCTAGCGCTCTGGATTCTGGAGGCGCGGGCTTTGAGGCGGAAGTGCTGGAAGCCGCTTCTGTTTCGTCTCTCCTTAAAAAACTTTCAGAACTTTCTGAACGAGAGGGTTCTTCGTCCGTGGTGTTCTCGTACGCGGACCTTCCTTTCTTGAACACCGGGATAACCGCCTCGCTCATTGAAACGCACAGTAGGTACAGGGCGGAATACACGTTCGCCGACGGCTATCCCTACGGCTTTTCCCCTGAAATAATAGATTCTGGAACGCTGAAGATTCTGCACGCCCTTTCTGTTGAAAACCAGAAGGATGCGGGACGCGGGGAAATTTCAAGGACCTGCATATTCGACTTCATAAAACTTGACATAAATTCTTTTGAGGTAGAGGTGGAGGTTTCCGACGAGGACATGGGGCTTCTCAGGCTTTCTTTTGACTCGGGCTCGAAGCTTGATTTTCTTTCTTGCGCCGCCCTGTTTGACGCCCTTGATGGAAAAGCGCCTGATTCTCTTTCAAAAAAAGAAATCTTCGACCTTGTTTCAAAAACCTGCGGAGTGTACAGGACTGTTCCGTCGTATTACGGCATCCAGCTGTCTTCAGCGGCGAATTTCCAGAGCATATACGAGCCTTCGGAAATGTTTTCCGGGGCGGAAAGTTTTATGAAAAGGAGCGACTGGGAAAACCTTTTGCGGAAGATTTCAGATTATTCCTTCGAGGCCGTGATAAATCCCGGATTTTTCGGAGAGCCGCTGCTTCATCCTGATTTCATGGACTTTGCGAAAACCGTACTTTCATATCCAAAATTCAGCCTGCTTGTTGAAACTGACGGACTTGGGGTTACAGAGGGGATGCTTTCTTCAATAAAGGAGGAGGCGTCCAAAAAATCAGTTGAAAACGGCTTTGGAATAGGAAGGGTTTTGTGGATTGTAAAGATTGACTGCGCCACCGCGGAAAAATACAGGGAACTTCATTCGGACTTCGACGGTTTTTCATCTTCCGTTTCTGCAGTCCGCCTCATAAACGAGTATTTTCCAGGAAGAGTTTATCCTCAGTTTGTGAGAAGCGTAAAAAACGAGGATGAACTTGAATCGTTCTGGCGGTACTGGAGTTCAAAGGAAAACGGAAGCGGTGGAAACGTGCTTGTACAGAAATATTCAAGTTTCTGCGGAACTCTTCCAGACCTGAAGAGCGCGGACCTTTCTCCTCTTGGCAGGAACGCCTGCTATCATCTAAGGCGCGACTTCAACGTGCTTGTTGACGGATCTGTTCCTTTCTGCCGTGAGACTCTGAGGAAAAAAATCATCGGAAACGCCTTTACAGAGGACCTTGGAAAGATATTCAGGCTTTCGGACGGGGAATTTTCGCTTCATCTGAAGAATTCTTATTGCGGCTTTTGCGGAAAATGCGATGAATACTATACCTTTAACTTTTAACGAACATCAGATTGACAGGACCGTCCTTGGCGGAAAACTGGAGCCGGTCGGATATAAAATGAATGTTTCGGTGATACTCCTGAACACTACAGGAAGCCACCTGAATTTCCAGACGCTTGAAAACCTTGCAGGCTGCGGCTTCAGGTCGATTGTGTCGGTTGAGCCGACCCCGGACAGTTACAACCTTGAGGACATATCAAGACGCTATCCGCTTGTAAAATTCGTCGTTCCCCTTGAGGAGTGCAGCGACGGAGAGATAATCAATATGTGCATGGCAGAAATTTCTTCCACCTACGTTCTTGTGCTCAGGGACAGCCTCCACATTCCAAAGGGAATTTTGAACGCGAACCTGTTTGAAAACCTTGTGAGGGAAAAGCCATACTGCATTGTTCCACGTCTTGTGGATTCTTCCGCGCAGCCTGTGTTCGTGAATTTTCTTCCGGAGGCTTGCAAGGGAAAATTCTGCCTCAGTCCTGCAACCTACGTAAGCGAAGGGCAGCCGACAATGTATCCGTTCGACTGCATAGGTCTTTACAACCGTGAAAAATTCATACTGCTTGGCGGCTACGACCACACCATAAAATCCCAGTACTGGCAGAACGTTGATCTTTCCATGAGGGCGTGGCTCTGGGGTGAAAAAATAACAATATCGCCCTCGTTTCAGATTTCATACAGCGCGGAAGTTCCAATACAGGACTCCACACGGGATCTGTCGTACATAAAATTCTACATAAAGAACATCCTTCCACGCTTCAAGGACGACCACGGCTATGTTCCGGTCATTTCCTTCCCTGGGTTCCTGTTACATTCGTCCAGCGGACTGATTGAAACCTGCTCCCAGTTCAGGGCGGCAAGAAGGTGGGTGAAACTGAACGAATACAGGTTCAAGACAGACGCGAACATTCTTATAGAAAACTGGGCGGTTCAAAAATGAGAAGCGGAAAAAAAACAATCGCGGTTATAGTCCAGTGCAGGCTCTCCTCCACAAGGCTTCCTGGAAAGGCTGTAAAAGACCTTGGCGGAAGGACTGTGCTTGAATGGACTCTTGCGGCGATGAAAAAGGTGAAGGCGGACCATTACTACGTGGCGACGGACGATGCGTCCCATGAAACGCTTCTTCCGATATGCCAAAAAAACGGATTCGGCGTGTTCAAGGGACCTCTTGACGACGTTCTTGAACGCTACTGCCTTCTGGCTGAAAAACTTGAATGTACTACAATTTTGAGGGCGACCGCCGACAATCCATTTCTTTTTTACGAGGCGGCGGAACTTTTATGCGAAGAATTTGAAAGGCAGTCAAAGATTTCCGGGGTAGACTACATGACGTGGACTGGTCTTCCTCACGGTTCAGGAGTTGAAATTTTTTCTTCCGAGGCGATTTTAAAGTCAAGGAATATGAATCCAGACTCCGAGGAAAAAGAGCACGTAGGTCCATTCCTTTACAAGAGAAAGAACGTTTTTTCCTCGCTTTTTTACAGGGCGCCGTCAAGGTTCTTCCACCCCGAATACAGGACAACCATAGACACTCCTTCCGACTACAGGAGGGCGCTTTCCATCGTGAACTTTCTTTCTGGCGGCAAATTTCCTGAAAATCCCTACACCACGGAAGAAATTCTTTCGGCTGTGAAAAATCCGAGCGTGTCCAACACAGTCCTTTTCATTCCGTCGGTAAAAAAAGGCCGCGGAACCGGACACCTGAGGCGATGTCTTTCCGCCGCCGCTTCCTGCGGAGGCTTTGTGTACGTTCCAAAAGACGCTGACCTTGAGGGAACGTCGGAAATAATCCAGGAGGCGGTTTCCTCGCGGGGTTTGAAAAAGTTTCAGATAGTGGAAGATTTTCCAGAGGAAAACGAATATTCCCTGATTGTAACCGACCTTTTCCGTGCTGAAAAAGACTTTTACGCTGAACTCTGGAAGAAGGGAAAGGTTCTTTCAATCGACGAGGGTTCTGATTTTTCAGAAAACGCCGACTTCCTGCTTGACGTGATTCCGTCCTACGGACTTTATCGCAGACCCAACGCGGACAGGCTTGAATTCATTGATTTTCCGCATAACGTAAAAAAAGAGCCTCCACGCGAAATAAAGAAGGTTCTTGTAGCGTTTGGAGGCGAAGATCCTGAAAATCTTACGGCGAAGGTTGAAAAATATTTCTGCGGCGGAGGACTTTCTGTTTCCGCCGTACGTCCGTCGTCTCCCGTCCAAAACCTCAAGGAAAAACTTTTTGAATACGACCTTGTGGTAAGCCATTACGGACTTACCGCCCTAGAGGCCGCGTACGCCGGCTGTTCCGTCCTTCTTTTTCCCGTGTCAAGGCTGCACGAAAATCTTTCAAAAAAATACGGTTTTTCATTGTTGGACGAAAAAGACCTGGAAAAGCCTTTCGACAGAAAATACGTCTCCTCTCCTGAAAAACTTGTGAACCATCGCTTTTACGGGCGTAGGGCTTCCAGTCCGGCTGCAGGAGGTTTTTCGGACGGCTATGCAGGCTCTTCTTCTGACGGATTGAACCGTCCTTTGACTGGAGGCGGAAGCCTTGGAGAATACATAAAGGTTCTTTCCGATTCAAGGCGGCTGTGCTGTCCTGTGTGCCAGTCTTTTCCTGCTCGTCCGGATCCTGTCGCTTACAGGTGCGCGACAAGGACTTACAGAAGGTGCAGGACCTGTTCGATTCTTTACCTGTCATTCTCCGCTGACGGCGAGGAATTTTATGAAAATGAATATTTTGCAGAAGAATACAGGAAGCAGTACGGAAAGACGTATCTTGAGGATTTTGCCTCGATAAAAAAGACAGGCTCAAGAAGGATTTCTGAAATTTCTTCAGTTTTTGCGGCGAAGAATTCTTCAAAAAAAACGGTGCTGGACGTCGGATGCGCCTACGGACCTTTTCTTTCCGCCGCCCTCGACGCAAACTGGCTTCCGTTTGGAACGGACATTTCCGACGGGGCGGTGAACTACGTACAGAACAGTCTTCTGATTCCCGCAGTAAAATCAGCGTTCCCTGACTTTGACGGAGAAAAGGAATTTGGGATAAGCCGGTTCGACGCGGTTTCAATGTGGTTCGTGATAGAACACTTCAAGAATCTTGGAGACGTGCTTAAAAAAGTTTCCTCGATATTGAAAAAAGGAGGCGTGTTCGCGTTCTCAACGCCGTCTGCAGAAGGAATTTCTGCAAGGAAGAACACAG
This sequence comes from Treponema sp., assembly GCA_041855945.1. Taxonomy (GTDB): domain Bacteria; phylum Spirochaetota; class Spirochaetia; order Treponematales; family Treponemataceae; genus Treponema_D. The sequence continues at coordinate 6,179 of JBHAFG010000023.1, read as the reverse complement.
AGGCGTTCTTCGAGGAAAGTCCCAAGGACCATTACTCGCTTTGGGAGCCTTCCTCCGTAAGGAAGATACTGAAACGCTTCGGATTCAGGGTTGTGAAGATGGTTTCCACGGGACACCACGCGGAAAGGTTTCCCCTGGTGAAGAAAAACGGCTGGAAGAAGGACGACGCCATGTTCTCGATTGTTGAACTTTATTCAAAGGGCCGTTTTCTTGGCGACACGTTTGAAGTCTACTGTATAAAAGAATTTTAATTTTCTTTAAGGAATGTTTTATGGAATCAAGTCCAGATAAAAAACAGAGCGTGCTGATTTTGGGCGCCTCCCTCATGCAGAAGCCTGCGATTCTTTGCGCCAGGGAGGAGGGGCTCAAGGTCTTTGTTGTTGACGCCAATCCTTCCTCGCTGTGCGTTCCGCTTGCAGATTCATTTGAAAAAATCGACCTCAAGGACAGGGAGAAAATCCTTGATTACGCGCGTGTTCTTAAAAAAGAGGAGGGGCTTCTTGGAATATTCACGGCGGGAACGGATTTTTCAGCCTCAGTTTCATACGCGTCGGAAAAACTGGGCTTCCATTCACACAGTTTTGAGTCCACCCTTAACGCAAGCGAAAAACAGAGGATGAGGGGCTGCTTTGAAAGGGCGAACCTTCCCTCTCCAAGATTTTTTTCCGCCGAAACAGAGGAGGACGCCTTGGTTTTCGCGGAAAAACTTGGCTTTCCTTGTGTTGTAAAACCTACCGACAACATGGGCGCGCGCGGATGCAGGCTTGTACGAAATCTGGGAGAGGCTGAGTCTTCCATAAAAAACGCATTTAAAAACTCAAGGGGCGGGCGTGTAATAATAGAAGAATACATGGAAGGTCCTGAATTTTCCATAGACGCCATTGTATACAACGGAACGATGACCGTTACAGGTTTTGCCGACAGGCACATACACTACGAGCCGTATTTCATAGAAACCGGACACACCATGCCGTCCGTGTTTGACGAGAAAAAACGCCTTGAACTTGTTTCCGTCTTTGCGAAGGCTGTAAATGCCCTTGGACTTACAGAGGGGGCTGCAAAGGCCGACATAAAATACACTGAAAAAGGTCCCCGCATAGGAGAGGTTGCCGCGCGTCTTTCAGGCGGATACATGTCGGGCTGGACTTTTCCGTATTCTTCCGGACTGAACCTTACGGCCGAGGCTCTTAAGATTGCTGTTGGTCGAAAACCCGACGTCCTTCTTGAAAAAAGAATTCCACTTGAGGCGGGATTTTCTGAAAATTCTTTTTTGAAGGAAAATCCATTTGAACTTTTTGAAGTCCGTTCATGTTCCGTAAGCGCGGAACGGGCGTGGATTTCAATTCCCGGAAGAATTTCAACTATAATCGACGTTTCGGACAAAAAAGATCCATTTCTGCGTGATTTTTTTCCAAGGGGCTTCAAGGCGGGAGACATCGTTGACTTTCCACGAAACAACGTGCAGAAATGCGGAAATTCAATTTCCCTTTCCGACGATTATGACGAGGCGGTTTCTTCCGCCGAAAAATCCTCGGGTTCTCAGGTTCTGGTCCTTGAAAAAAACAACTGCATGACGGACGATTTTTTAAACGGACGCGCCCTTCCGGACGAGGAGGGGTTTCCTCCGCCTGCGTTTTCCTCGTATGAGGAGGTGAAGGATTTTCGCATCGAGGGAACTATAGGTGCGGGCGAGAGCGTTCTTTCATCGGTTCCAGACTGCGTTGCTGCTTTTCTTGCACTTCCTGAAAAAAACTGGAACTACAGGACGGCTCTTGAGGAGGCGGAACTTTTCGACCGTCTTGCAGGAATCCACGGCGAGGTTTCAAAGGATGTGTTCTGGAAGGCTCTTTTCAGGGGAGGCATACAGGGGGCGCTGTATGTCAGTTGAAAAAACACATGGAACGTGGTGTGTAAAACCCATTTTGATTTTTAAATTTTTCATCGGAGTCAGAAAGCCAGGGGGTGTATTATGAAAAAGATTTTCGCACTTACAATGATATTTTTTCTTGCGGCCTTCTTCGCGTCGTTCGGAGTGTGCCTTTTCGCGTCAGAGTCAAACCTGTCGCTCATAAAAAGCGCGGGCGAAAACGGAATGAGCCTTTACTGGGATTCTCTTTCCTCAAGCGGGATGTTGGAAAAAAACGGACACCAGTTTTCGTTCAGGGCGGGAGACTCCCTTGTTGTTTTTGACTCAAGCCTTATTTCCCTTACGGACGAGCCTGTGTTGAAGGACGGAGAGGTGTTCGTAAGCGGAGATTTCCTTGACACGGCAAGGCGGTTTTTCAGGGAAAGCGAGGATGAAAGTCCGTTTAAAATCGGAGCGATACTCATAGATCCGGGCCACGGAGGAAAAGATCCGGGCGCGGTTGGAAATTTTACACTAAACGGAAAGTCGGTGAGGGTTCAGGAAAAGGATGCTGTTCTTTCCGTTGGAAAATACCTGTACGCGCAATTGAGGAGGACGTATCCTGGAAAAAAGATAATAATGACCAGGGATTCAGACAGGTTTCTTACGCTCGCGGAACGCACTGACATCGCAAATTCTGTGAAACTGCCCGAAAACGAGGCCGTGCTTTACGTTTCCATACACGCCAATGCCTCTCTTGACAAAAAGGCGAGCGGCTACGAGGTGTGGTACCTTTCACCTGGATACAGGAGGACTGTGATAGACAAAAAGACTGTTGACAGCGACAGGACGCTTTTTCCGATATTGAATTCCATGATGGAGGAGGAATACACGACCGAGAGCATTCTCATGTCAAAGTTCATAATGGACGGACTTGAATCTCAGATCGGATCCGAATCGAAGGCCCGTGGAATAAAGGCGGAGGAGTGGTTCGTCGTAAGGAATTCAAATATGCCTGCCGTATTGATCGAGATAGGCTTTGTAACAAACCAAAAGGAGGCGCTGAACCTGTCAAATCCGGAATACTTGAAAAAAACTTCCCTTGGCATATATAATGGCGTGCAGGCGTTCGTCACACATTTTGAACGCTCAAGAGGATTTACTTCGTCAAAATGAAATTCAAGAACTATTCCCTTAACGTCAGAGATTTGATTTTTCTTGCGGTGATACTCGCCGCGGCGTTTGTATCGTTGATTTTTTGGATCGCGACAAGGCCCGGCTCAAAGGCGGTGTTCATCTACGAAACGTCCGATTCAAAATCGCTTTCTATAGAAAGAAGATTTATGAAGGGAAAACCCGTCGTTTCAAGGACGCGCGCCTACATCGACGAACTTCTGCTCGGCCCGATTTCCGAACACTGCAGGCCTGTGTTCCAGCAGGGAACGAAGGTTCTTTCCTGCTTCGAGCGCGACAGGGTCCTTTACGTGAACCTGTCGTCCGACATGGTGAAAAACGACTCTCCCGACGTGGATTTTAAAAGGCAGATGGAACTTTTCAAAAAAAACATACACAGCAACTTTCCTTCAATAAAGAAAGTTGAACTGTTCATCGACGGCAACGAACCTTACGCGTATTAGATTCGCCGCCATTTTGCCGGATTTTGAGGCGATTTTTTATCGTTCTTAAATAAATAAAAAGCGTTGACAAAAATATTCTCTTGAGGGATAATATTTTCATACAAGGCTACATCGAATTAGTTTAAAGGAGCTTCTAATGAAGAGGACTTTATTGTTTGCAACAGTTGCAATGCTGTTCGCTGGATTCTCTGCTTTCGCTGAAGAATCTACATTGATTGATTTCACATTACTTAAACCAGACTGTATCGCAGATGAACAAGGTAACCCTACCCAGAACAGTCGTACGGTAATGGACTTCTCAAACGCCGCAGGCGCCACATTCACAAAGGATCAGAAGGATCTTATGAAGACTTCGCTTGCATTGACGGAATGGGAAGTTTCTCTCAACTCTTCTGCACGCACAGTACAGAGTCTTGGTCTTTCTACTGTTGTCGCGGCACCGGTTAGGAGTGATTCGAGCCAGTCTTTCGCGGGTGAGAGTGTGATGGGTGTACGCATCGTGTTTCCTACATGGAACGCGAACGCGCACGCTTATGTCAGACCTCCTTTCGAGATTCCAGCTTACGAACCACTTGCACAGGCTGATGAAAACGGCGAGCGACAGGAACAGACGGACGAAGAAAAGGCCAGCGGAAAGACACTTTTTGAAGATCAGTATGGTGTCGTAAAGAACGTTGGAACCATCAAATCCATCGCAGTAACTACGATGGGCATGAACTTCCCTGAAGGACTTTACGTTCTTCTCAAGGACAACGACAACATCGAACGCCGTTATTTCATGGGCTATCTGATGTTCGACGGCTGGAAGACATTGACATGGAACAACCCTCAGTACATCACTGAAATCAGGAACAGGGAAATCCGTGTATATCCAATCTATCCACGTGGACTTCCTTTCGTTAAGTTCACCGGTTTCCAGGTTACACGCGACGCAAACAGCGCCGGTGGAGATTTCATCGGTTACTTCAAGGATGTTCGCCTCATCTACGACAAGGCCCTCCTTACATCTGAGCGCGACATCGCCGACGAAGACCTTTGGGGAATCATCGGCAAGAAAGAAGCCGCACGTCAGGCCGCTGAAATGGCATTGTTCGGTGAAAAGCAGGTAAACCGCTACCTTGAAAAGGCAAAGCAGGCTACCGAAGAAAAATTCTCCGAAACATTGAACCCTGACACAAACTACGGTTCTCAGTCTGGCGACGAGAAATAACGTGGTCTTGTGACATGGAAAAAAGGGCACTCATTGAAGTGTCCTTTTTTGTTTTAAAAAGTTTTATTTCATTGGTGTTTTCCGCAATCACATATTAAAATGGTTCCATACGACTTTTGCTTTAAGGATATGTAAATGAACGGCAATATTCCAGCCAAACTGAAAATCAAGAACATCTACGAAAAATATTCACCCTATATGAACGAGATTATGGAGAACATAAAGGCTCTGCTTTCTGAAAAACTTGAACTTTCTTCACAGCCGACGTTCAAGGCGCGGATAAAAAGTTTTCAAAGTTACTATAAAAAACTTCTCAGGCAGAAGCCGGCCGAGGCGTCTGGCTCGGATTCTCTTGTAACGCTCACCGACATGATGGGAATACGGGTGATATGCGCCTTTCTTGAGGACATTTCGGTCGTGCAGGAGCAGTTGAAGAATTTCTTTGACGTTCGTGAGGTCGAGGTGAAGGGGAAGGACCAGAGTTTCCGTGAATTCGGCTACGAGTCTGTCCACGTGCTTGTGTCGATTCCGGAGGACTGCCTTCCAAAAAATCTTCCTTCGGACATGAAGATTCCTGACGACATTCTTTGTGAGATTCAGATAAGGACGATTCTTCAGGACGCATGGGCGGAAGTTGAGCATGAACTTATCTACAAGACTGAATTCACTCCGTTCGATCTGCCGCTCAGGCGGAAACTCGCATCCATCAACGCATCCTTGAGCCTGGCCGACATAATCTTTCAGGAAATCAGGGACTATCAGAAGAAACTGCAGACCGAACTGAACGAAAGGCGGAAAAGTTTTTATCAGATTGCTGACAGCCTTGCAAGAATCGACGAGCCAAAGAAGTCTCCTTCACGAATTTCTGGAATAGAGCGCGTGAATCCTTACGTCGCGGGAACCATAGACGAGATGATTCTGCAGGCGATCCACGCGCACAACGCGGGCGACCTTGACAACGCCATATTCATATACACAAAGATAATCGAGTCCAGTCCAAGTCCGAACGCCACGGTACTTTCGGTTATACACAAGCACAGGGGCATGGCGTATTTTTCCAAGAACTTCTACGGGGATGCCATAAAGGACTTCCACACTTCATTCGAGTATGACGGAAAGAATTTCCGCTCCATATATTACGAGGGGATTGTTTTTTCGATACAGAAGGAACATTCCAAGGCGGTGGAATGTTTTACAAAGTCCCTTGAACTGAATGAATACCAGTCGCACACCTTTTACAGGAGGGCGGTTTCGTATTTTGAACTTGGGCAGTATGAAAATTCGATGTCGGATGTTGTTTCGGCGCAGAGGCTTGGTCTTGAGGACGAGGGGCTTTCCGCGCTGCACGAAAAACTCGTGACAAAATTCGACATGAAGGTCTAAAAGGTCAAGTTTTTTTGATTTTTTTACCGTCTGCTTATTGACGAAAGTTTTCATAAAGTATATATTCCTAAAAGTCAGTTTATCTGATATGTCTCCTTCGTCT
>JBHAFG010000022.1:0-26927 GCA_041855945.1 Treponema sp. | reverse complement strand
CTTGTAGAGGAGGGCGACATGATTACGCTCGACATAAACAACTACAGCATACACCTTGATGTTTCCGACGATGTTCTTGCCGAACGCAGGGCAAGATGGACTGCTCCTGAGCCAAAGGTCAAAAGCGGATATCTTTCCCGATATGCGAAACTTGTTTCATCCGCCGACAGGGGCGCGATTCTGGAATAGGCGTTTTGGAAACTGTGTAAATCTATTTTCCGTCCCCGACAGGGATTTTGACACTTTGTGTTGAAGCCTGTATTTCGGGGGCGGAATTCTCATCTTTCTGCTAAAAATCTAAAAAAAATCTAGAAAATCTTCCGCAAAAACTCAAAGTCAGATTTATAATTGAGCCATAATCAGAGATTACAAAATAATTTAATAAGCGAAAATGTAAAAAGACATTTGTAATTTGTGAGTTCATTGGCATTAAAAAGACAAGTTAAAAATTATGTAAAAAATATGTAAAATTAATTTCAAACCAAGTTTAGTCACTACAGGTATTGGTTCTTGAGTTTCAATATCTGTGGTGATTATTTTTTTTAAACGTTTTATGGACGGACTTCCGCAGGTGTTTTGGCGCATTTAAAAATCGTGCGATATGTGTTAAAATCATCGCATGGAAAACTCAGCGGAATCAAAAATGTACGAGTCTGGCGAAGACTATCTTGAAGCAATCTTGATGATTCAAAACGAAAAGGGCGAATGTCATTCTGTGGATGTGGCGCGGAAACTTGAAGTTTCAAAGCCAAGCGTGAGCAGGGCGATGGGAATTTTACGCGACGATGGCTATATTTTTTTTGACGAAAACCAGCACATCAATTTTACGGAGAAAGGTCGTGCAAGGGCTGAAAAAATATACGGCAGGCACAGGCTTTTGACTGAATTCCTTATGAGGCTTGCGGGCATAAGCGAGGAGCAGGCTGAAAAAAACGCCTGTAGGGTTGAACACGTCATTGACGAGGACGTTGTTGACGGAATCAGGCGTTTTATGAAGAAATAAAAAATGCACCTTTTGAAATTGATTTTTCAATCTCAAGGTGCATTTTTTTGGATTTTATAGTCCGTTGCTCCTATCCTGTTTTCTATGAAAGGAGTTTGTCTCCGAGCATCCTGTAGAGGACAGTCTTCCATTCAATCTTTGCATTTGTGGCCAAGGTCCAGTTTTCAGCGAGTTTTGAAAACTGCTTGTCCTTGTATTCTTCAAAATTGTTGAAGTTGTAGATTGCAGTCCAAAGGGTTGTTGTAAGGTTCTGCGTGGACTCGCCTTCTCCTTCTCCTGCTGTGGCGGACGTTCCAAACGAGTGGAATATGCACACGTCGTCAAGGTCAGCCGTTTCCAGAAGTTCCTTTGCGGCCGCGACCGCCTTGCTGTCGCTTGCGTCCACGCGTGGAAGAAGTATTACGTTCACGCCGGTCTTGATGTCGCCCTTTGCGTCGCCCTTGAAATTTATTGTTCCGTCAGACGTTGTATAGTTCACGTAAAGGTCGAATTTGATTTCCGCTTCGTTGTAAGTGTAGGTGAACGAGTTGTTTCCGCTTCCTTCTTTGTACACCCATGTGTCTGTTGGCGCCTCAAATTTGCTCAAAAAATCCGAGCAGGCGGTCAGCGTTCCAAGTCCAATCAAAAAAAGCGTTGTTGCAACAGCTGTAATGATTTTTTTCATAAGAAATTCTCCTCTAAAAAGTCAGTGTATTTTTTTGTCTGGCTTTTTAAGCACGGTTCAGGGTCTATGAACGGTGCGTTTTGATAAGTCTGCGATGCAGCCTTGAAATTTTAGATGACCCGCGTTTGCGCGGAATCATCAACTCTCCTTGTATTTTTGACTGAATCAAAAATAACTGATTTTTTAGAATTATAGTTTATGTCCGTGCCTTTGTCAAAATCAAATCCAGAATCATCCAAATCGTCCTGCATCGGAAAATTGCACGTGTTTTTACAAGGCGATGTATTGGCGGAGTGTTTTATTCGTTCGTCCTGCGTGTTCGTTCCGTGCGTTATTTGTACAAGCACCGTAAAATCACTATAATTTCTTTCTATGTCTGGATTTTATGATTTTTACGATGTTGTTGTTGTGGGGGCGGGACACGCTGGAATAGAGGCGGCGCTCGCCTGTGCAAGAATGGGACTTAAAACGCTTTGTGTAACTCAAAGCCCCGACGCCATAGGAAGGCTGAGTTGCAATCCGTCCATAGGTGGAATCGCAAAGGGAAACATCGTCAGGGAAATCGACGCGCTTGGCGGAGAAATGGCAAAAATCATAGACAGGTCGATGATTCAGTTCAGGATGTTGAACAGAAGCAGGGGGCCTGCTGTTCAGGCGCCGCGGAGCCAGGCGGACAAGATTACATATTCTCAGATTGCCAGAAAAATCATGGAAGGGCAGGAAAATCTTTTTACATTGATGGATACTGTGATAGACGTTCTTACTGTGGCGTCCTCAACTCCGCTTCCGCCAAATTCAGACAGCAGCGCGGAAAAAGGAACTATTCCCGGCGAGAATCGTGGATTTTTGTCCGAGGAGGGGCTGTCCGGCGGTTTTTCAAGCGAGGCCGCAAAAAGCGGAATGAGGCAGAAGGTTACAGGCGTTGTAACGGAGCGTGGAAGGGTGGTTCCCTGCAGGGCGGTTGTTCTTACAACTGGAACTTTTCTTGGCGGACGCATATTCATAGGTGAGTACGACGCTCCTTGCGGCAGGCTTGGCGAGGCAAGCGCGTTTGGGCTTACGCACAGCCTTCGCCGTCTTGGTTTTACTACAGGAAGGCTCAAGACTGGAACACCGCCTAGAATTCTGCGGAAGACGATTGATTTTTCAAGTCTTGAAGAAAATTTTGGCGACGACGAGGTTCTTCCGTTCAGTTTTGAAGGTGAAAAAATCGAACGGCCGATGGTTCCGTGCCACGTGGCTTATACAAATGAGGAAACGCATGAAATTATCAGAAAAAACATCCACCGTTCGCCGCTTTACAGCGGAAAGATAAGCGGAATAGGTCCGCGGTATTGTCCTTCGATAGAAGACAAGGTGATGCGTTTTCCAGAACGCGAAAGACACCAGATTTTTGTTGAACCTGAGGGAATCGAAACCGACGAGATGTATCTGAACGGACTTTCTTCAAGTCTTCCAGAAAGCGTGCAGGATGAATTTCTTCATAAAATGCACGGTTTTGAAAACGCGGTGCAGAGCCGTCCGGGATATGCAGTTGAATACGACTATGTTGAACCTACGCAACTTTATCCAAGTCTGGAAACAAAGCGTGTCGCGGGACTTTTTGACGCAGGTCAGATAAACGGAACATCAGGCTACGAGGAGGCCGCTGGCCAGGGAATCGTGGCCGGAATAAACGCCGCGCTTTATTCACGCTCGCATAAAAATGAGTGCGGTCCGATATCTGCCGCTCCCACTGATTTGAACGGAATTCCTGTAAGTTCTTCCGAGGAAGGACTTGTTCTTGGCGAAAATATGCGCTCTTCCGATTTGGAGAGGTTTTCAAAAATCAGCGACGATCTTACGTTCAGGCTGAACAGTTTTATTCGTTCAGTCCAAAAGAACGCGGGCTTTGAAAATTTTGAAAAAATTCCCGACTACAGTCCTCTTGTGCTTGGCAGGGACGAGGCATATATCGGAGTTCTGATTGACGATCTTGTTACGCTTGGAACAAAGGAGCCTTACAGGATGTTCACCGCCCGCGCGGAATACAGGCTGAAACTCCGACACGATACGGCGGACCGCAGGCTTTCAAAATACGCCTTTGACTGCGGACTTAAGACAAGGGCGCAATACGAAAAGGTTGAGGTAAAATACGCGGCGCAGGATGAAATTGTCGCTGAACTTTTAAAGAATCCAAATCTTGAAAATCCCGGCTACGACGAAAAAATCTGGGAGGCGGCAAAGATCGACTTCAAGTACAAGTATTACATCGAAAAGCAGGACCGCCGCGTGGAAAAAATGCACAGAATGGAAAACCTTAGGATTCCAGACGATTTTGACTACGCTTCGATTCCGTCATTGAGCGCCGAAAGCCGAAACAAACTTGAAAAGGTGCGCCCCCTTACGCTTGGGCAGGCGGAACGGATAAGTGGAATACGCAATTCCGACATAATGCTTCTGATGGTCTACCTGAAATAGACTGTGTTAAAAATCTTGCCTTCAAAATAGACCTTCAAAATGCTGTTTCAAAGTTGTCTATTGACCAATCTGGGTTTATAATGGGCTATTGTCTATCTATAAAAAGAAGGATTTTATGCCGATTACAGATTTTTTGGAGCAGAACGCAGGTCGTTTTCCTGACGACGTTGCTCTTGTTGAACTGAACCCTGACGTGCGCGAAACAATGAGGATTACGTGGAAGGACTACGACCTTACGCAGCCGGAACCGAATCTTCCATACCGCAGGGAAATTTCATGGCAGGTTTTCAATGAAAAGGCGAACCGCTGCGCTCATTATCTTATGGAAAGGGGCGTAAGGAAGGGCGACAAGGTTGGAATCCTTCTTATGAACTGTCTTGAATGGCTTCCGATTTATTTTGGCATCCTTAAAACAGGCGCCCTGGCGGTTCCACTGAATTTTCGATATTCCAGCGACGAGATTGAATACTGCATGAATCTTGCCGACATAAGCGTGCTTTTTTTTGGACCGGAATTCATCGGCCGCATGGAGGCCATAAGCGACAGGGTGCTTGCGCACAGGCTTCTGATTTACGTGGGGGAGGGACTTCCGCCGACTTTCAGTGAAAACTACATCAGTTCCGTGATGAACTATTCAAGCCAGAACACTGGAATTGAAATTTCAGACGAGGATTTTGGTGCGGTTTATTTTTCTTCTGGAACAACGGGTTTTCCAAAGGCTATCCTGCACAGGCACAGGGCATTGGTTCACGCCGCAAAGGTTGAACAGAACCACCACGGACAGTCAAAGGATGACGTTTTTCTCTGCATTCCGCCTCTCTATCATACAGGGGCAAAGATGCACTGGTTTGGTTCGCTTTTGAGTGCGAGCAAGGCGGTTCTTCTTAGGGGAACAAAGCCGGACATAATACTCAAGGCTGTGAGCGACGAAAAATGTACCATTGTATGGCTTTTGGTTCCCTGGGCGCAGGATATTGTTGATTCGCTTGACAGGGGAGATGTTTGCGCAGAGAGCTACACGCTCTCGCAGTGGAGGCTCATGCACATAGGGGCGCAGCCCGTGCCAAAAAAACTCATAGAAGACTGGAAGGAATATTTTCCTCACCACGACTACGACACCAATTACGGACTTTCTGAAAGCATAGGTCCTGGCTGCGTGCATCTTGGTCTTGGACATGACGAGAAAATCGGTGCGATTGGAATTCCGGGCTTCGGCTGGAACGTAAGGATTGTGGATGAAAAAAGAAATCCTGTTGGGCGCGGAGAAGTTGGCGAACTTGCAGTGAACGGACCTGGAGTGATGGTCGAGTATTACAAGAATCCGGAGGCAACAAAGGAAGTCCTTGACGATTCAGGCTGGCTCTATACAGGCGACATGGCGATGGAGGACGAGGACGGCTTCATCTGGCTTGTTGACCGCAAAAAAGACGTGATAATCACAGGCGGCGAAAACATATATCCGGTTCAGATTGAAGATTTTCTTCACAGGATGGAACAGGTCAAGGATGTTGCCGTCATAGGACTTGCGGACAAGCGGCTTGGAGAAATTTCTGCTGCAATCATAGAGGTTCGTCCGGGCTTTGTCCTTACGGAGGACGAGGTCAACGCCTTCTGTATGGAACTTCCAAAATACAAGAGGCCTAAAAAGATAATATTCGCGCCTGTTCCACGAAATCCTACTGGAAAAATCGAAAAACAGAAGCTCAGGGTTTTATACAGGACGGAAAATCCTTTTGACACTATGACAAAATAAGGTTTTGTGTCATGGAAATTGGATTTTTTTTCCGACTGTACTTGCATTAAACCCGCTATTTTCTCATAATTAAAGAAAAAAAACTTGGCGTTCAGCCAAATACTATAAATTAGGTGGATTGTTATGGAAAAGACTATTGCATTGATTCCCGGAGATGGAATCGGACCTGATGTTGTCGCCGAGGCGGTGAACGTGCTTGATGTTGTGGCCAAAAAATTCGGTCATAAATTCAGTTATAGGAATGTTTCGGCAGGCGGACAGGCGATTGAAAAATTTGGAAAACCGCTTCCGGAAGAACAACTTGAAATCTGCAAGGCTTCGGACTCGTGCCTTCTGGGCGCCGTGGGAGGTCCTAAATGGGACAACCTTCCGTCTGAACTCCGACCGGAAAGGGCGCTTCTTGGATTGAGGGGCGGACTTGAGGTTTACGCAAATCTTCGGCCTGCTGTAATGTGGCCGCAGTTGAAGTCTGCCTGTCCTTTGAAGGATGCGATTGCAGGCGAGGGAATAGACATTCTTATCGTGCGGGAACTTACAGGCGGAATCTATTTTGGCGAGAAGGGTTCAAGCCAGGATGGAAACGTTGCGTGGGATACGGAAAAATACAGCAGACCTGAAATCGAAAGAATCCTAAGGCTTGGATTTGAATACGCGCAGAGAAGGGCTAAAAAACTTACCCTTGTAGACAAGGCGAACATACTTGTTTCAAGCCAGCTGTGGCGAAAGGTTGCGGAGGAAATAAAGAGCGAATATTCAGACGTTGAACTTTCGTATCTTTATGTTGACAACGCTTCCATGCAGCTTGTAAAAAATCCACGCCAGTTCGACGTTATTGTAACAAGCAATATGTTTGGCGACATTCTTTCAGACGAGGCAAGCCAGATTACAGGAAGCATTGGAATGCTCGCTTCGGCAAGCATAGGAAACGGAACGGGACCAGGTCTTTACGAGCCTATACACGGTTCCGCCCCTGACATCGCGGGTCTTGACATTGCAAATCCGCTTGCGACGATTCTTTCTGCGGCGCTCATGCTCCGCTATGATTTTGGACTTGAAGAAGAGGCCGCCGCAATCGAAAAGGCTGTAGGCGCGGTTCTTGACGACGGATGGAGGTGCAAGGACATAGCGGGCGACCAGATTGAGGAAGTCAAGAAGGCTGGAAAACTTGCTGGAACAAAGAAGATGGGACAGCTTGTAGGCTCGTACCTGAGCCGTTGATTTTTGATTCGGTTCTGACTTTTTAAATACGGCGGTCTGATTTGAATGGCGTACATTCGTCTTTTAGGTCTTTCCGCCGTTTTTTTATGCTTGAACCGTGCGCGGAGTTTTACAAAAAACGTCGGGTTCTTACAGATTTTGCACGGAGTTTTACAAATCATGCAAGGTTCTTGCGCGGACTTTTACACCACACGTCGGATTTTTACAAACCATGCACGGACTTTTTACAAAAAACTGCAATAAATCATAATAAAAACATGAAATTTTATATAAATTTTAGAAAGTTTTAGGTTTTTCCCTAACATTTAGGCGAATCTAGTGTTAATATTGTTCCACTATGAAACGAATTATTACAATTTTTGCGGCGGCAGTCCTTTTTGTTTCTGCGCTCGCCGCCCAGACACGGGAGAGCATAAAAAACGGGGCGATTCTTCACGCATTCTGCTGGTCTTTTAAAACAATCGAAGAAAAACTTCCTGAAATAGCGGAGGCTGGCTATACTGCGGTCCAGCCGTCACCTATCAACACCTGTCTTGAAGGCGACTACGGCGGACTTGATCTTCTGGGCGCGGATCTGACTGGAAAATGGTACTACCACTATCAGCCAACCGACTGGAAAATCGGAAACTACCAGCTGGGAACCCGCGACGAATTTATAAGCATGTGCAGGAAGGCCGAGGAACTTGGAATCGGCGTCATAATAGACGTGCTTCCGAACCATACAACTCCGCGCAAGAAGAAAATCAAGCAGGATTTCATAGACGCTGTAGGCGGAATGGAAAATATGTATCACGAGGGAGAAAAGCGCGGCATTACAAACTACGGCGACAGGCTTCAGTGCACAACGTATTCGATGGGCGGACTTCCAGACGTAAACACGGAAAATCCGCTTTTTCAAGAGTATTTCATGGAATTTATGAACGACGCGATTGACTGCGGCGCGGACGGATTCCGTTTTGACACGGCGAAGCACATAGGTCTTCCCGACGATCCTAAAGATCCAAAATCAAAGGAAAACAACTTCTGGCCGATTTTTACGGGAAGAGAACCTATAAACGGCGTATGGCTTAAAAATGCTGAAAATCTTTTCATATATGGAGAAGTATTGCAGGGCGGAGCGTCAAGGGAAGACGCGTATGGCGAATATATGTCCGTTGTGGCAAGCAGCTACGGAGGTGTGGTTCGCGCCTGGGCTAAAAACAGAAAATTCATAGCGGCTGGAATCGAGGATTTCAGAAACGCCGCCGGAGCGGAAAAACTTGTTACATGGGTTGAATCTCACGACACATACGCAAACCACGGGGAGTCCGCCGCCATGACGAATTTTGAAATCCGTTCGGGCTGGGCGGTTGTGTGCGCAAGAAAATGTGGAACGCCGCTTTTTCTTTCACGGCCAAAGGGTGCGGAGGGCGTGCAGTTTCCTGGCGTGAGCAAGATAGGTGATGCTGGAAACGACGAGTTTAAAAACCCGGAGGTTGTCGCGGTTAACAGGTTCAGGCTTGAGATGACGGGCGAGGACGAGGAATTTTTGAACGGCTCGGACAATTCGCTTTTAATCGTAAAACGTGGAAATCGCGGGGCGGTCATTGTAAACTCTGGAAGAAGACCCGCGGGCGTGAACTTTGCGATAAATCTTCCTGACGGAGTGTACAGGGACAGGGCGAACGGCTTCAAGTTTACCGTAAAAAACGGAAGGCTTTCAGGCCGCCTTCCTCGTGAAAAAATCGCAGTGATTTATTAGGTGGAACCGTCATCCACGGGCGGCGCGGCTTTTCGTATGGACGACTTTTACATCTGCCTGATGTGCGAAAGGACGCGCCGCGACTTCTTTTTTTGCCACTTTCCGACCATAAATTTACGAGATGAAACCCGACATACGAGAACTTACTTTGAAGCGTGGAGTGGCTTACGCTTCCGACACTGAACTTATAATGCTGATGCTTGGCTCTGGAACCAGGGATGTTCCTGTGAACAGGCTTGCCTCCACTGTAATGGCGAAACTTGGCGAATCAAACAGGGAGGACATGGTGAAAAACCTCCTTTCGATAAAGGGAATGGGCGAAAGCCGGGCCCTTGCCATCGCGGCGGCGTATGAATTTGGAAGGCGGCGGAACCTGCACAAGACGGCGCAGATCCGTCATCCTTCAGACATAGTTCCGTTTGTGCGTTCTTATTCGATTTATCCGCAGGAGCATTTTCTGTGCATAAGCCTGAACGGAGCGCACGAAATTCTTGAAATCCGCGTAGTGTCGGTTGGAACTGTGAACAGGGCGCTTGTGCATCCGCGTGAGGTTTTCTGCGAGGCTTTGAAGAACAACGCCGCGGCTGTAATTGTCGCGCACAACCATCCGTCAGGGAACTGCGTGCCTTCGCGCGAGGACATTGAAACAACCGAGGTGCTGCATAAATGTTCGCAGCTTCTTGGTGTTGAACTTTTGGACCATGTAATATTTGACAAGAACTCGTACTACAGTTTTATGGAACACAACCTTTTCTTTGAGGAGGTGCTGTGAATGTCCGGGCGGTTTATTTTCGGCGGTGTATTTTTTCAATTAATCATATAAATTTTAGCATATCCGTATTATAATCAATTCCATGATTACCAGAAAAACCAAGATCGTCTGCTCAATCGGACCTGCCTGCGACAACGACGGCACAATCCGGGGCATGATAGCCGAGGGCATGAACATAGCCCGATTCAACTTTTCACACGGAACTCACGAATCCCACAGGGCTGGAATGTTGCGAGTAAGGCGCATTTCAGACGAGATGAACGCGTCCGTCGCCATTCTTCTTGACACCCGTGGACCTGAAATACGCACGGGTCTTGTTGAAAACGACGGAAAGATAAGCATTGCGACAGGCGAGGAAGTTGAACTTGTCGCCGACGGTTCTTTCTGCACGGAAAAGGGCGACGGAAGGATATGCCACATTTCCCTTTCGTGGAAGGAAACCTGCGAAAAACTTTCCGAGGGTGTAAAGGTTCTTGTGGCGGACGGTCTTATCGAACTTGTCGTAAAAAAAGTCGAGCAGAATCGAGTGCTCTGCACGGCGTCCAACAGCGGAACCATCGGAAGCCGTAAAAACGTAAATCTTATAGGAGTGCACGCGGGTCTTCCAATCATGTCGGAAAAAGACAGGGAGGACTTGAAATTCGGCGCGGAAATGGACGTTGATTTTGTTGCGGCGAGTTTTGTAAGTTTTCCAGAAGAAGTGGTGGAGATAAAAAACTATCTTAAAACAGTAGGTGCGAACGCAAGGGTCATCGCAAAAATAGAAAACGAGGAAGGTCTGAACAATATCGCCGCAATCACAAAGGAGGCGGACGGAATAATGGTCGCCCGTGGAGATTTGGGCGTGCAGCTTCCAACAGAAAGGATTCCTCTTGCGCAGAAGGCCATCATAAAGGCGTGCCGCGACGCTGGAAAGCCCGTCATAACGGCTACCCAGATGCTTGACTCCATGATTGTAAATCCACGTCCAACAAGGGCGGAACTTACCGACGTTTCAAACGCTGTTTTTGACGGAACTGACGCTGTAATGCTGAGCGGAGAAACTGCAGGCGGGAAATATCCGGTTGAGTCCGTAAAGACCATGGCCTTGATTACAAGCACCACTGAAAATTCCGAGGAATATCAGAGCAGGATGAAACTTCTTGACAGCGCGTACAAGCCTGGAACTGAAATTGGTCATATAGTGGCGCACTGCGCGTACAAACTTGCAAGGAACATAGGCGCAAAGGCCTTGATTATTCCGACGCTTCACGGAAACACTGCAAGGATGATTGGCGGCTTCCGTCCTGAACAGATTGTGATAGCCGTAACGCCCGACAGGAAGGTGTGCAGGCAGCTTATGATTCAGTGGGGAATTTCGCCTGTACTGTGCAAGATAGCGGACGATTCTGAAACCATGATTCAGAACGCTGTAAAACTCGCGCTAGACAACGGAAACGTGCATCTTTCTGACAAGGTTGTCATGTGCGCGGGCATTCCAATTTCAAGTCCGCTCATGGTGAACGCTATAAAGGTAGTCCTTGTTGGAAACGTGATAGCGAGGGGAACGGCGTTCGGCATTTCGGACGAAGGAAAGGTTCGCGCTTCGGGAAGAGTCATACATGAACAGGACATTCTTGAACTTAAAAACAAAATTCGGCTTCACAGAAGTCTGATTCTGGTGTGCAATAGAATAACCGAGGAACTTATTCCTGTTCTCAGGGTTGTTGACGGCGTTGTGTCGGAGTCGGGAAGCGATGTTTCCGCGGAGGACCTTAAAATGGTGAACGACAGCCTTGTATGGGTTCAGAACGTTCCGAACGCCCAGAAGGTTCTTGAAAACGATCTTTCCGTTACGATAGACGGCGAGCAGGGCGTTGTATACGAAGGAATTATTTAAGGATTTTTGTAATGAAGATGACTCTTTTGGGAACAGGTACAAGCCACGGAATTCCATGTATAGCCTGCGACTGCGATGTGTGCCGTTCCAAGGACAGACGCGACAGGCGTTACAGGTGTAGCGCCTATGTGTGCAACAAAAACAGTGATGGAACAGAAAGCGCGGTTCTTGTTGACTGCGGACCTGAGTTTCGGCTGCAGGCTTTGAAGCACAGGATAAAAAAAATCGACGCTGTTCTTCTGACGCACAGCCACGCGGACCATCTTCACGGACTTGACGACATAAGGATATTCAGCCATACGATTTCCGCGAGCAATCTTACAAATCCGGACAGGGGAAGGGAAACTGCGGGACCTGGAATCGCGATATATTCAAACGGACAGAGCCTTTCCGACGTTCAGAGCAGGTTTTCCTATGTTTTCAGACAGACGCAGATTGGCGGCGGAAAACCAAAACTCCACCTTGAAAAAGCAAAGCATCTTGATGAACGCCAGCCTGCGGAATTTGGCGATATGCGTATAATTGGAATACCGCTTCTTCACGGAAGGCTCAAGGCGACGGGCTGGCTTTTTACAGTTCCAGAAAAAAAAGACGGACAGAGCCATTCAATCGTGTATCTTACGGATTGCAGTGAAATAAAGGAAAAAAGCATAAAAAAAATTCTTTTGAATGCGGGAACTGTTGACCATCTTGTTATTGACGGACTCAGGAAGGAAGATCACGCGACTCATTTTTCATTTTTGCAGGCCATGGAGGTGGCGGAAAAAATTCTTCCAAGCCACACATGGTTCATACACATCTGCCATTTGAACAGCCACGTCCAGATTCAGGAATACATAAAATCTGAACTGCACAGGTTTCCGGGGCTTTCTAGGATTGTTTCGGAGGGCGGTTCTGTTGAACCTGCGTACGACGGTCTGAAAATCCAGACGCTTTGAAATAAAATGTTCGGGTTAAATAAAAAAAACCGCCTGCATCTAAGACGGTTTTTCGCAAACAAGAAACGAAATTAGTTGTTTTCAGCAACTGTCTTTGGTACTTTTACTTTCTTGTCGAGCCAGTCGCTTCTGTAGCAGCGTGTGCAAACCTTGATGGTCCTGACAGTTCCGTTTCCGAGGTCAGCCTTTACAGAGATAAGATTTGGTCTCCAAGTACGCTTTGTATGATTGAAAGCCTTACTTACCTTGTTTCCGTGCATTACGCCTTTTCCGCAGATATCACAAGATCTAGACATATTTATACCTACCTTAAATAGTTTACAGAGAATAGTTCAACAAGAATAATGAATTTGCAATGTATTGTCAATAAACAAAATCAAACTTATACGTCCGCCTGAGAAAAAGCACGTGCGGTTCTGTTTATTTTCCGTACTGTTCCTGTATTTCTTTTATCTGGTCGCGTATCGCGGCGGCCTGTTCGTATTCAAGGTGTTCGGCGCAGGTCTGCATTTCCTGTTCCAGCGCCTTTATTAGTTTTGTCCTCTGTTTTTTGTCGAAGAGGTTTGCGGTTTTCTTTAGAACTTCAAGACCGAGCCTTGCGTTTTCTTCCGCGTCTTTTTCCTGATGCTCAAGTATGTCCTGTACGGCTTTTTTTATGGTTGAAGGAGTTATTCCGTGTTCCCTGTTGTACGCTTCCTGAACCTGTCTGCGGTGTCTTGTTTCGTCGATCGCCTCCTTCATCGCATCGCTCATTCTGTCGGCGTACATGACGACCTTGCCTTCGGCGTTTCGTGCGGCGCGTCCGATAATCTGTATGAGGGATGTTGTGGAACGCAGGAAGCCGATTTTGTCAGCGTCCAGAAGGGCGATGAAGCTTACTTCTGGAAGGTCGATTCCCTCCCTGAGCAGGTTGATTCCTATCAGAACGTCGATTTTTCCGCTTCTAAGTTCCTTTAAAATTTCGACGCGTTCAAAAGTGTCTATTTCAGAATGAATGTATCGGACTTTAAGTTCAAGACCTGTAAGATAGTCTGTAAGGTCTTCCGCCATTTTTTTTGTGAGCGTAAGGACAAGCGAGCGTTCTTTTTTTGCGATGCGGTCTTTTATTTCGCTGTAAATGTCTTCCATTTGACCTTCGCTTGGGCGGACTTCAACGATTGGGTCTAAAAGTCCTGTCGGTCGGATTATCTGTTCAACAACCTGGCTGCTCTGTTTTATTTCTTCTTTTCGAGGCGTTGCGGTAACATAGATTACCTGGTTCATCATCTTTGAAAATTCATCGATTTTTAACGGGCGGTTGTCAAGCGCGCTTGGAAGTCTGAATCCAAAGTCCACAAGGTTCTGCTTCCTGCTTCGGTCGCCCTCATACATCGCGCCAATCTGCGGAACTGTAACGTGCGCCTCGTCAATCATGCATAAAAAGTCGTCGGGAAAATAATGCAGGAGGGTTGCGGGCGGTTCTCCTGTTTTTCTTGCGGCTATAGGGGCGGAATAGTTTTCGATTCCAGAGCAGTAGCCCATTTCCTGCATCATTTCCATGTCGTATGTAACGCGAGTTTTAAGGCGCTCCGCCTCGAACAGTTTCTTCTGTGATTTAAGAACTGCAAGACGTTCCTCTAGTTCCGCCTTTATTCTTTCTGTCGCGGAGGAAAGCGCTTCTTTTGGAACGACAAAGTTTTTTGCAGGGTAGATTGACGTTTCATCCAAATCTTCGGTGATTTTTCCAGAAATCACGTTGAACCTTCGGATTTTTGAAACTTCGTTCCAGTCAAGTTCGATTCTGTACGCCTCGTCAAATTCCATGTATGGCGGATAGATTTCGATTATGTCGCCGCGTATCCTGAAATTCGCCCTGTCAAGAACGGCGTCGTTCCGTGAATACTGAATTTCAATCAGGTCGCGTGCGAGCGCGTGCGTGTCTAACGGTTTTCCCTTTTCGATGTGGACCTTCATGCTCTTGTAAAGTTCAGGCATTCCAAGTCCGTATATGCATGAAACAGTGGCTATTACAATCACGTCGCGCCGTTCCATTAGGCTGTACGTTGCCTTCATCTTCAGCTGATCTATTTCTTTGTTTATGCTCGCGTCTTTTTCGATGTACAGGTCTCGCGCCGGAACGTACGCCTCTGGCTGGTAGTAGTCGTAGTACGATACAAAATATTCAACGGCGTTGTTTGGAAAAAAATCCTTGAATTCCCTGTAAAGTTGCGCGGAAAGCGTTTTGTTGTGGCTGATTATCAGCGTCGGTCTTTGGACTTTTTCGATAATCTTTGCCATTGTGAACGTTTTTCCAGAACCTGTAACGCCCTTCAATGTCTGGTATCTGTCGCCGCGAAGGAATCCGTCTGCAAGTTTTTCTATCGCCTGTCCCTGGTCGCCTGACGGCTGAAAAGGAGAATCAACTACAAATTTGCGCATATAACCTCCGCTGTAATGAAAAAAATCGTTTTTTAAATTCCGTATACCTTTTTTGAATTTTTTTCCGCTTTTTCGATTTCATACGGGTCTGAAAGTCTTACCTGTATGACTTTTTCCTTTCCGCCGCGTCTTACAGTTACATTTACAAATTCCCCGGGACGTTTTGATTCAAGTACGGAAAAATAGTCGGCAAGGCTTGCGACGTTTATACCGTCAATCTTTGTAATTATGTCGCCGCCAAGGTAGATTATGCTTGAGCCGTACCGAGCCGCCTGTGTTCCTGCCACGATCCCCGCCGCGTCAGCGTTTCCGCCTTTTACGACCTTTGAGACCATTACACCCCTTGCAGTGTCAAGTTTGGCGTAGTTTGCGATTGTGTTGTTCAGCTGGAATATTGAAATCTGTATGACTCCACGGCGTACTTTTCCGTACTTTATGAGGTCGGAGGACACACGTACCGCCGTTTCCGCTGGAACTGCAAAACCGACTCCCGCGCTGCTTCCTGACGACGAATAAATCATCGTGTTTATGCCTATCATCCTTCCTCCTGTGTCAAGAAGAGGACCGCCTGAATTTCCTGGATTTATCGCAGTGTCGGTCTGAATCATGTTGCGTATTATCCTGTCGTTTGAATTTTTTATGGGGCGGCCCAGCGCAGATACGATTCCAGTTGTCATAGTCCTTTCAAAGCCGAACGGATTTCCGATTGCTATGACCTTCTGTCCGACTTTCAATACGCCTGAATCTCCGAACGATATTGTGTGGAGGATTGTTCCATCGGGGGGAAGAAATTTTATTACGGCAAGGTCGCTTTCTTCGTCCGTTCCAACGACTTCCGCCTCGTATTGGGTTCCGTCTGAAAGCGAAACGTATATCTTTGACGCGCCCTTTACAACGTGGACGTTTGTAAGGACGTAGCCCCTTTTGTCTATTATCGAACCCGAACCGCTTCCTCCGCTCTGTACTACAGGCTCAAGAAACCAGTTTACGCCCACCACCTGCGTGTTTATGTTCACTACGGCAGGACTGCACGAGTCATACACGCGTATGTTTTGAAGTTCATCCTGTGTGTACGAGTTTTCTGAAGAAACTTCAACCTGTATGTTTTCGACTGGATTGAACGCGGTCTGAAAAACGCTTTCTTCCTCGATTTCTGACAAATCTCCGACTGTATGGCTATCCGCGGCTTCCTGTACTGTATTGGAAGGCTCGGATTTTTCAAATTTCTGTTTGAGCGAGAATGTAATGGAAGAAAGCCCTACAGCGGCAACGACCGCCGCCGACGTGAATAAAATTAACTGTCCCTTTGTGTATAACTTCATAAGACTAATATAATGAATTCTTTGCCGTCTTACAAACCTTTATTGCGGCGGGGACGCACTGTATTTATTGCTGCTGTATGAAAGGCGTTCCGTCAGTATGCAAAGTCTGACATTTTTTCCAGTATTGCGTCCAGTTTATGACCGTAAAGCGGATCGGTCGCCCATGAGCCTGCAAGGTCGAACACTGTACGGGCGAGTTTTGTCTTGTGAACCCAGCCGTATCGGGGGTCGATTAGCGGGCGGTTCAGTTTTACATCTTCCGTTGTGGCGTATGCCTGAAGGTGCTGTATGTGGGCGCGGACTCCAAGCTGTTCCGTTTCAAACCATTCGCCTGGACGGTCGGCGTCAATCGCGCCAAGCCCGCAGTAATTGTGCATTTCTGGAACGACAAGGTTTCCAAAACGCAGGTAGCCTGTTTCAAGACACATCTGGGCGAACGCCAGGTCTGAATTTATTCCTTCGTAACTGGCCTCTGAAATGTATAGAAGCGCGAATTTTTCAATCTGCTTTTTGTCTGCAAGCGGATTCTGCGAGGCGAAGTATTCCGACAGCGCCCTTGCGCTCATCACGGGTTTTCCAAGCAGTTCCCTGGAAAGTTCCGTCCTGCCTCTTGGAACTGAACGGCACGAATGGAACGCGGCGAGCGAAACAATCAAAAGTAAAATGTAATTTGTCTTTTTCATAGTCTGATTTTCGGAAAAAAAACGCGTTCACATTAACGCCGCGTTCCGTGTAAAAGATCCACCACGCAGTGTATTGGCAGATGGTCGGAATAGCCCCTGCCTGTAAAAATCTGGTAGCGCATCGGGATTCCGTGTTCGTCGCACCACGGACCTTTTACCGCTGAAAAACTTACAGGACCTATGTTTTCAGACAGAAAAAAATGGTCTATCCGCTCAAAGCAATCCCTGTAATGGTAGGAGCCTGAATTTTCCATTGCGCCGCCGACTGAAAACCACGGAGAAAATACGTGTATGCTTCCTTCCTCGAAATGTATTTTTGGCGTGGCGGAACTGTATTTTTCAGAATCTTTTTTGAAGGCCGCCTTTCTGAACGCTATTTTTCCAAGCGATTTTTCCAATACAAGAAATTCGTTTATGTCGCGGTTGAAGTCTCCGCAGGCGACGACCTTTTCTCCTGAATTTACGGATTTTTCAAAGAGTCTGTACAGAAGGGATTCCTGCCAGTTTCGCCACACTTCCGTTTCGGCCCCTCCTCCCGATTTTGACTTCCAGTGGTTTACAAGAAGCGTGATTTTTTCTCCGCGCGCGTCGATTTTGACGGCCGTTATGGGGCGTGTGTTGGGCTGGGCTTTTTTTTCAGTGCGTATGTCGATGTTGTGCGCCGTACATTCGATTATGGGAAAACGCGAAATTACAGCGCAGCCTATGGAGTCGCCGCTGTTTTTGCTGAACGTGGCGTAGTTCCAGTTTCTGTTCTGGTTCCAGCTGAAGTCCTGCAGTCTGTTTGAAATGTCGACTATTACAGAGTCGTTTTCGATTTCCTGCAGGACGAAGATGTCTGCGTTGATTGTCTTTATTGATGAACATAGCCTTTCAAGTCTGGTTTCGTATGCTGAACGGTTCCATTTTGAACTTTTAAATTCCTTGTATTCCGTTCCGTGCGTGATGGCGTCAAAAAAACACTGTACGTTCCAGCTTGCGATTGAAATTTTGTGTTCGCCCTGAGCGGACGAACAGCCGGCCGCGACCGCGGCAAGAAAAGCGAACGCTGCAAGAAGTTTTTTCATTTTATGCTCCGTTTTGGTGTGTTGCGCGGCGGTTTTACGCCCTTTCATATAATTGGCATGAATGTGTAAAAAAAGGAATTCGGGCGACACTTTTATGTATTATTCATTGCACTACGTGTCTTGTGTCGCCTTCCGATTTGCGGCAGGGATTGTAGGAATTGCGAAGCCGTGTTTCAATACGGCGAGCAAAATGTAAAACGCACGCCATTTGTGTGCGTTTTACAGTCGAGCGTGTAGCGGAGTTCCGGAAAGCCCGATTTTTGCGGCAGCAAAAAGCCGCCAATATGACGGGCAGAACGCTTCTCCTTGCACCTTCTGTGCAAAAAAACTATAATTTTCTTCAATACAATCGTTATATTGAGGATGATTTATGTCTTTAGACTGTGGTATCGTAGGACTTCCGAACGTTGGAAAGTCGACAATTTTTTCCGCTTTGACAGCGGCGCCCGCGGCGGCGGAAAACTTTCCATTTTGCACAATAGACCCGAACATAGGAATCGTGGAACTTCCTGACGAAAGGCTTGATTTTTTGTGTCAGGTGAACAATCCAAAAAAGAAGACTCCCGCTACTGTAAAATTTGTAGACATCGCGGGACTCATAAAGGGTGCAAGTCAGGGCGAAGGTCTTGGAAACCAGTTTCTTGCAAACATACGCGAAACCGCCTGTATAGCCCACGTTGTAAGATGTTTTGACAATCCCGACATAATGCACGTACGCGAGGATGCGAACACTGAGGCTGCAATTGATCCTGAAAGCGACATCCTTGCGATAAACTACGAACTTGCACAGGCTGACCTGCAGACAATTGCAAAACGCGAGGAAAAAAACATCAAGACTGTACGCGCTCTTGGAAAGGACGCTGAAAAACAGCTTGTTCCGTTCAACAGCGCGGTTGCAAAAATTAAGCCGATTTTACAGGAAGGAAAATGCGCCAGGACTGCGGACCTGACCGATGACGAAAAACTTGCAGTAAAGGATATGTTTCTTCTTACGATGAAGCCGACCCTTTACGTTGCGAACATAGACGAAGAATCGATAGACGCTGGCACGAATCCTTATGTGGAGGTTGTAAAAAAATACGCCGCGCAGGAAAATTCCGAGGTCGTTGTAATATGCGGAAAGTTTGAGTCAGACCTTGCGGAAATAAAGGATGAAAACGACCGCAAGGACTTCATGGAATCTGTTGGACTTAAGGAAAGCGGACTTACAACGCTGGCAAGAAATGCTTACCACCTTATGGGATTGCGTACATTTTTCACTGGTGGTTCTGACGAGTGCCGCGCGTGGACGATACACCAGGGGTACAAGGCTCCCCAGGCGGCCGGCGTGATACATACGGATTTTGAAAAAGGCTTCATACGCGCGGAGGCGTATTCCATCGAAATGCTGCGGCAGTACGGCTCTGAAGCGAAAATCAAGGAAGCCGGAAAATACAGGCAGGAAGGAAAGGAATACGTTGTCCAGGACGGCGATGTACTGTTCTTTAAGTTCAACGTGTAGGAATCGCGCGGGCAGTACAATCCGCGAACTGTAAAAGCGCCGCCGTCATATTGAGCGAAGCGAAATATCTATTGCGGATTTTTGCGTTCTATTCGTACAGCACAAAACTTGACCAGTAATACGGCGTAATCCAGTTCCGTTCTTTTTTAAGGTCTTCCTTTGCGTCGCGGAACGCCTTGGCCCACGACATTTCGCCCGACGCAAAGTCCGCGCCCTGTATTTTCTGATACAGCTTCTCAAAGAAAATGCAGGTTGTTTCGTCGTCAACGTTCCAGAGAGCAACGCCAACCTTCTTTGAGCCTGCCAGAAAGAAACTCTGCGCAAGTCCGGAAATAGGCTTTCCGCTTGCCGCCCTGTCTGAATGTGTCTGGCTTGCAGAAATCATCGTAAAGTCTGCGTTCATGTCAAGGCTTGCAATCTCGCACAGCGTAAGGTATCCGTCCTCAGGGCTCTGGCTGTTTGCGTCCGATGAGTCGGAAAATGCAAGGCTTGTCATGGGCGGATACGCGTTGTCAAAATACGAGTGGCAGGCGAAATGCACGATTGAATATTCCCTGAGCCGCCTTTCCGCGGAAAGCCACTTTAAAGTCTGTTCGGATGCGTTTATTCCTTCTATTAAAGAGACGTCTGTTTTGAAAATTTTGTTCTTCAGCTGCTGAATTTCGTACCGGGTTCCGGGCAGGTTGTTCCACGAAATTCCGATTTCCTTGAAATATTCGCCTGCAGTACGTGGATTTGCAAGCCGTGAAAATTTCTGAAGGTCGTCTGGACTTCCGCTTGTCCGGGCGTGGCTGAAAATTCCACGGTTGTTTCCCTTTTTAAACCTGTCATAAAGCACGTTTCCAACTCCAAGAACCTTCCATTCGGTGTTGGGTTCGGCGTCCTGCCCGGCGTTATATCCTGCGTTATGCCCGGCGTCCTGCGTTGCAGGATTTTTATTTACAGAAGAACCGCCTGTCTTTGCGTATGATGAATTTGTAAAATCCGACCGCTCTGAATTTCTTACAGTAAGGGCAAGGGCCGCGGACATTGATATGTTGAACCTTTCTCCAAGGTCGGGAATTTCACCGTCGCCAAGCAAATCAAACGGAAGATATGTAAGCGTCCTGTCTGGAACTATCAGAAGGTCTGAACCGTACGGAAGGAACGATTCAACAGGTTCTATGAGTTTTGAATAAAGATATTTCCTGTATTTCAAGAAATTTCCAGTTTCGGGATCTTCGCGGCGTATGAGAAGGTTTCTAAGTTCTGTAATCTCGTTGTCGTAGTCGAAGTTTTCGGCGACCTTTACAGTGTGAATCTGTCCGCCGCCTGCCACTATGCACCAAGAGTCTATTGTTTTTCTTGCAGGCGGTTCTGGAAGGATTGGTCTTACGTCCGTCTTGGACTTTTTTGACTTCTGTTCAGCCTCCGCCCTTGCGTTCTTAACGGCGTGCTGATACGCCCTTAACACGTGGTCCTCAAGGCTAAGCCGTCTTACAGCGTATTTTTCGTTCTGTACAAGCTGCTTTTCGTAAGACTTGTTCCATAATACATATTCAAGCGCGATTTTTTCACTTCCGCACCAACGGAAAACGTCCGCCGCCCGTAAAGGTTCGATTTCCTTGTGCATGAAATATCGCGGCGCGTATTTCCTCAAGTTTTTTTCTACTGCGGCAAGATTCCGTTTGGCCTCGATCATCTTCATGTTCATGGTTCTTACAGAATAATAGTCAACCTCGTTCTTGGGCTTTGCAGTCTGGGTGAAGATGTTTACAGTGTACTGCTGGATTTCCGTCATGCAGCGGGAAATTTCCGCCCTGTCTTTTTCAGTCAGTTCAGGTATGTTCAAAAGACTGAGTTCTCCAATCGCCTCTATGAAACCTTCGGTCTTTATCAAGTCTGCGTAGCGCAGCGCCATTTCGTTCTGTCCTGTGTGTGAATAAAAACCAACCGCAAGATAGTAAAACGGCAGCACCTTCACCATTATCGCCTCCCTGTGCGCGGGAGGAAGGGAAGCGTTTCGTATTTTTTCTGTGGTGCTCAAGGCAAGACGGAATGTGCGGAGTCTAAGTTCTGCAAATTCTTCAGAAAGTTTTTTGTTCGCTTGTACAGGCTGCCAGTTTATGAAAAGATCCCAGAGGTTTTCAAGTATTTCTGAAAAGTCGCCGTAGGCCACGGGAGAAAGATATTCGTCGTATATGTTGAGCATTTCAGTTATACAGTTTTTTGCGTTCCTGTAGTCCTTCATTGCCTGCCAGTATATGACCGCCATGTTGTTGTACGAGAGCGCAACCTCGGAATGTTTGTCGCCATACACCGACTTGTTCAGGTCCTTCGCCTTTTTATAGAATTCCAACGCCTGCGGAAAATAGTTCATCTTGTCGTATATGCGTCCAATCAGCGTGCAGGCGTAGGCCTCCTGTGGAGTTGGCGTTTTGGAAATTTTTTGAATCATTTCAAGACCGGTCTTTGCGTTTAAAAGCGCCTTTTCAAGCGACTCGTCCGTTTCCTCAAAATAGTAGAGGCGTGCTATGTTCACGAATTCCTTTGCAACGTCAAGCGAGTCAAGTTGAACCTCAACGTATGACGCGTCAGGCTCGTCGTCAAACGGAAGCGGCGAATTTTTTCTGGAATTTGATGGAAGCACGGTTGCGGACGCAACGTAGAACGTCTTTGCATTTTCGTAATGTTCATGCGCCTCCTTGAAATTCTTTCTTGCCTCGAACATCTGTCCCGCCGTGTCGAATATGAACGCCTTTTCCTCGATGCTTGCGTTTGAAAGCGTTTCAAGGAGCGACAGTGCCTTTTGAAGATACAGGTAGGAATTTTCGTAATCCCTGCTCTTTAAATACACGATTCCTATGTTCTTGTATGAATCGTACGCCTTTTCGTCGTTCGCTCCGTGCAGTTTTTTTATTATCGCAAGCGACCTCTGAAAATATTCAAGCGCGGTCGTATAATCCTCAAGACCGACGTAAACTTCCGCGACGGTGTCGTACATCTTTGCAACGCCGTCGTCGTATTCGCCCTTTTCGCCGCGAATCTGTTCAAGGACAGTCTTGTAGCAGTCCAACGCCTTGTAGTAGTCCTGTTCTACACCTCTTCCTGAACTGTAAAGACCGCCAAGCCGTAAGATTGATTCAGTGTGTCCGCTTTTTACAGCCTTCTGGTAGAACTGCGCCGCCTTTTCGTAACTTCTTTCGATTCCGATTGCGTTTTCAAGACAGTAGGCGGTGTAATAAGTTCCCTCAAGATGATTTTCCGCCGCGGCACGGAAGAAATTTTCGTAAGCCTTCCTGAAATTGCGTTCCTCGTAGGATTCCTTTGCGATTCTAAAAAATCTTTCTCCGTCGCCAGGCGCCGGGTGAACGGCCGAAAGCGAAACAATTAGCAAAAGCGCTGTAAAAAGTCGTGTCTTATTCATAGGGCGGATTTTTCCTCTTCCATATATTGTCGGCAGGATTATAGACTATTGTGAACGAAAACTGTATAGCACTTCACATTCATGGCGGCTTTATTTCCGACAAAGATTTATATATGTTCAATAGTATCCCTCATTTACAGTATTTTCATACTGATGCTTGAACCAATGAATGTAATGGGAATATATATGTATTGTCTATTTGTATTCTCATTGTATTCGCTTGGTTTTTTCAACTGTCGGCAAAAGTTGAAAAATATTTTATCAGGCACGGTTTTGTTTGTGCTTGTATTTTCAGAGATTAGATTTGGTCTTGATGTATTTAAAATAGCGTTTGCAGAGAAACTGGCACATTCGTTCGTTTTGTTTTTGCTACTTTTCTTCGTTCAGGCTTATGTCGCGGATTTGTTTGAAGTTCTTGATTCAAAAAAGCGACTGGACATACAGAAATATCAGAATTTAAAACGCAGGGATGCGGAATGGCTTCAAGGACTTTTAAGAAAAGTATAAGAAAATCGCCATAGAATCAAAGATGTCGATTGGTTCTGTGAAAAACAGATTTAAAATTATTTTTGACGAACTTGGAGTTCGCGACAGGGAAGACTTTTTGAACAAGTATTCTGATTATGAAATTTGTTATGGAAAAGACGATTTTTTTATTTGAACCACAGAATTTTATGTAAGACTCATTTTATTATGTCGCGCACGGAAACGATTTGACAGCCTTCGTCAAGGATTGCGCTTAAAAGAAGGTCAAGAAAGTCGTACAGGTGGCCGTCGCGTTCTCCGTTTGAAAGTCCGGTTGAAACTGAAATTACTGTGTTTTCCCGCGATTTTACGGTTTTCATGTATTCGTCGATTATCCTGCTTGGGCTTTTGTATTCGCCTTTTTTGAGAAGCGCTTCCTCAAGGCTCACTGTGTCAAGTCCGTTGCAGTCTGCGTGGGCGTATGTGTATCCCGCATCCCTTCCAATCTGTTCAATGCGTTCTGATTTTGTGTAGCGGGGGGCGTGCCAATACAGGCTGAGTTCTTTTCCCGTACACTTGAAAAATTCGTCTTCGTTCCGGGCAAGTCCGCGCCTTATGTATTCGTCATTCACTATGTAGTCGCCGCCTGTAATTTTTGCGGTTGTGAAGAACATTGACGCACATTCGTTCCTGCCGGACGCAATCTGTTTTGTTTCGTTTGGATAGCGCCTTATGAATTCTCCGTTAAGGAAGAATGTTCCGCGGATTTTGTAGCGTTCAAGTTCGTCCAGGATTTTTGCTATGCCGTCGGCGTTGTCGTATGCGTCAAAGCTTAACGCCACCCTTTTTTGCGCGGCTGTGATTTTTGCGCTTTCTTCAAAAACAGGTCTTGTCGCAGGTTTTCCTTTAAGGCTTCGGGTGTACAGCGCGTTTTCGTAGTTTTTGTTCTGGGTTTCGCCGTTGAAAATCCTGTAGTTTTCGTTGCGTGTAATGTTCGTGTGCCTTGGCGGAACTGTCTGTTCGGTCCATGTTTTTTTTACGTCGTCGTATCTGTATGAAATTCCGTTTCCAGTGTCCGCGATTATGTTTCCAGAATCCCAGTAGCCGTTCGCCGCCTGGGACAAGAGTATTACGCTCCATTTTTTTTCAGAAAAATTCCATTTTTTTGTGGTGCGCTCGCCTCCTGCGTAAAGGTTGTTCGCTCCGTCCCATGCGAGTGTTTCTATGTTTTCGCCCGAAAGTTCAGCGATTCTCTTCCATGTTGATGTCTGGTAGATGTACACTGTGCTTCCCGAATTGAACGCGCAGAGCGTTCCGTCGCGGCTTATGCTCGGTTCTCCTGAATTTTCAATTTCAATCACGCGCGTGAACCTGTCGTTCAGCCTGTATACCGATGCGTTTGCCTTCTGGCTTTTCTGTATTTTTTCTGAACTGAACGGCATGGTTTTTATCCATACGGCAGGCTCTCCCGTCTTGGACCAGAGAATTTCAGAGTCCAAAAGAGAGGCTTCGTTGTTTGCAAACGGACGGCTTGAGTTCACCGAAAAAAAATCGCAGTTCGCGCTTCCCTGTATTCTGTACCATGTAAAGTTCTGTCTGTTCTGAATCACTGCAAGCCCTGTCAGTTCCGGGTTCACGCTGAATCTGTCTCTTGCAGGTGAAAATTTGTGCGGAAGCCGTCCGATTATCGTTCCTTTTCCGATTATTCCAGAATACAGTCCAAGCGTGTAAAGTTCCTTTGAGTTGATTCTGTATACGATGTCGCCGTCTATGTATGCAAAGTGTCTTCCGCCCGACCACGAAACTGAATTCATGGTGCCGTTTCCGATTTTTCTGTATTCCTCGCCTGCCTCGACTGATTTTACAAGCGCCTCCGGGCTGCAGAAATACACCGCTCCGTTTTTTTCGTAAAGAAGGACGGAGGAGTCGTTCGCCCATTTTGCAGGAACGTTCCTGTAACTGAACTGGGCGTTTTCGTCCAGCGTTATTTTTTTTCCTGTCGCTGTATTTTCAAGAACGAGGAATCCCGAGGCGTAGTCTTTTTTTTCCACGTAGCAGAGCCATTTTCCGTCCGGACTTGCGCTTTGCGGTGGAAGCCTCATTGAATTTTCAGGGATTTTTGCCGCGGTTTCCTTCCATGCAAGGGTTTCGTCGTGGATGTTGTACCACGCCCGTCCGTAGCGGTTTCTTATCTGCAGCACGCTTCCGTTCTGTATGACTTCAAGCCGTTCCGGGTAGCAGGTGAGCGTTTCCACGCCTGAACGCGAGATTCCGTCCTCGATTTTTGTCTTGAATAGCGTCCTGTATGTTGAGGTTCCAGAAATGTTGTGCCGGATTGTGAACAGAAGTTCGTTCTTTTCGTTTATGTCGGGCTCGCCAAATTTTATTCCTGCATGGACGTTGAACGCGCACGCAAGAATCAGGGCGGCCGCTGTTTTTTTTAGAACAGTATTTTTTTTCATTTCTGCCTCGCTGTAAATCTATGATATTAACGCACGGTATTTCTAGCGTGAAAGTTCCGCACACACCACGAGCGCTGTAAGTTCCTTCTCCAGAATTTCAAGCGCCTTTTCCGCCCTGCGAATCTGTTCTTCCTGTCTGTTTACACGCAGGCTTTCCTGGTGCCGCGCGAAATTTTCCATGCGGCGCTCCCTGTTCACGTCCTCTCCGCACCACGGACAGAATCTGTAATCCTTCTGGATGTGCCGGCCGCAGTCCTGGCACACGCCCTCGTTGATGTTTGTAAAAATTGATTCCATATATCTTCTTCTATTTTTTGATTAATGTCATCGGGTCTACAAGTTGACCGTTCCTGTATACAGTAAAGTGCAGGTGCGGACCTGTTGAATAGCCCGTGTTTCCAACAAGACCGATGTTCGTGTCCTGCGAAACCGCCTGTCCTTTTTTTGCGTTTATCTTTGAAAGATGTCCGTAAAGCGTCTGGTAGCCCTTTGAATGTTTTACGATCATGTAGTTTCCAAAAATGTTTGAATATCCGACGAACGCCACAGTTCCAGGCGAGGATGCGTACACGGGTGTTCCTGTAGGACAGGCCATGTCGACTCCTGTATGGTTCGACCTTGCTCCTGAAATTGGATCCAGGCGCGGACCGAACATGCTTGTGTATCTGAACCTTGCAGTTATTGGGCATTTGAAGAATTCGCCAAGAGCCTCCTGCAGAGCCTCCCTTGACATTCTTGCGCCCGGTATGAAAAGTTCCTGTCCGACTTTAAGGTTCGCGCTTTCAAGGTCGTTCACGTCAAGAAGTTCTTCCATTGAAACGCCGTATTTTGCGGAAAGTCCCTGCAGTGTGTTTCCAGGCTGAACTCTGTATGGAAGTCCGTCCATCGAAGGAATCTTCAATTTCTGTCCCGCCGAAAGAAGCCTTACGTTTTCAATTCCGTTCAGCGCGATTATTGACGAAATGTTTTTGAGTCCGAATTTACGCGTGATCGCGCTTATCGTGTCGCCGCTTTGAACCTTGTATGACTTGAACGTAACGGCCTGTGTAAAAATCTTTGAAATGTCCGAAACGTCCGTTTCCGCGCCCGAAAGCGAGCCGTCCGACGCGTAGTCCGGAATTTCCTCGCTTGCAAACGCCTTCATTATCGCGTCAAGAAGTTCAATTTCTGTATCG
>JBHAFG010000021.1:0-7967 GCA_041855945.1 Treponema sp. | reverse complement strand
GGCCGGCAGGGAAGGCGGAGAAAAAAACGAGTCTTCTGACGAAAAAAAATCTCCGGACGCGGACAGGGTGAAGGAAGACTACCTTGGAAGACACATCGACCTGACAAGATGAAACGCCGTGTCTTTTCCGCGGATTTTTAACATTACATGAATCGGGTGGAATTATGAAATATGTTGTTGTTTTTTTGTGCATATTCAACGTTGTCATGTGGATTGTATTTTTAAAGAAATTCAAGAAACTTTTTACTACGGACAACATAATCGAAGACACGAAGGCTGAATACAACAAACTCGTCACGGATTTGAATCGGAACATCGACTCTAACGTAAATGTGATCGACGACAGGATAAGAACCCTGAAGTCCCTGATCGCGGAGGCGGACAAAAAAATAAGGCTTATGAACGACATCGAAAAGAAGGGCTACGCCGTTTCAGAACTGCAGTCTGCGATGGGTGTAAAAAAGACGGACCATTCTTCAAGGAAGGTCGCGGCGGCGTATTCAAAGACCCGCCAGGCGCCGCAATCGGACGCGGCTTATGCCCTTACAGAGCGAGCGGAAAAATCCCTTGGAGTGGACCAGAAGACGCTTTTTGACGAGGATTCTCCGCAGACGATAGACACAAGGGCGGAGGTGAACGTTGACGGCAGGGGATCGTGGGCGAAAGTTCCGGTCGTCGTTCCTGACGTATATGTCGAAGAGAATCCAATTCCACACAAAAAAGAAAAAAAGCACCAGATTGTGGGAATGTACGACACCGGAATGACGGTCGAGGAGATAGCGGAGGAACTTACGTTGACGGACACAGAGGTGCAGTTCGCTCTGTCATTGGAAAACAGGATATGAAAATTTCAAAAAACTACTTTGGAAGCCTTTCGGACGGGCGGACGGCAAGCGTGTATACAGTTTCAAATGGGAGGATGTCTTTTTCCGCCTCAGACTACGGCTGCGCTGTAACTGGAATAACGGTAAAGGACAGGAATGGCTGCGATGTTGACGTTGTTGTATGCCCTCCGACATTCACAGGCTTTGCAACCGAATGGGGAAGTTACGGCTCTATTGTCGGACGCTTTGCGAACAGGATTTCGGGCGCGAGGTTTTCCTTGGACGGAAAGGAATACCTTTTGAACGACAACTCAGGCGGTTCATGCCTTCACGGAGGTTTTCCAAGATGGGAGAACGAAATATGGAAGGCAAAAACAACAAGGAACTCAAAGGGCGCGGGGCTCAGGTTTTCAAAGGTTTTTCCTGACGGACACCAGAAATTTCCCGGACGCCTTGAAGTGTCCGTTGAATACTTTCTTGACGACACTGACACCCTGACATTCACATACAGGGCCTTGACGGACAGGGCGACTCCGATAAGCATTACAAACCACAGTTATTTCAACCTTTCAGGACACGGAAGCGTGCTGGATCACAGCCTGAAAATAAATTCCACAAAAATCCTTGAGGTGGACTCAAACTCCGTTCCCACTGGAAAATTCATTGACGTTGCGGGAACTCCGTTTGATTTCACGGAAGAAAAAAAAATTGGAAGGGACATTTCTGAAAAAATCCTCCAGAAAAGCATGGGATACGACCACTGCTATGTAACGCCCGCGTTCAGGGAAGAATCCGGCGTTCCGGACAAGGACGTTCCCCTTTTAAAGACGGCCATTCTTTCAGATGAAAAAACTGGAATCCGTCTTGAACTTTCCACCAACTGCGAAGGACTCCAGCTTTACACCGCCAACTACGTGCAAAACCTTCCAGGAAAAAACGGAGCGTTCCACCAGGGACACTGCGCCGTCTGCCTTGAAACCCAGGCGTTTCCAGATTCTCCAAACAGGATTGAATTTCCACAGGCGGTCCTGCGGCCCGGACGTACGTACGCCGCCGTGACTTCCCATAAATTCAGCGTCTTTTGACTTTTTTTTTCACTTGAAAAATACACCGAATGCCTTTATTCTTACAGAATAATATTTTGATCGACTTTAGTGGGGTGCAAATGGATATCCAGTTACAAGAGTTAATTGACAGAATCAAGAAGGACGGCGTTGCCTCTGCGGAAGCTAAGGCCTCCCAGATTGTCATGAAGGCTGAAGAGGAAGCCAGTTCCATTCTGGCCGTCGCGGCTAAAAAATCGGAAGACCTGATAAGAAATGCCAGGTCGGAAGTCGCCCGTATTGAAAAGGCAGGAGAAGACGCCGTTTCACAGGCGTGCAGAAACATGCTGCTTACTTTCAGGGATTCGCTTGTAAAAGAATTGGACGGGATTGTCAGGAACGAAACGGAAAAGGCCTACACGAAGGATATTCTCAAGACGCTTGTTCCAGAAACTGTAAGGGCGTGGACAAAAAACACCGACGCGTCAGATCTTTCCGTTCTGCTTGGAGAAAAGGATCTTGCAGACCTTGAATCTTCGTTCAAGGCTGAGCTCAAGGCGGAAATATCGAAGGGTCTTACACTCAAGGCGGACAGGTCGGTTTCAGCCGGATTTAGAATCGGCGTGAACAACGGAGCCGCATACTACGACTATTCCGCGGAATCTGTTGCAGACCTTTTTGCCGCGTACTTGAATCCAAGGGTGGCGGCCATAATGAAGGAAGCCGCAAAGGAATAGACCAGTGAAAAAACAATATTACTTGGTTTCGCAGCTGCCAGACATTTCTTCTGAAAAATCGACGCTGCCAATAACTGAAAAATATTACAGGGATTTATGTTCAAGGTTTCTTGGGAAAAAATCCGTTGAGACATTGAATAACCTTTCTCTTGAACCTCCAAAGATGCCTGGAACTACAGGTTCCGTGTTCCTTGACTCGTGGTACGCGCACGAAAGGGCGTTGAGGTTCGCGCTGGCACAGGTTCGCGCGCAGAGGCTTAAAAAAGACCTTGGACCTGTTCCCGTAAGCATAACGGCGGACATAGTGCAGGCCGCGAGGACTGCCGTGGGGATGGAAAGTCCCCTTGCGGCGGAAAACTTCCTTTACGGATACAGGCTTGGAGTTCTCGACGGCCTGCAGCCGCTTGACAGTTTCTGCGAGGACTATGTGTTCGCCTATGGAATAAGGCTCATGCTCGTACAGAGGATGAAGGCGTTTGACAGGGAGAGGGGAACGGATTCCTACAGAAAAATCTACGATACTATACTTGGAGAAAAAGCATGACGGATACAAAAGGAAAGTTGGTCGGAATCAACGGCAACATGGTTTCAGTTGAATTCGACGGAAACATTTCCATGAACGAAGTTGCCTATGTTAATGTTGAGGGCAAGAGGCTCAGGGGCGAGGTAATCCGTATCCGCGGAAGCATCGCCCAGATGCAGATTTTTGAGATGACGCAGGGAATAAAGACCGGCGACGTGGTTGAATTTACCGGAAACATGCTCTGCGCCATGTTGGGGCCAGGTCTTCTGGGGCAGGTGTATGACGGTCTTCAAAACCCACTTCCGCTTGTTGCAGAACAGGCGGGCTTCTTCCTTGAAAGGGGTGTTTACGCAGAACCTCTCGACAGGGCAAAAAAATGGGACTGGACTCCACTTGTAAAGGTCGGAGACAGGGTTCTTCGGGGAGATCCTGTTGGAACTGTTCCAGAAGGACCTTTCCAGCATAAGATTCTGGTTCCTTTCGGGCTTCTTGGAACTTACACTGTAAAAGAGGTGGCTTCCGCCGGTTCTTACACCATAACGGAAAAAATCGCCGTCGTTACAGATGAGAAGGGAAAAGACCACGAACTTACAATGTGCTTTGAATGGCCTGTAAAACGCGCTGTCGACTGCTATGCAGAACGCCTTGCTCCCACCGAAACAATGGTTACAAAGACAAGGCTCATAGACACATTCTTCCCGGTTGCAAAGGGAGGAACATACTGCATTCCAGGACCTTTTGGAGCGGGAAAGACTGTTATTCAGCACACCACAAGCCGATATGCGGACGTTGACATTGTAATAATCGCCGCCTGTGGAGAGCGTGCCGGTGAAGTTGTAGAAACAATCAAGGAATTCCCTGAATTGAAAGACCCTAGAACAGGCGAGTCCTTGATGAAGCGTACAGTGATAATCTGCAACACGTCTTCAATGCCTGTTGCAAGCCGCGAGGCTTCCGTATATACGTCTGTAACATTGGCTGAATATTACCGCCAGATGGGACTTCATGTTCTTTTGCTTGCCGATTCAACAAGCCGATGGGCCCAGGCGCTCCGTGAAATGTCTGGACGACTTGAAGAAATCCCTGGTGAAGAGGCTTTCCCCGCCTATCTTGAGTCATACATCGCCGCGTTCTATGAACGGGCGGGTTTTGTACGCCTCAGAAATGGCGAAAAAGGTTCTGTTACAATAGGCGGAACTGTAAGTCCTGCCGGCGGAAACTTTGAAGAGCCTGTAACACAGGCTACGCTCAAGGTTGTAGGCGGCTTCCACGGACTTACACGTGAAAGGTCTGACGCCAGAAAATTCCCTGCAATCGATCCAATTGCTTCGTGGTCGAAATACAAGTCTGTAATTCGTGAGGACTGGGTGTCATACGCCAGAAAGGTTTTCAAGTCAGGCGTTGAAGTAAACCAGATGATGAAGGTAGTTGGCGAAGAGGGAACTACAACCGACGACTTTGTTCTTTATATGAAAAGCGAATTCCTTGACGCGGTTTATTTCCAGCAGAACTCTTTCGACGAAGTGGATGCGGCCGTAAGCGTTGAAAGACAGACACGTACTTTCAAAAAGGTTCTTACAGTTCTTGCTTCAGACTTTGAACTCAAGGACAAGGACGAGGCGCGTTCATTCTTCAATAAACTCCGCCAGTCCTACATCGACTGGAACTACATCGCGGAAGGAACGGACGGCTACAGGTCAAAGGAAAAAGAAATCGACGAACTGTACGCTTCAAAAAATGGAAAAATAAAAAACGAGGCAGTCGAGCTGCTTGAGGATGGTGAATGATGAATAAGGTTTACAGCAAAATTGAATCCATCGTTGGTAGCGTAATCACGGTAAAGGCTCTTGGAGTTTCCTACGGTGAACTTGCAGAAATCGAAACCGCCTACGGAAAATCCCTTGCGGAAGTAAACAAAATCGACGGCGACATAGTTTCACTGCAGGTTTTTGCAGGTGGACGAGGCGTTTCCACCGGCGACCACATACGCTTTTTGGGACACAGAATGGAAGTTTCGTTCAGCGAAGACCTTTTGGGACGAATCTTCAACGGTTCTGCAGAGCCTCGCGACAACGGACCTTCCCTTGCGGACAACCTTGTTGCAATCGGAGGACCTTCTGTAAATCCTTCAAAAAGAATCATGGCGCGCCGCATGATCCGCACTGGAATTCCGATGATTGACATGTTCAATACATTGGTTGTTTCACAGAAGCTTCCGATTTTTTCCATATCCGGCGAGCCGTACAACCAGCTTCTTGCAAGAATCGCGATGCAGGCGGAAGTTGATGTAATCGTGCTTGGTGGAATGGGACTAAAATACGACGACTATCTTTATTTCAAGGAAACACTGGAAAACGGAGGGGCTCTTTCAAGGACTGTAATGTTCGTCCATACCGCCGCAGACCCTACCGTAGAATGTCAGAAAATTCCTGACCTTTCGCTTGCGGTTGCTGAACAGTTTGCCCTTCAGGGAAAGGACGTTCTTGTTCTTCTGACTGACATGACAAACTTTGCAGACTCGATGAAGGAAATCGCAATCACGCAGGAGCAGGTTCCTTCAAACCGAGGATATCCAGGAGACCTTTACTCGCAGCTTGCAAGCCGCTATGAAAAGGCTGTTGACTTTGACAGCGCGGGAAGCGTTACGGTTCTTGCTGTAACCACTATGCCAGGAGACGATGTTACCCATCCGGTTCCAGACAACACGGGCTACATCACAGAAGGTCAGTATTATCTTAAGGGCGGAAGAATCGAGCCGTTCGGTTCTCTTTCAAGATTGAAGCAGAACGTGAACAGTTCCACCCGCGACGACCACCGCGCCCTTATGGACGGCATGATCCGGCTTTATGCGAACTACAAGGACACGCTTGAAAAGAAGGCGATGGGATTCAATATGTCGGCATGGGATGAAAAACTTCTTTCGTTCGGTTCTGAATTTGAAGACGAGATGATGGATCTTTCAAAGAACATAAAACTTGAGGACGCTCTGGATCTTGGCTGGAAGATTCTTTCCGACTGCTTTGAGCCTTCTGAAACTGGAATCAAGTCGGCTCTGGTTGAAAAATACTGGCCGAAGAAGAACTAGGCTTTTTTAAGGAAACTGTATGGCTAAAATAAAGTTGACCAAAAATGAGCAGAAGGTCCAGAAAGACGCGCTTAAAATGTACCAGCGTTATCTTCCTACATTGACGCTCAAAAAACAGCAACTCCAGACAGAAATTCGTACGATAGACGCAAAGGCGAGGGAAGTCAGAGGCAGGCGAGCCGCCCTGGAAAAGGAATTTGAAGAATGGATTTCAGTTTTCGGCGAGGCGGACGCATTTAAAAGCGACATGGTTACCGTCAGGAACATCAAAAAGGGTGTTGGAAACATCGCGGGCGTTGCCATTCCCATTTATGAGGGAGCGGATTTTTCACGCGGCGACTACGACCTTTACGAAACTCCTTTATGGATAGACATGGCCGCCGACAGGATGGAAAAGGCACTGTCGCTTGACCTTGAGGCTGAGGTGCTTGACGAACAGGTAAGGCTTCTTTCAAAGGAACTTCGCACTACCACACAGCGCGTGAACCTTTTTGAAAAGGTAAAGATTCCTGAGACCAAGGCGAACATCAAGAAGATTTCCGTATATCTTGGAGACGAGCAGGTTGCCGCCGTTGTTAGAAGCAAGATTTCAAAGAAAAAACTGCAGGCGGCTACGGACTCAAAGAAGGAGGCTGACGAATGATTGTAAAGATGAAGAAGGTCTCCCTCGTTGTTCTGAACAGGGAACGCAAAGAGGCGCTTGAAAGGCTCAAGAAACTTGGCGTAATGCACCTTGAGACTCTTGAAGGTTCGGGCGAGGTTCTTGCGGCATACAGGGAGGAGTCTACCAGGCTTCTTTCTGCGTCTGGAATTCTTGGAGACGTGAAGTTAAAAAGAAGGGTGAAGGCTGAGGATGTTTCCGATGTGGAGATTTCTTCAATCTGCGAGAATGTCGTCGCCCTTTCGGAAAAAAAGAAGAAACTCCTTGAAGAGATTTCAAACGATTCCATTGAACTTGAAAGGCTTTCCGCATGGGGCGAGGTTGATCCCTCCCAGTTTGAATATCTTTCTGGAAAATCCATTGACCTAAGGCTTTTTGAGATTCCCGATGCAAAATACGCGCTTCTGGACGGGAGCCTTGACACTGTGGTGGTGAACAGGCGGAGAAAAATCGCAAGATTCCTGCTTGTGAACGC
Organism: Treponema sp.; assembly: GCA_041855945.1. Lineage (GTDB taxonomy): Bacteria > Spirochaetota > Spirochaetia > Treponematales > Treponemataceae > Treponema_D. The sequence goes on along the minus strand of JBHAFG010000021.1, from coordinate 619 downwards.
TGGAAAGGAGCGTCCTGAATCTCTTCCACCCGAGGCGTTCGAGGTGCCGCTTCCTTCTGCGTCAACAGAAGACATAAGAGTCAGGATTGTGGAAAACAGGCGTGAAATATCTTCAATAGATAAAAAGATTTTTGAGGCGGCTTCATATCTTCCTCAGATTGAAGGAAGACGGAAGGCTCTTGAGTCGGACATACAGTTTGAGAACATATATTCCGGAATGGGAAAGGAAGATTCTGGAAGTGAAAGCGACCTTGCCTGGCTTTCGGGCTATGTTCCCGTTGACTCGCTCAATGAGTTCAAAAAGACGTGCGCCGCTTCTTCATGGGCGTTTGCAATGTCGGATCCTTCCGAGGAGGACAGCGTTCCGACAAAACTCAAGAACAACAGGATTGTAAGCCTTATATATCCACTTACGGATTTTCTTGGAACGGTTCCAGGCTACCGCGAGTACGACATTTCAGGCTGGTTTTTGCTGTTCTTCACGATTTTCTTTGGAATGATTTTTGGCGACGGCGGATACGGGCTTCTGGTTCTTCTTGCGGGAATGTTCATGGCTGTAAAGGGAGCGAAAAAAGGCGGAAACCCGCTGGCGGGACTCATGGTTCTGCTTGGCGCGTCC
>JBHAFG010000020.1:0-10230 GCA_041855945.1 Treponema sp. | reverse complement strand
CGCATCGCGGTGTTGATGGCGTCGCATACAAGGTCGGTGTTCAATGCCTCAAGGAGCGTCTTTCCGATGAGGATTTCAGACGCCATTGCGGCGGAGTGCGTCATTCCTGAACAGCCGATTGTTTCAACGAGCGCTTCCTCGATGATTCCGTCCTTTACGTTCAAAGAAAGTTTGCAGGCGCCCTGCTGTGGAGCGCACCAGCCGATTCCGTGCGTGAAACCGGAAACATCTTCGATTTTCTTCACCTGCTTCCACTCTCCCTCCTCGGGAATTGGAGCAGGTCCGTGATACGCGCCCTTAGCCAAAGGACACATGTGTTCTACTTCTGCAGTGTAGATCATTTATGACTCCTATAAATCGCCGGGAAGCCCCAGCGTATAATTTTCTGCTTGGGAATCCTACCATTATTAGTCTTTTTTCTCAATAACCATGATGTTTTTTGAAGCGGAGAACGACGGAGAAATTTCAGTAGAGAACGCCCTGATGCTTTTTCAGGGAACTTTCAACTCGGGTCTTCTTTTTAAAAGAAGGAGCGACGGTTACGAGGTGTTCCACGCCGTAAGGAATTCTCCCGCGTGGAGATCCGGGCTTCGCAAGGGCGACGTCGTGGTTTCCGTGAACGGCGAGGACGTTTCCGCGTGGCGTGATTTTCTGGACAGGTACAATTTTTCTTCATACTCAAAAAAAATCGACAGGTTTTTCCGCGTTGAGTCGGAAGTGTCGATTGGTTCAAGGGAGGGAAGGATATACATTTTCAGAAACGAGGGCGAACCGCTTTTGCGCCGCATGAGGATTTTTTCACCCGTGATGTGGCCAAGGCTTTCCGTCGCCGTCCTGTGCGTTCTTGGAGGGGTGTACTGCTCGCGCCGGTCATACGACGAGGAAACATCCCGTCCGCTTTCATTTTCGCTTGTGTTCGCATCCCTTGCGATAGGAAACACGTTTTCCACGATATTCTACGACTACAGGCTGAACGTTCTTATGACCGTTTCGTTTGATGTTGGAACATACGCTTCAAGCGGATTTCTTTTCAGGTACATATCGACCGAACTTAAAAAAATACGAAGGCTCGCCCTGGCGGGCGAGGTGATGCACTACGCGTCTTTCGTTCCGCTTTTCAGATGGGACGTGGTTTCAAATCCGCTTTTCGCCCTTGCAAGAATCGTCTGCTGCGCCGCAAGTTTTTTGTGATAGTGTTCCACTTCAGGCTTGTGCTGAAAGTTCCCGCTGAAATAACCGTTCTTTTCAGGTTCGTGATGCTTAGTTTTTTCTGCGCGTTCGGACCTCTGATAGTGTTCTATGTGAAGTTCTATCTTGCCGGAACCCGCATGATTTCAGATTCTGACGGATTTTTCACGATAATTCCGTTCGCCTACTATCCGCTTCTTGTAATTTTTTCGATACTGCAGCTGAGGAAACCGTGGTTCTCAAAAAGGATAAAGAATTTTTCGATTCTTGCGACCTTCCTTCTTCTGACCGCGATTCTTGTCGTCTTTCCATGCGAACTTCGTTCCGTCCAATACGGAAGCCTTGGAATATTCGTGCTCTGCGCGGCTTCCCCGCTTGTATGGAAGTTTGTAAGGAGCGTGTTCGACCTGATGTTTTCGTCGTCGGGCTTCATGGGACGCGGCGCCAAGGCTGGTTTCCATGAAAAACTTTCCGCCGCTCTTGAGGTTTCCGACCTGTACGGAATCGCGGCGCGCGAGTTTAAAAGACGGTTCAACTGTTCATTTGTTTTCTTCCAGGTTTTTGACGACGGCGGTTCGTGGTCCGTTCCATACAGCGACGCTCCCGACGAGAGTTTTGCAAATCTTTTGATGGAGGAAAGCGAAACTGAAGTTTCCCGTCCAAGAATCTACTCGCTTTCGTACGACGCGCTCTGCCTTCCGCTTCACAAGGGCGCGGGAATCTTCTGCAGGATTTTTCTTGGCGGAAAGGCGAACGCCTTGAAATCGTAAAGACCGCCGATGTGTTCTTCCAGTCGCTGACATACCACGACAGCCTTTGCCAGACAAGGCTCGCGCATCCCAGGGACTGAAAAGCCGTTCCGTGTCCTTCAGCGTCCGCATGCGTGCGTCAGCGTCTTTTTTCCATGTCGGTGAGTTTTACAAGGTCTGAAACGCTTAGGGCCGTAAATCCCTTTGCCTCGACTTTTTTCATTTCGTCATCGGACGTTCCGTCCTGCATTATGAGCGTTCCGCCGTCTTCAAGATGGCGGTTCAACATTCCTCCGTGCCTGTATACAAGGTTCGCAGCCGTGCATGCTGTTTCCAGGTCCTTGAAAATCTTGAAGCCGAACGCGAACTTTCTGCCGGAGAGCCTGTCAGAAAGTCTTGCGCGGCATTTTTTTCCGTAAAGTTCCTGTATTTTTTCTTTGAGTTCCCTGTTCCGCCTGTTTTTTTCCCGCTGCTCTATGTATTTTTCCACGGAAAGTTTAATTCCCCGGTTTTTTTCAAGCAGTTCATGGAGGTCGATTCCTTTTTCCATGCAGTAAGCCTGTGTGAGCCTCATCGTCATCAACGCGTCGTCCCGGCTTTTGTGTTCCTGTATGTCCGAGCAGTCGATTCCAAAAAACTCGCACCATTCTGAAAGCCTCATCTTCCTGCCTTTTTCATTTTCAAGAATCTGGGCGATGTCGAACGCTCCAAAATTTATCAGCGGAAGGGAGTAGCGTTCGCAGGCTGAAACTACGAATCCCACGTCGTTCAGGCTTGAAAAACCTATGACCCTGCGTTCTGATTCTTCCATGAGTTTTTTTATAGGCCTGTAGTAACTTTCAAAATTCCTCTGCGACCTGAAATAATCCTTTGAGTAGGCGAGCGGACACCTGTTTTTTGGCGAAAAAAGATACCAGTCGAATTCACATTCGGGGTTCATTACAACGTCGTCAGTGTCGAGCACGTTGAAAAGTCCGTCTGTAAGCACGTAGCCGAACGAACACATCTTTCCAACTCCGTCAAAACAGTTCGCGCATTCAATGTCAAAAAATAAATATGTCCTGTCCATAAAAACTCCATGTATGTCGCCGCGGAGGATTTCTGTATTTTTCCGCAGGATTGAAATGACTCCGCGTCAGCCTGAAATCAGAAAGATTGCGGGAATTTTTGCGATTTCTGGAACGGGCGCCTTCTTCCATTCTGAAATGGTCATCGTCCTTATGAATTCTTCGGCGCACGTTATTCCAGAGGCCACGCATAGTCTTGTTTCTTTTTTTAGCGTCCTTAAAATCGATTCAAACATCTTCACGTTCCTGTATGGCGTTTCGATGAAAATCTGGGTCTGGGCCTCCCTGTACGCCCGTGATTCAAGGAACCTGAGTTTTGCCTCCCTTTCGCCGGGCTTTGCGGGAAGATAGCCGTTGAACGAAAAACTCTGCCCTGAAAAACCGCTTGCCATGAGCGACATGAGTATCGAGGAAGGTCCTGCAAGTGGAACGACCCTTACGTTTTTTTGGTGCGCGAGTTTTACCGCTTCAGAACCGGGGTCCGCCACAGCGGGACAACCCGCGTCGCTTATCACTCCCACAGGCCTTCCGCGCTTTAAAATCGGGTCAAGACAGTCGGAAATTTCCGCGGGGTCTGTATGCTCGCTCAGTTCCCTGAACGAACAGGAGTCTATGTCGAAATTTGCATCGACCTTTTTAAGGAATCTTACGGCGGACTTCCTGCTTTCCACGATGAAGTCCCGCATGTTTTTTATCATCTCGATGTTCCCACGGGGGATTACGTTTTCAATCAATCCCTCTCCAAGCGGAACGGGAACGAGGTAGAGTGCGGCTTCCATGCCCGTAAACATAGCACAAAAAAAGCGTGATGGATATATGGAAAAATACAGTTCTTGCGTCATTGTGGCGCAAGTTCCTTGACTTTGAAATAATATGGTTATAATATTTACCCTGATGTTGAATCGAGAAGTTCAGACATCAAAATATTATTGAGAGGTACAAAATGAAACTCACAAGAAAATTATTTATTGGTGCGGCCGCATTGCTTGCCGCTGTATCATTTGCAGGTTGTGGTGAATCAGTCGGAGCGGAAGGAATCATCAAGGGTTCGGGAAAATCTTACTCGGTTGACTACGCAAACGAATCTGATTCTGTCGCTCGTGGTATAAAATTCCTTGCAACAAACCACAATGACGCAGACGTTACAGTTACATACTCAGAGCAGACTGGCGGAACTGCGGCAGGTTTTTCAGGTGTAATGGGATTTGTATTTGGAAAGGAAACAAATGCCGACAAGTCAATCAACTTCTGCGTTGTTTCTGTAAGAAAGAACAACAAGAACAATGGTGCGTGGGACTACTATATTTCCGCATACAGAAATATCGATGAATCCGTATTGGAATCTGAAAATAATTTTGGTGCGACAGCGGTTGCAAAAGAAGCTGACTTCCTTGCCGCCACAACGCCTTCTGAATTTGAAATTGTAAAACTTGGCACGGCGCTTAATGGCGTAACGGCAGGAGAGGCAAACGGTGCGGGTTCTGTTGTCATTGATGTAAAACAGGACACAGACACCGATTCAGAAACATTCGGTGGATACAGGGTTGACTTCTACAATGTGTCTGACACTGAAAAGGCTACTTCCTTGATTTCTTCTGCAGAGATTTCTGCAAAAGTTGCCGGAATCGACACGGAAAAGGACAATACAAAATTGAAAATCCAGAGAAAGATTGGAGTTTACACGAACGTATATGCTTCAAGTTCCCTCAAGGGCGCATGGAAGATTGGAGAAATTACAGGTGAAGCCGAAATTGAAGAGTAATCTTTAATAAGGTTTTCTGTAAGGGGCTGTCCTGGAAGTTTTCAAGACTTCACAAGGGCGGCCCTTTTTGTTTTCCTTTAATTCAACGAAAACCTTGCGCCCGTATAAAAATTCAGTCTAAAGAGGGAAGAACCGTATTCCTGGTCGATAGCGGTCATTTTTCCGTCGTAATAGTCGGAATATAGAGTTCCCTTGATGCTTTTAAGGTGCAGGCCGCCAATTCCCACTGAAAGGGCGAGTTTCTTCTTCAATGAATGAGACAGATCCAAAGTCCATTTGAATGTTGAAAACGGAGCGTATTGGATTCCTCCCATGAAAAATCCACCTTCCGAACCCAGATGGTGGTCGGTAGAGTGTATGAATGTGAAGGGAGATGCGTATGCGCGGGCGCAGATTGAAAATCTTTTTCCAATAAAAAAATCAGAGCGCAGTCCAAGGAATGTATGGACGCTGTTCCTGTAATACTGGACGCCGTATACATTTATGTCCCTTGCGCTTTCGTCGTTCCATGGAACAAAACTTCCGGTTCCGCCTGCGTTTTTTCCTGTGCGGCCTTTACCGTTTTTGGATTCAAAAGAGTTGTATGAATAGTCAAGGGCTGCCGAAAAGCCAAGGTTCAGCCACGTTAGGACTATGAATGAATAGTCGGCTGACGTGTATATGTCAAAGTTCAGCATTGCATGGTTGTCGTGCAACGTGTATGAATAGTTTGTTCCGCCTGAGGTCCAGTCGTAATCCCTCATTTTTCCGCATCTTGTTGGAAGTGCCATGTTGAACGCGGCGGAGAATTCCAGGCGGTCCTTCTTGAATGAAAAATCTCCGCCAGCATTTAAAAACGGTTTTGCCTCCCATTCAAGAAGGCTGCACCTGTAACCTTCGCTTGCGTAGACGGATTCGTCAAACTGGGCGTATGAAAAGCCGAGTGTCTGTCTGAATGAAATGTCGATGTTCTTTTGGGAGAACGCCGTGCCAGTCATGTAGAGTGCAAATGCCGCCGCAAGGAGTTGCTTTTTCATTCTGCAAGTATACAGGTTCATTGTGGCAGGTACAATAAAGCGTCAAGAAAAATACAATGTCCGCGCAAAAAAAAAGCCCGGTCAAAAAGGACCGGGTTCTGCAATTGTGAAAAATCCGTTTTATTTCTGGAATCCAGGGTCTTCCGTCATAACCGGTGCGGACTGTTCTTCCGTTACAGTTTCAGTTTTTCCAGAGTCCTTCTTTCCCCTCGCAAACATGGTCGTGCAGGCAAGCACGGCAAAAATTGACGCCAGCGCGATTTTCTTCACCATTTTCATAAGTTCACCTCATCATAATTTGGTCCAATAATATACGGGGCTTACAGCCCTCGGTTCAATAGTATAACACTTTTTTTTAGAATGCGTTACAAATTTATTTTTGTGAAGGTTGCCTTGTGAAGGTTTGTCCTATTTCCTCGTTGATTTTTTGGAAATTTTTTTCGTTTCCCTTTGCATTTTGTTCTACTGTTTCCGCCTCTGCCTGAGGTTTTATTCTTGTGTCGTTTGAAATTACTTCTTCACTGTCCGGAATTTTATTTTCAAGATATTTAGGAATGTTTTTTTCCACTCTTGAAATCATATTAGAGTATCTTTCGCCAAGGTTTTTATAGTGGTCTGTTATGTAGTCGTTCAATTTTGTTTTGTCGCAGTGCTGTCGTAGGTGCTTGTATTCCGAAGTGTCGTCACCGTCAAGATGTATTATGAAGATAGGGTATTCTGTTTCTGTTCCAAAAACTCCTTTCAGATTTTCTTTTTTCAAGAAAAATATCGATGATTGAAGGTCTGGAAACTGGTTGCACAAGTCTGCAACCTCAACCGATATCGCAATTTCTGTTTCTGATGCATATTTTCCAATTCTGAATCCACAGTCAATTGAAGGTCCAATAAAATCCTGGTTTCTATCATTGTGTTCTTCAAGTTTGCGGTCGATAAAAGGTACCTGGCCTATCCATGCACAGCCTTTGATTGGAAATTTTTCTTTCTCATCTGATGAAAACCAGTCTTCCAGTGTGCTTTTGAATGCCTTGACAATGAATGGAATTTCGTCTTCCTTTGTAACAGAAAAGTAAAATATTATTTCATCGCCTGAGTGTTTCCAGTCAACAAGATTTTTTTCGGGAAAATCTATTTTTCTGTATGAGAATTCGTTTGTGATTTTTGAACGAAAATCTGCAGGAAATGACTTGTAAAATGAAATGAAGTTGTTGTACCAGTTTACATAATTTTCGGGCGAATATTTTATGGCCGTGGAGCCTATTATGTCTACGCTTAAAAATAAAAAGAGTTCAGGTTCTATTTTTGCCGCCATATTTCTGTCTACAGACCTAAATTCTTGCATCTCCAAAGCATCGCCGAGTCAGAAACGTTGAAAGTCTTTGTAAGTCTTGCAATGTCGCCGTTGAATTCTTTGTATTTTTGCTTTATTTGATTTTCCGGCATCAAAAATGCGGCTGCAAAGGAATTCGCCTCACGCTCAACGGTGTTTCTTTCTTGAGAACGGTTTGCTTCAAGCGGTATCGCTCCAAGGCGGGAATGCAGGACGTAATGACCAAGTTCATGTGCGATTGTGAAAATATCCCTTTTTGATGAAGTCGCTCTTGAAAGATATATTATGAAAGGATTCTCGGGATTCGTATTTTTTTCATAGACTCTGATTGAGCCTCCTGAGGAATCCAGCTTGTCGTCAGTATATTTTATAAGTCCGTTCAGATTTTCCTTTACATAGGATATGATGTCCGTCTTTCCCGGTTTGTAATTCGTGGCTTCTGCAAATGAGTCTGCAATTTTGCTTATCTGTTCGTTGTTCAGCATTGATGCTTTGTATTCAGTCATAAATCAACCTCTTTTTTTTTAAAGTAATTTATTTTCTTGTATAAAAAAGATGTGACATTGCAAATTCATATTGCAGTGTAAAAAATATGTTTGTTGACAAATTCCGACGCCACAAATATAAAATGATTTGATTATTTTATCAAGCAAAATATCGATTATTGACTTTTAGAATGCGTTACAAATTTATTTTTTAGGATGCGGGAGCGGAGGTGCTATAATGTTTTTTTATAAAAATAAAAATCACTTGTGGCAAAAACGTTGTATAATGGAACGTATGAAAAATATTGGAGCGAAGCATGGAATTCGATTTTAAAAGCACGGGATTCAGGTTTGTTGACGAAAATACGGTGGAGTTTTACTGCGACGGCGAAAAATACGTGAATTTTGACGGAGACGAGGACGTCTACGTTTCGGGCTCGTTCAACAGCTGGGTTAATACCGCGGATTCCGCATGGAAGATGGAACGCAAGGTTTCAAAAAATTCGGTGTACTTCGTTATGCAGAAGCCTCTTTCACAGGTCATGGTTCCGGGAAACACGGGCTATCCAGAGTTCAGGTTTTACGCCCTTTCCGACAGGTCCACAAATCTTCTTGTTGAAAAAAAACAGTGCGCGGACTATTCGTTCATAAGAAACAAACTGATTTTGAAAAATCCTTCCGAAGTCCAGGAAATAAAGACGCTTAACGAAAACTACATATACGAAAAGACTCTTTCCGACTTCGACCTTGACTGTCCCGCCTGCCGTTCCGACATATCGAACGTGCGCCTTGTTCCTGGGACCGCCTGTCTTTTCCGCGGCTACAATCCGTTCAAGCGTTCAAGGAACGAAATGGACACGGAAGACGAACGGATCGCCTTGGTGCAGAAGGCGTACAGGATTTTTGGCGTTAAGTCTGACATCACCCTGAGCGGAAACGAGGGGGCGAACGTCCTTGACGGAGAGGTCCTTCCAGACCTCATAAAGGAAATCGAGGCGAAGGGAAACAGGCTCTGCATAAACATAGACTACAATCTTGTGTATTTCCATTCCGACGCCTTTGATTTTTCCGTGGCTCTTGGAAAAATCAGCCGTTTTATGATTTCAAGTCCGGGACCATTCTACATTCACTGCCGTCTTGGAAGCGACAGGACGGGCGTGATATGCGCGGTTTTCGCCGCCCTTTGCGGAGCGTCGTGGGAGGATGTTGCGTTGGACTATGAAAAGACGTCGAACATGGGAATATGCGAATACAGGAACAGGCGGCTTTTGCAGTACAGCCTTACAAAAATGCTTGGAAAAGATCCCGCCTACTGCAGGGACCTTGCCCATGCAGTGCAGAGTTTTTTCCTGAAGGAAAAGATTCTTACCATGAACGAAATCCAGTCGCTGATTGAAAAACTGAACGTGCGCGGAAAGACTTCCGATGAAAAATTCTTTGATTTTTCAGGAAGGCACGTGTGCGGAAAAAAACACGCTTAGGCTTCGTTCTGCGTTTTTTTTTGCGACGCGTTTTTTTCCATGCGTGTTTTTTAGCGAGATTCATTTACTGTTTTGCGCACGGATTTTTTTGTGCGAAGACTTTTTTACGCGCGGATTTTTTTAGTTGATTTTTACATTTTTAATGTTTATTTTTAAATGTCTAAAGGTTTTTGGAGAGTTTAAAACTTTACAGGTCCGCATCGCGGACTTTACACAAAATATTTTGTTTCCCCGTTTCTGGGGAATCATGGAAGGCGGCGTTTGTTTCCGACCGTCTTCATGGGAGCGAAAAATGGCTGATTGTGGACACGACTGTTCTTCCTGCGGAGAAAAATGCGAGGAAAGGGACCTTCACGTAAAGTTGAGGCCCGGAAGTTCCGTCAAGAAGGTTATAGGAATTGTAAGCGGAAAAGGTGGCGTTGGAAAATCCCTCGTCACCAGCATGCTTGCGGTAAAAATGCAGAAACTTGGGTTCAGGACCGCCATATTGGACGCCGACATAACAGGTCCTTCCATTCCTGAAAGTTTCGGCGTGGGAGAGGAAAGGGCGGAATCTGTTGACGAGGTCTTGAATCCTGTGGTGACGGATTCTGGAATCCAGCTTATGTCCATGAATTTCCTCCTGCAGAATGAAAACGATCCGGTCATTTGGCGCGGACCTGTAATTTCCGGGGCGGTGCAGCAGTTCTGGACCGACGTGAACTGGAAGGACGTTGACTTCATGTTCGTGGATATGCCTCCTGGAACGGGAGACGTTCCGTTGACCGTATTCCAGTCGCTTCCTGTTGACGGAATAATCGTCGTGGCATCCCCACAGCAGCTTGTACGCGTGATTGTGGAAAAGGCCGTGAAGATGGCGGGACTCATGAACGTTCCCGTCCTTGGACTTGTAGAGAACATGAGCTACGTAAAGTGTCCCGACTGTGGAAAAGAGATTTCAGTGTTCGGAAAAAGCAACATTCAAAAAATAGCGGAGGCGTTCAACGTTCCCGTCCTTGCAAGGATTCCAATGGAGGAGCATACTTCGGCCGCGGTTGACTCAGGAGACGTGGAAAGCCTTGACCTTCCTGAACTTGATTTCGCCGCCAAGACCGTAAAGGCCCTGATGGACTAGATTCTTTGCGTCGCGGAAAGTCAAAAAAAACAAAAAACTTT
>JBHAFG010000019.1:0-31182 GCA_041855945.1 Treponema sp. | reverse complement strand
GTCCATCCCATTCCCAAGCAGGTGCATAAAGTATTGTTTTTTTCGATACGTCTATACCATAGTCTTTTACTATCTCTTCATTTTCAAGTGTAAAATCCTGAGAAATTGTCTTATCAGCCTTTATCCAACCAGAAAGATAACAACCTGCATGAGGACGAACAAAATTATAACAAGAGGCTTTATGCCACATATCTGCCCATTCTTTGCTTGGTAATAACCCTATATCAAACTGTGACCAAAATTCATTTTTCCACATAATAGGCCATTCTCCATGCTGTTGCCCCAAATCATGTAATGTAACAATAGAAAATTTACTATATTTTGGGTAATTTACATGAGAAAGATAAAAACCTATTTCACATTTCTCAAATTGGTTATTTGTAATTTTTGTTTTATAACCACGTTTTTCTGCTTCTTGAGCAACGGGTTCGCAACATTGTCGTTCAACATTATCCGTACAAATAAAAGTTATTTCTTTTTTCAGATTCCTAACCATATTTATGAACTCCTATTTTCTGTTCAAATCTGTCTTTATTTGAGTCGTACTAACTTCTGGGGTACGTTCAAAGTAGACAACCTCACATTGTTCTTTCAGAAAGTCAAATTTTCCCTTCCAATCGTCACCAATAACAAATGTATCTACTCTATATAAATCAATATCGGTTCTCTTCTGTTCCCAATTTTCTTCTGGAATTACCAAATCTACATATCTAATTGCTTCAAGAAGCTGTTTTCGTTTTTCATAACTAAAGTAGCATTTTTTTTTCTTTTCGTTCCAGTTAAATTCATCCGTAGAAAGAGCAACTATCAAATAATCCCCCAATGCTTTTGCGCGTTTCAACAAGTTAATATGTCCATAATGCAGCAAATCAAAAGTTCCATAAGTAATAATTCTTTTCATTCTACTCCTCTATACAGCCGATATCAAAAAATCAAAATTGACCTTAAACGTAAGGCTAAAATGTTTTATTACAGAGTCTGCGTACAATATTTCATAATTATTATATTGCATCAGCATCCCCCCTCTCCTAACGTTACATTCAAGAACCATTAGGTACTACTTGGCATAGCAACATTTATAAAAAAATAACACGACAACTCCTGCTACTACATTATATATGCCAAAATCTTCCGATCCAAAGACATTCAAAATAACTCTGACCGCAAATAAACTGATAACCATCATACGTTTAAAATATAGCATAACAATATTCTTATCAATTCTTTTTTGAAGTCTGTAATGTTTCCACAAATCTATTTTATATAATTCTTTAATGTTTTAATCAACAAATCATCATCATGCTTGTCTCGAATAGCTAAACGAATAAAATTAGGCTCATCAAAACATCTTTTACCTGTTAAGTCTTTAATATAAATATTTGATTTTTCAAGAAGAACCACTGCAAGGTCATCAGCATGAATGCCCTCAAGTTTTACAAGAAGAAAGTTTGCCTGGCTTGGGTAAACTTTAAGCTGCTTAAACTTACTAAGTTCCTCACTAAAACGCTTTCTTTCATTTGCAATTGAATCACAGGCTGAATCATAAGTCTTGCTATATTTTTCATAAATCTGTAAAAAATATTCACCAAACGAATTTATATTCCAGATAGCATTTGACTTTTTTATCATACTAATATAATCAATATTTTTTGACGCAAGAATACCAAGTCTCAAACCTGGAACACCGTAACTTTTAGAAATAGATTTTACAACTACAAGATTATCAAATTCTTCGATAATTTCCTGATCAAGGAGCGTATAGCGGATAGACTTTTCTGCAAAATCAATAAATGATTCATCAAAAATTAATTTTACGTTAAGAGTTTTTAATTCTTTCAAAAGGTCAAGAACTTCATCTTTTTTTAAGAAGTTTCCAGAAGGGTTGTCAGGATTAATAAGAAGAACAGAGTCTGCTCCCTCTTTTACTGCTTTCAAAATATCTGTGGCTGTATATGTAAAATCATTTTTTTGTGTGTATATTGGTACAATTTCACAATTTGTAAAACGTTCTGGATATTCATTGAATGTAGGATATGGAACAGCTACTTTTCCAGTTAAAGATTGACCTAAAGAAGAAATTAGTTCTGCAGCTCCGTTGCCTACAACAATATTTTCAGGAAGAATATTCCAAATTTTTCCAGCAAGCAAACTCATCTGTGAGGCTCCAGAAGGATACTGTGTAAGCAATGTTTTAAAACTTACCTGAAGTTCATCTACCATTTTCTGAGGCGGAAAATACGGATTTACAAGATAGCAAAAATCTTTTAACTGAGGAAAACGCCAATATCCACCAAAACGATGTTGCAAAAGTTTAAGTTTTTCTTTACCAAAAGCAAAACGGTTCTCTGCAATTGCAAGGTCTGCAGGGTCATCAATTTCGTACCAGTCATCACCTGTAACTTGAATACCTTTAAGAGATGATGCTCCAAGGAATGAAAGAACTTTTAACACAGCTTCATAGTACTCGTTTTTACCAAACGCTTTCTGATATGCCTCAAGGAATGGAACATAATAGTTTTTAGAAAAATCTTTTGAAAATTTATAAATATTTACAGTCTTATAATAATCTTTTGTTTCAAACCAATTGAAGTGAGTTTTATCAAGAACACCAGTAATATTATTTTTTTCATCCAATAATGTACAAGTTCCATCCATCCAGTTTTCAAAATGACTTACAACTGCAAGGTTTTTCTCTTCAGAGTGAATAAGTTTTGTGATAATCTCAGGCTTAAAGATAAGGTCGCTTTCAAGAAGAATTGTATCATCTGAACACAACACATCTTTTGCCATGTACAGAGAATAAATATTGTTAGTTTTATTGTAGACCTTATTTTCTATGAATTCAATTTTCATGCCGTTAAGGTTCTTTTCATTAAATTTAGAATTAATAAAGTCAATCAACACATCACTTTTATATCCAACAACAATTACAAATTTTTTAATATTATTTTTAACAAGTGCTTCAATTGCATATTCAACAAGAGCCTTGCCGTTTACCTGAACCATACATTTTGTGCCATTTTTAGTATAGCGTCCAAGACGCTTTCCCATCCCTGCAGCTAACATTAATGCCTGCATTTTTTCATCTCCCTTTTACCTGATATCTAATAAACTACACAACGTCTAATTTAGAAGTATGCTAACACATAATTTATAAATGTAAAAGTCAAAATAAAGGTTGTTGACAGTCTAAAAAAACATTACTCCCTATCCATAACTTATACCGCTTCATCAATACTTACCTGCCTAAAACTTGAACAAAAACGCCGTTTAACATACTATGTAGGCAATAGAAAATTCTTAAGGGAGAGGTCCAGAAAACGCAAGGCGTCGTTTTTTCGGCCGCTTCCAGGTTTGCGTCGCAAACCGATTTAAGTTTTGCGCGTTCCCATTTGAGTGTGGACGTGATTAAAAAATCCATGCAAAGGTCCTGCGCTTTTGGTGGTTTTTTATGGGAGAACTGACTTATGGTAAGTTACAAAGAACTCGGTCTTGTAAACACAAAGCACATGTTTGAAGCCGCGATGAAAGGCCAGTATGCGATTCCTGCATACAACTTCAACAACATGGAACAGATGCAGGCCATCATCCAGGCCTGTGTCGAAACAAAATCACCTGTAATCCTTCAGGTTTCAAAGGGAGCCAGAAACTACGCGGACAAGTACATCCTGCGCAACATGGCGCGCGGAGCGGTTGAATACGCAAAGGAACTCGGCTGCGAGATTCCTATCGCGCTGCACCTTGACCACGGACCAAACTTCGAGGTGGCAAAGGACTGCATCGACAACGGCTTCTCTTCCGTAATGATCGACGGCTCTTCACTCCCATACGACGAAAACGTCGCCATGACAAAGGAAGTAGTTGAATACGCCCACAAGCACGGCGTAACCGTTGAAGCGGAACTTGGTGTTCTTGGCGGAGTCGAGGACGACGTTGCCGCGGAAGAATCAAAATACACAAAGCCAGAGGAAGTAATCGACTTCACCTCAAAGACAGGCTGCGACTCCCTTGCAATCTCAATCGGAACTTCCCACGGAAGGTGCAAGTTCACACCTGAGCAGTGCACCCTCAGGGACGACGGAACGCTGGTTCCTCCTCCACTTGAATTCGGCGTTCTTGCCGCAATCGAAAAACAGCTTCCAGGATTTCCAATCGTACTCCACGGAGCGTCTTCTGTTCCAGTACACTACGTTCAGGAAATCGAGAAATTCGGCGGAAAGATTCCAAACTCAGTTGGAATTCCAGAGGAACAGCTCAGAAAGGCCGCAAAATCGGCCGTATGCAAAATCAACGTTGACTCAGACGGAAGGCTTGCGATGACAGCCGCAATCAGAAAAATCTTCTGGGAACAGCCTGACGTGTTCGACCCAAGACTCTACCTTGGTCCTGCGCGCGACGAACTCAAGAAGATGTACATGGAAAAGAACGTGAACGTATTCGGCTCGGCCGGACACTGGAACGACTAGTAAAAACGCACACGCGTTAAAACATAGCGGGCCTGCCCTGAAAAGTTGAAAAACTTCAAACGGGGCGGCCCGCTTTTTTATTCACTTCGATTGTTCTTAAAAAAACTGCTGCTTTCCGCCCTGCCTTAAAACCCATTCACCGTCACGTAACTGAACGAACGCCGTGTAGCCCTGACCTTCAAGCATAGCAAACTGAGGGCCAGGCTTCTTTGCCTTTTTAACGATGCACACAGAATATTCAGACCTGAGCCGTTCCGCCTGCAGAAGAACCTCGGTAAAGGCGGTGGACTCGTCGTAAAGAAGGGCGCACATCGGCCTCTCGCTTGGAATTTTATAGTTCCGGTCAAGAAGAATGGCGCATATCCTTTCAAATCCTATTGAAAAACCTACAGCGGGAACGTCCTGCCCGATGAATTTTCCTATCATGTTGTCGTAACGTCCGCCGCCACCAACAGAACCGCTGAACCCCGCCACGGAAATCTCGAAAACTATGCCTGTGTAATAGCCCTGTCCACGAACAAGGTTCGGACTGTATTCCACCCTGTATTTTCCTCCGGCCGCCGCGGCTGAAGCATTTATCACGTATTTCAGGTCGTCTGCAATCTTTGGATCGGAACATCTTGAGGCGACATATTCAAGGCTCATTTCTTTTCGGGAAACAAAATCAACCAGGGATTCCACCGCGGAAACTGGAAAATTCTTTTCCTTGAGTTCAGCCTCGATTCCTTCCGCGCCGATTTTATCCAGTTTGTCGAATGTTATTGAAACAGAATCAAGGGAATCTTCCGGGAATCCTATGGAAAGGAGCATATTGCGCAATATGCGCCGGTCGTTCACGTTTATCGTAAAATCCCTGAATCCTATGTTCAGCATCGCCCTTGCAGTTACATCTATGAGTTCAACCTCTGCGTTTGGAGACGAGTCGCCAAGTATGTCTATGTCGCACTGCACGAATTCCCTGAGCCTCCCCTTCTGCGGACGCTCGGCGCGGTAAACCCTGTCGGTCTGTATGACCTTGAACGGAAACTGGAGCGAATTTCTGTTCGCCGCGAAAAACCTTGAAAGCGGAAGCGTAAGATCGTAGCGCAGCGCCATGTCGGAAAGGTTTTCGGCGGAAGGCGTTCCTTCAAGGGCGGAATCCAGTTTTTCTCCGCGTTTCAGAACCTTGAACACCAGGTTCAGGTTGTCGCCGCCGTCGGACTTGTCTATGTTTTCTGAATCTTCAAGAATCGGAGTTGAAATTCTCTGGAAGCCTGAAGACCTGTATGTTTCAAGGATTTTTCCCTGTATGTAGTCGCGGATTTTCTGTTCTTCCGGAAGGATGTCCCTCATTCCCTTCAATGCGTTTGTCTTCATTTTCAAATTTCCCCTTGATTTTTAGGTGAACACATTCTACCGAAAAAACAGACTAAGTGGTAGCGGTTCAAAATCCGATTTTTGCACGGATTGCGGTAAAAAAGTTTCGCAAATATGATAGAATGTTGAACTGAAACACAGTTTTAAGGAAGTGGCGGATGGTTCTTGCATTTGACATAGGAAACACGAACGTGAAGGTGGCGCTCTGCATGGGCGAGGAAATAATACAGGAATGGAGGCTCAGCAAGGACTCCAAGCGTACGGGCGATGAATATTTTTCGATGGTCAAGCCGCTTGTACTGGAAAGCGGAATAGAACTTTCAGACATCTCGGACATAGTGATGAGTTCCGTCGTACCCGCCCTTGTAGGACCTTTTGTGAACGTGTCAAAACGCCTCACTGGAAAAAAACCGTTCATAGTGGAGCCTGCGATTTATGAAATGCTTCCGCTTAAAATTCCAGAAACTGCTGTAAATGAACTTGGAGCCGACCTTCTGTGCGACGCGTTCGCGGCGTGGAAAAAATTTTCATCTCCATGCATCGTGGCGGACTTTGGAACCGCCCTGTCATTCACCGCGATATGCAGAGACGGAAGAATCGCAGGTGTCGCAATCGCACCTGGAATCAGGACCGCGTTCAACTCCCTTTTTTCAAACACCGCCCAGATTCCGGCGATTCCTCTTGACATTCCGCCTTCAAGCCTTGGAAAGGACACCGTAAAGGCGGTACAGTCTGGAATAGTGCTTGGCTACAAAGGGCTTGTAGAATCCCTTGTAAACCAGATGAAAAAAGACATGGAAAAGGAATACGGAGAAAAGCCCGAGGACGTAAAGGTAGTTGCGACGGGAGGACTCAACAGCATGCTCACTCCCATTACAGGCGTATTCGACCACACGGACAAGAACCTTACCATAAGGGGAATGTTAAAAATCTTTGAATGCTGCACGAAAAAAATAAATGACACGCCCAGATGAACGTTCCGTCAAATGGTTGCAGAGTCCTTGCGCGTGATACATAAAAAAAACTTTGTCTTATTTTTTTATGAAGTCTGAAAATTTTACGCCGCCGCCGTCAGAAACGTCCCGCACAAGTTCCGCGCCCAGAACTTCCTCAAGATGTATTGGAGAGATTCCAGGTTCAAGCACTTTTTCCGTCCTCAATACAGCCACGTCGCGCTCAGTGATTTTTTCGCCCTTTTTGACGGACCTCATGTAGTGGAGCGAACGGTTCGTGCGTCCGTAGTTTTCTTTTTCAGACGGCGCAAGGCGTTTTATTCCGCTTCCAAGAACCGCCTCGATTTTTTGGGCGGAATAACTTTCCTCAAGCTGCCTTAAAGCCCGCCCTGTTCCCACATCCTTTCCATAACGGTTTAAAACCGCCTCCGTCTGGCGGACGACATGGACCATAAGGGAAAAACCCTCTCCGTCAAGGGCCACCGGATCGTCAAGTCCGTCCGTTTCCCTGCTGAGCGTTATGTGTTTTTCTATAATCGAAGCGCCCGACAGAACGGAAAGAACCGGCACAAGGACTGGATCCAGGCTGTGGTCGCTTACACCCGTCCGCGCCCCAAAAACATCTTCAAGCGTTGAAACAAGCCTCAGATTGTATTCTTCCTCCGGGGCTGGATAGCTTGTAATGCAGTGCAGAAGCGAAACGCCGTCAAGTCCAAGGACGTCAAGCGCGGCCTCTATGTCGGAAAGCCTTGAAACTCCGCTTGAAATTATAACGGGAATCTTTGATTCCCCCGCTTCTTCCTGCTGTTTTCTGAACTCGGAAAGGCGGACGAGCATTGGAAAATGGTTCAGTTCTGGACTTGCAATTTTTATTCCGTCCGGCCGTATGGAAAGAAGTTCATCAAGCGAACGCAGACCAAATGGAGAGCATACGAATTTTACGTCCTTTGAATGTGCGTATGAAAGCATTTCAGCATAAAATTCCCTGGAAGTTTCCAACTGCCTGAACCTTTCATAAAGCGGAACGTTTCCTGCAGGAAGTTTTACAAAACCTGTGTTCTTATGGAGGATTTCGTCGGCGTAGACCCACTGGAACTTTACAGCGTCCGCTCCGGAGGCGGCCGCCAGGTCAACAAGTTCCTTCGCCTTCTGGACGCTTCCTCCGTGGGAAGTTCCAATTTCCGCTATGACAAAAACCATTATTTAAGTCCGCTCCTTGCGGTTTCGGCCTTGTACCTGTTTGAATATACGGAAAGCGAATTTTCAGGAATCCATCCGCCCTCAAATTCGTACCACACTCCGTCCTGCGTGATGGATTTTCCCACAACCATAAGGACATCTCCCTTCCTGCAATGACCTACCACATCCGCCGCCCACAAATTTTCCCTTCGGAACGCGACGTAGGGCTCGGTTATCAAGGCCCATGAAACGTCTGGCGAAAGTGAAAGCGGACGGCTCTGGTCGAACTCTATCGAAGTGTTTTTTCTGCAGGAAAAAAACAGAATGGAAAAAAGGGAAGCAAGCAAAAGAAATGTCTTTTTCATTTTTCAAGATTTCCTATGAAGTCCAGCACGTCGGGATAGATTCCAAGGTCCGAGTCCACAAAAACCATGCCGCGGATTTCTTCGGGAAAAACCCATTTGTATTCAGTGTGCTCCGTAAGAACATAAGGCACTTCCTGTCCGTCGTGCTCAAGTTCCACAAGAAAAGCCGTGAGAAGGCATTTTTTTCCCCTGTGTTCAAAAGTTGACGAGCATATCTTCTGAAGCACGGTCGCCCCCACGGAAAATTCCTCCCTCATCTCGCGCACCACCGCTTCCTCAAAACTTTCGCCAGAATCTACCTTTCCTCCAGGAAATTCCCAGCGTCCGCCCATGTCTCCTGTTGGATTTCTGTGCGCGACAAGAAGTTTTTTATCCCTGTAGATTATACAGGCTATGGATTCACCCATTGTATTCTCCTCATGTTCAATTAAAAAATCATCGGACTCAAAAAATTCCTGCGGATTAAAGAAAAATCACGCCTGGAAGCACAAAATGCACAAGTCCAATCAGAATGCAGGAAAATCCCACGTACCTTCTGCCTTCAACAAGCACGAATTTCAGTCCGCCTGCAAGATTGAGCGATGTGGACGACTTCATCTCGAAGAACTGGACGAGCACAGAAGCGCCGCCCGCGAAGCCTGCGAGGGCGGGAAGAAGGTCTCCAAAAAGAAACGGACCGTTCACGGCGGAAAGAAGTTTTATGAGCGCCACGAAAACCGAAAGAAAACCCGCGACAAGATAAAACATCGCGTCGTCCGTGAACGAGCCTTTTCCAAAAAATCGCGAAAGGACGGCTGAAAATCCGTTTTTTGCCGGGCGGACAGTTCCGCCTTCTTCGGTGTCTGAAAATTCGCCGTCAAAGGACCTGTCGTCCTCAAGAACCATAAGGTCGTCCTCGGCCTCAGCCTTTCCATACACAAGCACAAGTCCAATCAACATGTTCAATAAAACCGAAAGAAAATAAAATTGAAGCATTTACGCACTCCAGAATTTTTAAATTCACGCCTAGCGTCTTTGAACCGCGGCCTCGAAATTCCCTGATTCAGAACCGGATTCCACGGTTGCCACGACCTTCATTATATCATAGTCGCTGAATTTTGTCCTTACAAAGAGTTCCCCGCCCGTGTAGGTTTCAAAAACTTCCGTCCTGTCGGAAACCATTCCAGAAACGTCGAAGACCTGAAAAACAACTGAAAGAGGATGCTGTACAGGCTCTCCTGAATTTCGGACTTTGTTTTCCTTGAGATGAAGGCTCACGTACACGGATTCCTCATAGGAAAAGGCGGAAAGAACACAGTCAGTTCCAAGAAACTTCCTTGCATTGCGCCCTGAAAGAAAACTGAAAATCCAGATGAACGCCGCAAAAATCAGAATCGACGTCAGCATGAACCTGTTTCCCTTGGTTGCGACAAGCACCTTGAAAAGTCCGCGGCGCGGCGCCATTTTTCCGCTGTAAAGGTCTTTCACGTTCTGGGGGGCGTTCTTCAACCGCTCCTCCCTGCTGTAGTAAAAATGCAGTGGAACGGAATCTTTCCCGTGTATGTCCGCATGACCTTCGTCAACGTTCTTGAAGTCCATGTAAAACCTACTGCCTCAGAATCGAGTCTATCAGGCTGTCGGTGCGCCACCACACCACGCGGGCCCGGCCACTCTCGGCAAGGAGGGCGGAAATTATGCCTTCCTTTGAAAGGGCCACCGAATAATACAGAATCTGCTCGTGGTTCACATTGAACTGCCTCTTTATTACGTTCTGTGTTCCAGGCTGGATCATCTCGACAGAAAATCCGTCCTCGGTCGTTATTATGAAGAAGAACCAGTTGTTCCTTGTAACGCCAAGAAAATCGTATGGAAGGGCGTATGAAATCTTGCTGAAATCCTCCGTGACAGACACTTCAAAAGGCGGAATGTTCACCGGCTCCTGATAAAGACCTGTTTCAATGTTCAGCGGATAGACCATCGACTGCACGAAGTCAACTCCAGACTGAACCCTTGACTCCTCGTCAATGTATGGAAGATAGTAGTCGATTTTTACGTAAAGACGCGGCGCGTAGCTGTCAGGAACGACGTTTTCAACCGAAACAAAAAGATCCGACGACGACGCGCTGTAATTGACGGACTCAGGGGATATCAGCGGAACTTTTGACGTTACAATTGGAATCTCATAGCGCAAAAATCCGTTTGCGTTGAACCAGAACACCTTGAGGCCTTCATTTGTAAGGCACACCACCACAAGTTCGTCGTTTTCCGTGGTGTAAACGCCCTTTATCCTCGGAAAAGGAGTGCCGCCCGGTCCCTGCTGTCCTATGTAGTCCACAACAGAGCCGTCGCTTTTAAAGCAGAGGACAACCTGGCTGTAGAGAAGATTTTCGTTTTCATCCTGCTCGTTGCGTTCTTTTGGAACGGTTCCAACGACGTACATATATTTTCTGGAATCCACGGCGATTTTTCCCGTGTAGTCGAACGGATATTCAACAGGATTCCAAAGTCCTTCAGTTGATTTTTCAGGAAGCCCCGGATTTGACTTTGAATAATAGTCCTCGTTGTAGTACAGGGCAAGAAGGTCGCCGTATGAATTCATCGAAAGGATTTTTCCAGCCTCGCCATTTACAATGTAGAAAAATCCGTCCCTCATGGCAATTTCCGTCTTTATGTTCCCGACGCCGGTAATTCCAAAAAGGTTCAACTGCTCCTCGAAATTCCCGTAGTTCATGGAAAAAAGGTCTTCCTCCGCCACGGATTTTATCTTTGAGCGGCCTAGGCACGAGGCGAACGAAAACAAAATGACGGCGGCGGCCGCTGCCCTTGCAAGTACTACATTCATAAGTCTAGCCGTTTCGTCCGCAGCAGTTCTTGTATTTTTTTCCGCTTCCGCAAGGACATGGATCGTTTCGTCCGACCTTTGGAGAGGATCTTCTTACTGTAACGCCCTGACCCTGTGCGTGCCTCTGCATGACGCCGCCTGAGGCTTCCCTGCGCGCAAGAGCCGCGTTCACCGCAGAATTCGCCGCGGTATGGATCTGGGTTTCTCCAAATGAAGGGCCTGCCTCTGAATGTTCCGCGTTCATATTCCGCTGCGCCCTTGCGGCCGCAATGCGTCTTGCCTCAATCGCCTCCGGATTCAACTGGATTCTAACCTTGAATACACGGCTCATCACGGAATCCCTTATGGAATCAAGCATCTCGTCAAAGATTCTGAATCCGTCCAGTTTGTATTCCGTAAGAGGATTTTTTGAACCGTAGGAACGAAGGCTGACCGCCTCGCGCAGTCCTTCAAGAGCCTCAAGCTGGTCGAGCCATTTTTTATCTATAATCTGAACATACTGGTATCGTATGAACATATTGAGGTTTTCCTTTCCCACAAGGGTTTCCTTTTCAGTAAGGTCGTTCTGCAGCGCGGCAAGAAGGGAGTCGCCTGTAAGCCTTTCTGAAGGAAGTGCAAGTCCAAAATTCTCCTTGACCTCCTCGTTCAGAACCGCCCTGGCCTCTTCCTGCTGTTTTCTTGACGAACGGGCGTACTCAAGGAACATTACCTCCACCCTGTCCCTGGCGTTGTTCATGACACGCTCGGCAAGGTCGTCGTCCGCAAGAATGGCATCCCTCTGGTCGTATATTACGCCCCTCTGCTCGTTCAGAACGTCGTCGTAGTCAAGAAGGTGTTTTCGTATCTCAAAGTTCCTGTCCTCAACCTTTGCCTGGGCCTTTTCGATTCCCCTGTTCAGCCAAGGATGGTCGATAGGCTCTCCAGGTTCCATTCCAATACGCGTCATCATGACCTTCATTCTGTCGCCGCCGAAAAGCCTCATCAAATCATCGTCCATGGAGATGAAGAATTTTGACCTTCCGGGGTCTCCCTGACGGCCTGAACGACCGCGGAGCTGGTTGTCTATTCGGCGTGATTCGTGGCGTTCAGAACCTATAACGTAAAGCCCTCCCGCGGCCTTTACATCCTCGTTGTCCTTGAGCCATTTTTCTTTTTCGATTTTGTACGCCTCTTCAAACTGTTCCTGCGTTGCAGAAGTTCCAGCACGTTTTCTTGCACGGAATTCAGGGTTTCCGCCAAGTTTTATGTCCGTACCTCGACCCGCCATGTTGGTTGCGATTGTAACAGAACCCTTTGCGCCCGCCTCCGCTATAATCATGGCCTCGCGGGCATGGTTCTTTGCGTTCAAAACCTCGTGCCTTATGCCTTTTTTTGTAAGGAGGGCTGAAAGAAGTTCAGACTTTTCAACTGAAACAGTTCCGACAAGAACAGGCTGACCCTTTGCGTGGGCCTCCTGTATTTCCTTGGAAATCGCCTCCCACTTGTCGCCCTCGTTAAGATACACCTCGTCGTTTTCATCCTTTCTTGCCACAGGCCTGTTGGTTGGAATCGCAACAACGTCGAGTTTGTAAATCTTGTTGAACTCAACCGCTTCTGTGGCTGCCGTACCAGTCATTCCAGAAAGTTTTGCATACATTCGGAAAAAGTTCTGGAACGTTATGGTGGCAAGCGTCCTGTTCCTCTGCGCTATCCTAAGGTGTTCCTTCGCCTCTATCGCCTGATGAAGTCCGTCTCCGTAGCGGCGGCCTTCAAGCACGCGCCCCGTAAACTCGTCAACAATCTGAACCTGTCCGTCTCGAACAAGATAGTCGACGTCCTGATGATAGAGCGTATGGGCGCGGACCGCCTGCGTGAAGTAATGCACGAACTCAAAGTTCTCCTCGTCAACGACCTTTGTTCCAGCGGCGATAAGGTTGTGCCTGTGAAGAATTTCGTCTATGTGGTTGATTCCAGAATCTGTAAAAGAAACACGCTTTGACTTTTCATCAAGCTTGTAGTCTCCCTTTATGTTCTTCCTTGCCTCAGGGTCAAGGTCAACCTCGTCAGGATAGTCGCCGGTCTTTGGATCTTTTTCAACCTCAGTAAGTTCTCCGACGTATTTGTCAACCTCGTGGTACTTGTATGTGTCGTCCTCGCCCTGCCCAGAAATTATGAGCGGAGTTCTTGCCTCGTCTATGAGAATCGAGTCTATTTCATCGACAACGCACATATTGAATCCACGCTGAACCTTGCGGTCCAGGTCAATCTGCATATTGTCTCGAAGATAGTCGAATCCAAGCTCGTTGTTCGTTCCATAAGTTATGTCGCAGTTGTACGCGGCGCGCCTTGCCTCGTTGTCCATGTTGGAAAGAATCGAGCCTACAGTCTGCCCAAGATACGCGTATACCGGGCGCATCCAGTCCGCGTCTCGTTCCGCAAGATAGTCGTTCACAGTAACTACGTGCACGCCCTTTCCGCTCAGGGAGTTCAGATATACGGCGGGAACACACATGAGCGTCTTTCCTTCACCGGTCTTCATTTCCGTTATGCGTCCGGAATGAAGGACCAGGGAACCCATTATCTGAACGTCGTAGGCCCTCTCGCCAAGAACACGACGGGCCGCCTCCCTTGCAAGCGCAAACGCCTCCGGAAGAATCTGGTCGAGCGTTTCGCCATCGGAAAGCCGTTTCTTGAAGTCGGCCGTCGCCTTTGGAAAATCCTCCGCCGCCAGGGATGAAGCCCATTGTTCCTTTGCGTTTACCTGTGCAAGAATCGGACGGAGCTTCTTTACGTCGCGTTCGTTCTGTGAGCCAAAAATGGCGGTTAAAATCTTGTCAACAATCATAACTTTTCCTTTCAAAAAGATGTATTCTTCAAAAAATCGGCGAAAATTCCCTTTTTCAAATATTCTATAAATATAAAGATATTTTTATTCATAGTAAAGAAAAAAGAAATTCATTGAATCACCTTGTCTGAACGACTCCACGGCGTGAAAGAGGCCAGAACCTGTACATGGCAGAACCTAGTATGTGGCTCCTGTGTATTGTCTGCGGCGCCATGTTCGACTCGTACATGAGTGAAAACCTGTCGTGCGGCGTAAGGGGCTTCATTGACTGCGTGTACGAGTGCCTCATGTCAAGCGAGTTGAACCTGTTGTCGCCCATCATAAAATACGAGTCTTCATCTATGTATGAAGGACTTCCGTCCTCGGCGTTCGCAGGAAATACAGGCATATTCCTCTGATCCAGAATCAATGCGTAAAAATGGAGTTTTTCTGCCATTTCGTAGCCATCGAGAATGCTGCTGTCCGACGCTATTTCCGCACCCTTCTTTCCCTGCGCGTAAAGTTCCGCCGTCCTAAGGTAGAGCCTTCCCGCAAGAAGCTTCATCATAATGTTCAGCCTGTAGTTCGCCTCGGCGTATGGGTCGCCTGAAAAACTTGCGAAGGCCTCCTTCCTGTGTGAAATCCAGTCGGTCATAAAGGAAGAAAACCACGAATCTCCTCCCCTTGCATTGAGGAAGATGATGGACTGGTCTGCGACGTTTGAAAAAATGTCATATTCAAAAAGCGAAGGCTCTGAAAAATCCGCCTCCTTTTTTACAGTCCTTGAAAGTTCTGCAAAACGTCTTGAAATCGAGGCACATTCAAGGGCCGCAGATTCCACGTCAAGTCCACGCCTGTATTCCTCCACCTCAAGCATAGTTCCGTACTGCTCGGAGGAAAGCGGAACAGTCTGGACGTTCTGCCTTATCCTTGGAGAAAGTTCGTTCAAGTTCCACTTTGCAAATTTTGAATCTATTGGAACGGGTGAAAACACGTCGCTTCCCCTTGTCCTTGAATAGAGCATTCCGTCCTGCATTACAATCTGCTCGCCGGGAAGACCTGCAACGCGCTTTACAAGAGGGTCCGCCTTCGGCTCGCCCCTTTCATCGACATTCAGGTTCACGGTGCTGAACGTGAGCATATACACAATCTGGCTTACAACGCTGCGGATTTCAGACTTTCTGTCCATGCTGTAATGCGGATTCCGGAACACAACCACGTCGCCCCGCCTGTATTTTTTAACGCACGGAAAACCAACCTCGCTCAGAGGCATTTTTGGACCGCTTGGCGTTTTCAGAACAATCACCCTGTCGCCTATGAGGAAGGACGGAACCATGGACTCCGACGGAATCACGTAAAGCTGAAGCACGAAAATCTGGAAAATCAGAACCATGAACACCGCCTGCACGATGGCGTCAACCCAGTCGAGAACCTCAAAAACTATACGCCTTGCACCCGAAGGCTTTACAATCAGCCCCAATCCTTTTTTTTCGCCCTTCCATGAAGGCTCAAGGACAAGCACCCTTTTTTCATTGAAATAATGCAGCACAAAATACCTTGCGACAAGCACAACCGCCCAAAGAAGGACTGTAACCACGTCGTACCAGTAGAAAGTTCCGAACCCGCCCGCTCGCCTTGCTATGAAAGACGCCAGATACACGTATGGAAGATACTGAAGGATTTTCTGGGCTGTAAAGACCGCCTTGAATTCCTTTCTTTTGTAAACCCTTACAAATACGGACCAGAGCGCAAAAAAAGAGGCGGCGGCGCTCAAAGGAAACGCCACCAGACTCACATCTAAGTGGAACGACAGCTGGAACAGGCTGAAAAGAATTCCCGCTCCAAGCGTTATAAACATGGGAATGCGAATTTTGTTCATACGACTAATATAACCAATCTTTCTGTTTTAATAAACGGCTTGCGCGCAAATAAATCATTTTCCATACAGGTCCAAGAAATTTTTCTTCAATTGGACGCAAAAACGTTCTGGATTTTCTTCAGAACGGATTTCAAGAACCGCTGCGTAAACGTCCAGAATCTGTTCCATGCGCGTGTATTTTTCTCCACGGAGAGTCTGGAACGGGGCGTCGGTCTCAAGGAGAAGTCTTTCCGATGGAAGTTTTTCCACACATTCCAAGGCCTTCCTGTTTCCATTTAAAATCTGCTTTCCAAACGAAAAATACGCGTTCACCCCCTTTGAGAGTATGGAAGCCGCCTCGAAATGTCCGTGAAAAAAACTGTGGAAAAGAACCGCTGGAAGTTTCTTTAAAGCGCCTGTGTTCTGGTATACAAGGTGCAGCGCCTTCCTCTCGTGCATTACAAGAGGTTTTTTGTGTGCAAGTGCAAGTTCCAGTTCAAGAGAGAATACTTTTTTCTGCTCTTCAATCGTGGATTTGAATTCTTCCGTAAAAAGGTCGAAGCCCGCCTCTCCAACCGCGTCTATTTCACCTTCTGAAAGCAGGAGCGAAAGAAAGTCCAGGACCTTGACGTCCGGCGCCTGGGGATGCACGCCCGCCGCCCTCTTTACGAACGACCTGTCAAGATTCAAGGACGAAAATGCCTTCCAGTCCTGAACTGAATGGGAAAATGATGCGCAAAAATATTCACCTGACGGAGGAACTGAAAAGTCCTCGAACGGAATACATTCCGCAAGATGGATGTGAGAGTCGCATATTGGAAGGCCGCCATTAAAAATCGGATTTCCGCGGGCAATTTTTACGCTTTTTAAAGATTTTTCTAACATTATTTCTGATTCTACCGAATATAAAACTGTAGTTCAATTTTATTGTAATCATTCAGGGGGACAATTATGAAACACTATTCTCTTAAAAGTTTGGGAAATAAAAACGATTACATGACTATCCTCAAGGAAACGGACGACGGATTCGTAATCAAAATCGTAAGGGACATGGACGGCTACGAGGACGTTACCAACGATTTTTTGAGCAGGGAACTTTTTGACAGCTGCATAAGGACCGGATACCTGACGGAAATCGAAGAGCCTGTAAAGGTTGCGGTCAACGCCTAAAAATATTTTGCGACAAGTTCAAGGGCCGCGCGTGCGCGCTCTTCCCTGTCCTGCACGGTCGGAAGCCAGTTTATCTTGACTCCGTTTTTTTCCATGAAACGGAACCATGTTTCCTGCCGCTTGGCGAACTGCCTTATCGCTATGAACAGGTCGTCTGCCATGCTTTCAACAGAATCGTATTTTCCTTGAAGGAAAAGAGAGCAGTAGCGGTACTCAAGGCCGAGTTTTTCAAGCCGCTCCCAACTTGCCCCTTCTTCATGGAGTTTTAAAACTTCATCCACCATGCCCTCGCGGATTCTTTCTAAAAGCCTTCTGTGGATGTTCTCGCGTATTTTTTCGCGCGCGAACGTAGTTCCTATCACAAGCGGACGAATTTCAGGACGCGGATACATCGTCTTCTTCAATTCCTCCGCTTTTTTTCCGTGGGTTCCGTGCCATATCTCAATTCCCCGCATAACACGTTCACGCTCCTCAAGGTCGTTTTTAGTATGGAGGTCGGGCTTAAGTTCAAGGTAAATCCTGCAAAGTTCTTCAAGGCTCTTGTTCCTGAAAGATTCCCTAAGTTCCGCATCCTCCGGAACGTCAACAAGGTCGTAGTTTCTTATCACAGCATCCAGATAAAGGCCGGTTCCGCCCACAACCACAGGAAGCACCTTCCTTGAAACAAGGTCGTCAAAAATCCTGTAAAAATCCTGCTGGTAGTGGAAAACATTGTATTCCATGCTCAAATCTGCGACGTCAATCAAATGGTATGGAACCGCCTTTCCGTCAAAACTGTATTCAACGATGTCCTTTCCGGAGCCTATGTCAAGCCCCCTGTATGTCTGCCTTGAGTCCGCGGAAATAATCTCGCCGTTGAATTTTCCTGCAATCTGAACGCCAATATAAGTTTTTCCAACGGCAGTGGGGCCAAGCACAACAACGCAATTAAATCTTTCCATACGCTTGGACTTTATACCAAAGCGAAGGATTTTACAATCAGCGTTCAGGCGGACGTTTTTGAAAGGATTTTTCGGAGTAAAAAAAAGCCGTGCGTTCCATGTAAAAAGTCCGCACGGCAACAATGTTCATAAAAACTATCTGTTTATGTTTCTTCCATAAAGGTCTGAAACAAAGGCGAGCCACTCGGCGTCTTCCGCCCTGAGCGCGTCAGGCTCAATACGCCACGACCAGTTTGTGCCGGTGGTGTTCGGAACGTTCATGCGCGACTCCGTTCCAAGATCGAGTATGTCCTGCATTGGAATCACCGCCATGTCAGCCGTCGATGCGATCGCGGACCTCACCAGGGCTCTTGCAAGAGAACCGTCGGAAGAAGCCTTCCTTGCCTCGGCCTCGGTCATCTTTTTTCCGAACGCGTATTCCGCGGCGATTTTTACAGCCGCGTCGCTCGCGCCGTCAAGCCAGCCCTGCATGGTGTCGTTGTCGTGGGTTCCGGTGTACACAACAGACGACTGCGCGTACATGTGTGGAAGGAAGGCGTTGACCATTCCGTCCTTTCCGGCCTCGTTTGGATCGAAGGCGAACTGAAGCACCTTCATTCCAGGAAATCCTGAATCATCGCGGAGTTTTCTCACTCCGTCTGTAATGACGCCAAGATCTTCCGCGATTATTGGAAGGTCTCCCAAAGATTTTTTTATGGTGTTGAAAAGTTCAATGTCCGGACCTGGAACCCATTCGCCGTTCACAGCCGTAGGATCTCCATAAGGAATGGACCAGTACGCCTCGAATCCACGGAAATGGTCGATTCTGAGGATGTCCACAAGTTCCGTCATCCTCTGCGTTCTTTTCACCCACCAGGAGTAGCCGTCCTTCTTCATCGCCTTCCAGTCGTACAGGGGATTTCCCCACAACTGTCCGGTGGCTGAAAAATAATCAGGCGGAACGCCCGCAACCTTGAGCGGAATTCCATTTTTGTCAAGCTGGAACAGAGACTGGTTAGCCCATACGTCCGCGGAATCAGGCGCCACAAAAATCGGAATGTCGCCGATGAGCTTGACGCCCTTTCTGTTCGCGTAGGACTTCAGGCTGAACCACTGCTGGGCAAAAAAGAACTGTATGACCTTTATCTGCTCTATGTTCTGCGTGTGGGCCGCGTTCCAGTTTGAGACAGCCTTTGGATCGCACCTTGCAAGGTCGGAAGGCCAGAACGCGTTCCACATCTGCGCGATGCCGCTTATCCCCTGCCTTTCAGCCTCCGCGTCGTAGAACTGCTTTATGCTCGTAAAGTTCGCATAGTTGTCGAGCCAAGAGGAATTGTCGTTCTTGAACGCCTCGTAGAGGGTCCTTGATTCCTTGCCGCAGTTTTCAAGAAAGAATTCCGCGCACTTGAAAAGTACGGGCATCTTCCACCATACGACCGCGCCAAAATCAACTTTTCCGGTCGTCTTTATGTAGTCGGCCGCCTCGATGTCCGAAGACCTCGCCCAGCCTTTTTCCACAAGCGCGTCAAGGTCAATCATCAATGGATTTCCTGCGAATGTAGAAAAGGACGCGTAAGGAGAGTCGCCATATCCTGTAGGTCCAATTGGAAGAACCTGCCACAACGTCTGGTGGGCGGATTCAAGCCAGTCAACAAATTTGTACGCGGCCTTACCCAGCGTACCAATACCGGGTGTACCCGCAAAAGATGTCGGGTGCATCAAAATTCCACTACTTCTCGTAAACTTCATACGAACCATATTAATGCAGGCTCTTAAAAATTACAATTATATTTTAAGACTCCCTGTATTTTCGTTTCACCTTGAGCGTTGTGGTCATTTCAAGCGGATGTTCAAGCACCTCGATTCTTGTAATCCTCTGGTAAGGCTGGAGCCTCTTGTTCACCCTGTCCACAACCGACTGCAATTCCGCCTCCACGGTTTTTCTTGACGCCTCGTCCAAGCCCTCCCGTTCAAGGGAAAGCCGTCTGAAAAGTTCGTCGCTAGGATATACAAGGGCCTCAAGTTCCTCAGACCTCATCTTGCTGTCCGCTATGTAGCCCTGGACGGTAATCTGCTGTATGTCCGTTTCAAGCTGGAACGAATCCTCTATCTCCTCAGGATAGACGTTCTTTCCGCCTTCGGTTACTATCATGTTCTTGCTGCGCCCCGAAAGCATGACGTAGTTTTCGCCGTCAATCCAGCCAAGGTCTCCCGTCTTGAACCAGCCGTCGTCTGTGAAAACCTTGGAAGTTTCATCCGGCATCCTGTAGTAGCCCTGCATGACCATGGGACCTTTCACGCAGATTTCACCAACTCCGTCCGCGTCGGGCTCGTTTATCTTCATTTCCATGTAGTCAACAAAATATCTTCCCACGCTCTCAATCTTGAAGTGTTCGACAGGATTCAATGTGATTATGGGCGATGTTTCCGTAAGTCCGTAGCCCTGCACAAAATCCACGCCCATCTGGTTGTAGAATTTGAACACGCTCTTTGCAAGAGGACCTCCACCGCATATTGCGATTCGTATGGTTCCAATGCTCGCCTTGTCCAGAATCGCCTTGAAAAGGTTCTTGAACGGGCTGAAGCCCAGAGTCTTCTTGCAGAAATAAGAAAAGCCCATGAGGATTTTCAACATTCCATGTACAAACGCGCCTTTCTCCTTCATTCCCTTTATGATTCCTGCGGCGAGTTTGTTGAAAAGCATTGGAACTCCAAGGAGCATTGTAATTCTACCTTCCTTCAGTTCCTTGAGCATTTTTGTAACCGCCATTCCGCGCGCAAATACAATCTCCGCTCCAACGGAAATCGCCTCCATAAAAACCGCTAGCATTGTATACGCGTGGTGTATTGGAAGAAGGGCGTAAAAAACGTCGGTTTCGTAAAGCCTCATGTGGGACTGCGCTATGTATGTGTCGCTCACGATGTTCTTATGGGAAAGCATGACGCCCTTTGGAATTCCTGTAGTTCCGCTTGTAAAAAGAATTGCGGCGGTTTCCTCAGAAAGAGGCTTCTGGACGTCTCCTCCCTCAAGCCGCGGAAGGTTCAGCACGTATTTTTCCTTCTCTTTTGGACTTAAAGAATAAACGCCGAAAGGACATTTTTTCTGCGAGAAATGGGAATATTTTTCATCGTCCACGAAAAAGAATTTCGGCTCGGACCTTTCAAGAAGATTTTCAATCTCCTCAAGATGAAGGGCGTAGTCCAAAGGACATATTATCGCGCCTGAATAAAGAGCCGCAAGATATACGACCGCCCACTCAGGAGAGTTCTTTCCGGAAACCGCAATCCTGTCGCCGTGGCGGACGCCGTTTGCCGCAAGCCATGAAGAAAGCCTTTTTACCTCTGCCAGGACGCCGCTGTATGACCACGACCTTTTTGTTCCGCCCTCCCCCTCGAAATCCGTGAAGCATGGCCGGTCTGGAAAACGTTTTGCCGTTATGCTGAACATTTCAGGAACCGTAGGCCATTCGCCGTAAAAATCCACTCCCCTGTATGAATCAAGGAACGAGATGGAATCATAGGGTCTGTATCTTGCCATAGTTTAATCTCCATAAAAAAAGCAAATAATAAACAAAGCCGCGCATAGAATTTCATGCGGCGGCTCTGCAGTCATCCTGCGCGCCGCGTTCCATGCACGGTAAACTAATGGAGATTATAACACCTGTCCGCCAAAATTGTAAAAAAAATCACCTAAGCGAACACAGTGAAACCGTCCATGAAGAAGCCTCTCCGCCCCTTCCATTGCGTAAAAGAGACCGGCTCGCTGTCATTCCGTCGCTTTTTGCTGAATCTTCCACCAGAAAGCCATTCCACGCGCCCTCGTCATGCGCCCTTCGAGCAAGATTCCTCATAAACTCTCCCTTCCAGTCCTCGGAAGAAGACGGAGCGTAAAGAACGGCGTCGACAATTTTTTTCCTGAACACGTCCTCAAGGACAATCACGTCCATGTCGTCGCCAAGACGAGAGCCCTCGTTTTCCGCCCAGAGGTCGCGCACGCCTGACTTTGAATAGCAGGCGGTGGAAAGCGAAAGGTCGCCTTCAAGTTCGTCGATACAGCCTTCTCCTTTTTTTCTAAGGTGCACTGCGATTTTTTCGCCTTCACGAACCTCGATTGGCGGAAAACTGCATGATTTTTCCTCTCCGTCGTGCGCCCCCAAAATCCTTAGCCCCGAAAGATTTCCAGACTTGTATGCATGAAAAAGAACGTATTCGTTCTTGTACACGCCGTTTCCGTTGGACTGCCCCGCATATTTTGAATGGACTTCCAGGATTTCAAGTCCCGCGACGTTTTCATTGTAGCCTGAAAAAGGCAGGCTGAAAGTCAGGCTGTTTCCAAAACCATCATCAGCGATTCCATACAGGCTGTATTTTTCTCCCACGACCAGGACCTTCTCAAATTCAACCGAAACAGAAAAATTCCCGTCGGAGGAAGACCCATACAGAACGGAACTTACAGAATTTGACGGAAGAACCTCAAGCCCTGAAAGCCTCACCTCGCGCGAAAAACGGAGCGTCGCGCTGGATGAGTCCGACACGGAAAAATCCGTAAGGCTCGGAGGCTCGTAGTCCGACTTTACAAACTGAAGTCCAAGTTCAGTTATCTTGCATGAAAGGGGAGAAAGAAAGCCAAGCACCAGAACTGTAAGCGCAAGGCTCTCGACAAGAACAAAAAGCGTTTCTTTTCTGCACGATTTTTTCAATGTAAACCTCCTTTAAGAAAAACACCAAAAGACAAAGAATTCCGCACTTAAATGCACAATATATTGGTGAAAGTTTTTCAAAAAATGAGGACTCCGCTGTAAATTTGACATGAAAAAAAAATCCGCGTAAGGCTTATACGGACGATTTTTAAAAGAAAAACTGCCGGAAGGAGAAGTCCGGCAGTTCTCTGGAGGAAAAACAACTTTTAGTAATCTTTATTATTTTTCATCGCCATAGTCAAAGGACGACTGATTGATGTCAACAGTAACAACCTCGGAAGGCCTGAGCGTTTCAACCACAGGCTTTACGCTTCCGCCTGAAATTCCCCGTTCCGCCGCTGACTTTTCCCGCTTTGCAGCAGGCACTGAAAAATCAGCGTTCAGTGAACAGGCCTCGACCATATACCTTATGTTCACGCCCGTCCTGTCATGAACAGTCTTTTCGATTATGAACACAAGGTTTCTTCCTGTCCGGTCACATTCGATTCTTTCGATTTTGTAGCCCGTTACGCCCGCCCTTTTTATTGACGGAGTTCCAACCTGCTGCCTTGCGACCACATTTCCATTTCCATCTTTTTTTTCAAGATTGATGAAAAACGAAGACCTTGCGTTCACGCCCGAACCGCTGTATGTTGGAACCAGGACAACGCTGTAAACGGCGCTTTCCGCCCCTATAGAGGAAGTAAAATCCTTGAACAGAATCTCGTCCGTCGCGGATTTTTTTTCCTCCTCCCTTATGTAAAGAATCTGGTCCGCCCCTGAAGGCGACGCCCTGTACTTTTCAGTAAAATGTGAACCGCGGGATGCAAGTTCGTCGTACACTTCGCGGCCTTTTTTTGCCGCGGTCGCCCTTGAAGGCTTCGTCATAAAAACTCCGCCGTCAACATAGTCGTTTTCATTCACGTCAACAGTGTAAATTTCCGCCCAGCCCTGAAAAGTCCTGTCCACACGTCCGTACTGCCCGAATATGTAATGGTTTCCGTCAGCGGAAAAACCTGTGTTCACAAGAACCGCGGAATCGCCCGCAAAAGACGCCGACACGGAAAGCATAACAAAAAGTCCACCTGCTATAAGTTTTTTCATAGTTCCCCCTGAAAACCTTTTCACTTTATTTTCGGTTTTTAAACGCAAGTCTTTACTATTATTTGCTTTGAAGTTAAGATTTTTAAGATGACTATAAAACTAAAGAACAGGCTGATTTTTCTGCTGATATTCATTTCGATGGCGCTGATTCTTTCCACGCTGGCTGCGACTGGAATCAGCCTGTATCTTGGAAACGCCTCTGTTCCAGACGGGCTTTCCGCCATGAAATTCCAAGAATTCGCAATTTTCCAGTACAGGTATATCTGCACGTTCATCTCAGTTTTCATAATACTTGCGTACACCTTCGTTTCGCTTATTGTCCTTGGAATTGAATTTGAAAAATCCCAGTCCTCGGAAATAATATTCTTCACTGCATTTCTTGTAGGCTGCTTCTGCGAGGCCGCGCGCCTCTCGTTTCCGCTGATGGACCTCTGGGATTCACAGCAGTCCGTCGCCCTGCTTGCGACGCGTCTTGTCCTTGCAGGAAGAACTGTATGCAGCATAAGCATCCTGTTCGCCGCCGCATACTCAAAGGCTGAACACAGGCAGTACGTGGAAAGAAACATACTGATAATTTTCGTCCTCGGTCTTATTTTTGGACTGACCTACCCCATAAACACAAGCGTGGTGCTTCCCGAAGGCAGATACGAATGGGGCCTGCGGCATCTTCTGAACGCCGCGCAGCACGGAACCATGACGCTGGGCTTCATAAGCCTTCTTTTTGAATCAATCGACAGAAGAAAAAACTACAGGCTAGCGTTTGGAATGTTTTTGATTTCGGCGGGATACATGACGCTCTGCGCGGCGTACAGCATATTCGCCCTCGCGCTCGGCTCTTCCGCGCTTATCGCCGGAACTGCAATGTATCTTAAAAAACTGCACGACATATATCTGTGGAACGACTAGAACGGAAGAAGGACCTGTGAAAGTCCACCAATCAGGACAGGAATGACTATGTTGTCAAAATCAGTCATTGGAACAACCTCTACAATCATCGCGGCGAACGCAAGAACAAGGCTCACAAGGGCGTTTCCACACACGCAGAACGAGGATATGTACACAGCAAAAAAACAGGTGAGGCTTCCCGCCGCGGTCTTTCCGTTGGTGAACGGAACGTGGACGCGTCCAAAAAGTTTTCCAGAAAGGCTTGCAAGTCCGTCTCCGAACGCAAGCGCGAATATTCCTATGGTGGCACATTCTATCTTCCACAGCAGGGAGGCGGCGATGATTCCCGCTACAAGGGTTACAGGTCCAAGGACGAATTTGTTCTCATCGCGTTTTCTTGACGCAACCTCCGTCACCTTGGATATGAGCACTATGGACTTTCCACCAAGCCTCAACGCCTCTGAAACCGTATAGAGCACCAGGGCAGCGAAAAGAAGTATCAGGGTTGGAATTTTTGCGTGCCGTATGAAAAGAGGAACAAAGGCGCTGCAAAGATGTATGGTCTTTCTGAAAAGTTCCTTTATTATGCTGTTCCTGTACTGGGTCGCGACAATTCCACGCTTAAAAGAAGGCTTGAGTTTTTCTTCCATGCGGCTACCTCAACTCCTCTTCCTCATAAAGCGTCTTTGGAAGTTCAGTGTATATCGCAGGCTCGTATGACGGAAGCGGCTGGCTTATGTACTTCAAGTTCTGGGCGGCAAGGTTTCCGCCAGGAAGCCTGAGCATGGTCTCCTGGTTTCTTGTGAGCGTGTCCCACGCCCTGAGCGATTCCTGAAAGCCCACCATCGCCCTTGCGTTGAACACGCTTGAACCCGTGCGCTTTGCAAGCCTGTAGAATGTAACTCCAAGATTGTTCATTCCCCTCATGTACGAGTCGACTATCTCGGCATGGGCGGGTTTTGCCTGCGGGAACATTATCTGCTTCCTGTCGATTATGGCGTTCAGTTCATCAATGAGGTGCTCGTAATACCCCTGGGAGGCAAAGTTGTCGTCCCTTAGAGAGAGCGTGTTACCCATCGCAAGAAGAAAGTTTATGTCGTCCGGATAGTCCTCGCCCGCCTTCATGAACGAGCCCAGCGCCTCGGAGTAGTTCTTTGAACTGTATTTTATGTAGCCGATTTTGTATCGGATTTCAGGAACGTCGTTCTTTGTTTCAATCGCAGACTGGTAGTTTACAAGGGCGCTTTCCATGTCCCCGGAGATGAAATAGTCTATGTCGCCCATGTCCTGATACAGTTTTCCAACCTTCTGATCGCCCACAAAACCGTTTCCGTCACGCTCGGACTGGTAAAGGGATATTCCCCTTGTGTACTGCTCCATCGCCTTGAAATATTCACGGATCTGCACGTATTCCTCGCCCAAAAGCCTGTATGAGTCTATGTACTTGTACATGTCACGGCGTTTTATACGCTCCGCGGCATCAAAGGCGTTCACCGTCCTGTTCAGGGCGGATCGCGAAAGTTCCCTGTTGTTCATGTATACGTAATACTTGCTCAGGTTGTACAGGGCGACAGGATTTCTGTCATCCTCCTTTACGGCCCGCATGAGCATTTCCTTTACGTCCTCAATCTTTGTCCTGAGGTATTCCTGCGAAGGATCTATGGGCCCGTACAGTTTTTCAAGCAGGAATCCGCTCATCTCAGTCCAGTCGTCCGCGCCAAGGGTCTTCTTCTTCACCATGAAGTTGTCCTTCAACTGGAGCACTTCAAGAAGATTGTCCGTGCGAACGAAATAGCGCATCATCCGCCCCTTGTACAGAACGTTCTGAGAAAATCCCTTTCCGCCGTAAAGCTGCAGAAGTTCCGAATACCTAAGCCTTGCATCCTCGAATTTTGAAGAATCTTTTTCCGTTGCCCATTCAAGATACGTGTCGCCAAGAAGAAGAAGCCCGTCGGGATCGTTTATGTGGTGGTCCAGAACCTCGCGCAGGAGGATTTTTTCAGCCTTCTCGTAGTTTGCAAGGTCGTCAAGATTCATACGGGCGTACTCAAGCCCCGCCTGTTTTTCATTTTTGAACCTGGCGAGAACCAGGCAGTACATCTGTTCGGCACGTATGTACTGCCTGTGTGACCTGTAGCCCTGCGCGTAGCGGTAAAGCCATTTTTTACTGACCCTGCACCTGTACGCCTGGTTGAATTTTATCTCGGACTGAGGAAAGTCCTCCGTTTCTATGTAGGCGTAGCCCTGCCTGTAAAGGGAGGACGCCCTGAGCGGCCTGTATATGCAGTTCCTTGAAAAAAAGAAAAGTCCGACACAGGCAAGCAGGGCGGCGACTCCAAGTATCGTTCCAGGAAGAATCTTGTTTCTAAGCTGGTATGAAAGGGACGCCTTGTAGGCCTCGTACTCTTCCGCCGTACGCCTTTCAAAGTCGCGCGGAACGGAAATTGGAATGTCGAGCATTTTTTCAAGTTCGGCGGCAAGGTTTCGAGCGGGAACTTTTTTAAGCACCTTCTGTACAATCTCGAATTCCGCGTCGTCCGTGAACTCGTTTTTTACTATTAAATCTTCAACCGCTATCCTTACGTTCAGCGGATAGTTTGAAAGATTCTTCAAGAACTTGGCATACTGTTCGTCCGTGAGGGTGTTTGGAGGAATTTCGTCTTCCTCAAGAGAAGCAGCCTCCTCGCGCTTTTTACGGAGTTTTTCCTGCTGCTTTTCGTCAAGGATGTTCTCTCCGGTGTAGCCCGGAATTTCAAAGTCGCCGCTTTCAAAGGACATCGTATCCGTGTTGCTGAATTCAAATTCGCCATTCTGTCCGCCAAGCTGCGCGTCAGTGTCGGGAAAATCCATTCCCTCCATTGCGGAAATGTCGAATTTTTCTGGAGCGGGTCCTTCCTCGAACGCGGAAGCGTCAACCTCCTCCGTTCCGGAGTCAAAATTGTCGTCAAGGTTGAAGTCGATTCCAGCAAAATCGTCGGAGGAGGAAGCCTCTGCTCCGTCGGAAATATTTTCGGGAGAATCAAACGCTCCCGGAGAAAGGTCGATTGAAGTGGTTTCCGCGTCAAGGTCGAAACTGTCCGCGAATGGATTTGAAGAGGTTTCATCCGCCGAAAAATCATCATTCGCTTCTGAAAATGAATCTATTTCGGATTTTTCATCGTTTTTTTCAGTTTCAGGCGAATCGGACGGAAAATCCAGGTCGGAAAAATCTGCGGAAGATGCAGCATCCTCAGTATTTTCCGCCGCGGAATCAAAATTTTCAGAAAAATCGGGAACGTCAAGATTTTCGGAATTGAACTCTCCAGAAGAATCCTCCGATCCAAAATTCGAGTTCACAAAATTTTCGTCAAGACCTTCGGGCATCTCCATGTCCGCAGGGTCAAAAAGCCCCGCGGGAACAGAAGCGGCATCTCCCTCATCAAATTCATCTTTTACAGGAACATCGGAAACTTTATCCCCGTCGGTTGGAATACCGCCGGTTGAAATATCGTCGGCTGTACCGCCAATGGAAAAATCCGCGTCTGAAAAACCGTCCGCAGAATCGGATTTTTCAACACCTTCTTCAAACGCAGAAAAATCCGCGGAGGGTTCTTCAAAACCAATGTTTTCTGGCAGGGAAAAACCGCCGTCCGCTCCATCAATGTTTTTTGAAGGCGGAACGGGAGTTGAATCCTCGGTAACTTCTATGCCGCCAAAAGATTCCATTTCGTCTTTCAAAACCTCGTCTGAAACATCTTCATCGGAAAACGCGTCTTTCTGTGAAAAATCCGGGGAAGTTTCGTTCAGTTCGGTAAAGTCTTCAAGCGAGAACGATTCGCCCGGCGCAAAATCCGAGGCGTCAAGTTCTTCTATGCCGTCCGAGTCTATTTTTGGATCAAGTGAAAGTGCGTCGTCAAGAGAAGGAAAATCCGACACTCCCGTATTGGAATCCGCCTTTGCGGACGGCTCCTGACTTGAAAGTCCCAGGGCGGCCTCTATATCCCTGTCTATTGCAGTTTCTGGAGACTGAATTTTTGTTTCAGAAGGTTCTACAGGTTTCAGCACGGAGGCGTCTATTCCGCCTGAAAGCGAAGAATCGGAAAAATCCGCTTCAAACGGTTCTTCCAGAGATCCGCCTTCCCCTGAAACATCCTCCTCGTATTCAGGTTCCGTCCGTGGAGGCTCGTCCTCCATTCCTTCTGAACCGTCAAAACCCGCCCCGCCAAGAAGATCGTCAAGGCTCAACTCGTCGATGAGTTTTTCCTTTGGTTTTTCAACAACCTCAGGTTCAGGTTCAGGCTCTTCCATGAACATTGAAAGGTCTGGAGCCGCCATATCCTCGGTTGGAGCG
This sequence comes from Treponema sp., assembly GCA_041855945.1. Taxonomy (GTDB): domain Bacteria; phylum Spirochaetota; class Spirochaetia; order Treponematales; family Treponemataceae; genus Treponema_D. The sequence continues at coordinate 2,293 of JBHAFG010000019.1, read as the reverse complement.
GCGTTTATTATGGAAGATAAATCTGGAAGTGAAATGCCGGGAACCGCGGCAGACTGTTCGCTTTTTGTGGAGGTGGACGGCGTTCCCGCCGAAGAACCGCCCATGATGTCGGAAAAATCCTCGGGTTCGTCTTTTTTCGCCGCGACCGTTCCATAACTTACAGGCTCCGGCATTCCCATTACAAAGTCGTCGGAATCGTTTACATCTTTAATGCCTTTTGGAAGAGGAAAGGGGATAGTTTTTTCACCGCGTTTCGCCCTGTGTTCAGGTTCGCCTCCAAGTGAAAGAATATCCGAATTGAATTTTTTAAGTTGACTTAATCCAGGCATTTCCTATAATTTTACCCCACAAACGCACCAAATTACAAGTGCAAGTCGGCTCCCGAAAGATTCTTACTATGATTAACGGTTTTTTTAAAGTTCAACTTAAACAAAAAAAGACTTCAAGACGATACGCTCATCTTGAAGTCTTTCAACCGTATGCAACAGTATGGAAACCTATATTTTCAAAACACCAAGCCTCATTTTACGGCCTTGAGGAAGGCATCCTTGTAGCCGTAGCTCCTGAACCGCGCAAGAACCGCTCCGTATTCGTCCATTGAAAGCGGACCTACAAGAACCTTGTATCCCCTGCCGTTTGAAGTTGGCACAAGAACAATCGGATAGGATTTTTCATACTTTGAAACAAGCGCCTGTATGTTCGAAGGCTCGGAAAGAACCGCAACCTGAACGTACCATGTTCCCTTTGCAAGAAGGGATTCGCTTGAAAGAATCCTTTCCCTCCAGTCATGCCGCGCGGAAGATGGCTCTGCGGCAACAGGCTTTTTATCCTCTTCCACGATGAACGGAACTTTTGAGGATGCTGTTTTCTGCGCCGCAGTTTCAGGTGGATTTGGAACAGACGGAACAAGCACAATCGCCTCGTAGGTTTCGTTTTCAGGCTCTGATTCAGGTTCGAAAACTTCTTCCTCAGCCTCTGAAATGCAGGTCTCTTCAACAACCTCCACTTCAGGCTCATTCAACACCCTGCCCTCGGTCAAAACGTCTTCCTCAATTTCTGAAAGTTCATCTCCAACGACGGACTCGGAAGGAAGGGCTTCCGCATGGGCCGTGTGGTCCGCGCCGCCTGATTCCTTGTCAGAAACATCAGTTTTTTCAGAATCGTCGATGTCTTCAAGTCCTTCGCCGTAAATCTTTTCAGATTCAAGGGAGGCGTATTCTTCCTCTGAATTTTCAGAAGATATCTTCAAGTCTTCCTGTTCAGTTTCCTCAGGCTCATGTTCTTCTTCCTGCAAAAGAGCAACATCAGTCGTATTTGAGCGAAGTCCATCGCCCTCGTCAAAAGGAACAAGAGATGCGGAATCAGAAAGTTCGTCTCCCACAATCTTTTCGTCCAAAGGCTCGGCGCTTATGTCGCTCAGAATCTTCTGTTCCTCGTTCGCGTAGTCGAGCCGCCTGTTCTTTTCGTTTTCAATGTCGGCCTCGTAGTACGGCTCAGGACTAGGAATGTCGTCAAGTTCCTCGTGGGCGCCAACCGGTTCTGTCTGAACTGTATTCGTCCGTTCTTCGGCTTTTACAGATCCGCCTGAAACATCCGCAACAGAGTCCTCGGAGACAAGGGTTTCTTCAACAATCGGCTCTTCTGTATTTTCGCCCGTAATGGTTTCAGCCTCGTCCAGGAAATATTCAGAAGATGAAATGCCCGCCTCGTTCTCTACAATTGTTTCTTCAATGAGCGACGGCTCAACAAGGCTTGAATCCCTCTCGTCGTCTATCACAACAGGCTCGTCGGAATCCACATCATCTTCTTCTATCGTAGGAGTCTCCGTGTTTTCAACGTGCACCACGCCATAATCTTCGCTTTCAGCCGCTTCTTCACTGTAGGACTTTTCTTCGGACTTTCCGTCAAATGGCACGGAGGAAACCTTTCCTGCATTCTTGACCTGCTCATCCGAAGGAGAACTTTCATCTTCCGTGCTGTAATACTCTTCCACAGGCTCATAGTCCTCCGAAGTTTCCACAAACGGCTCTTCAGAAGGCTTTTCGCCAGGGGAGGCTTCACTGCCGTCAAGATCTGTAAAATCTGAATGGATTTTTTCCGACACGTCCTCATTTATTTTCGCGTCTGTAAAACTCTTTGTCTTATCCGTATCCGTATAAACCGGGGCTTCGGATTTATCTGTATCCGTATAAACCGGCGTGGTCTTATCCGTATCCTCATAAGCCGTGCCGGAAGTTTTATCTGCATCCGCATAAACTTCCGAAGATCCGCCGTCCTTCAAGACGTTTTCATT
>JBHAFG010000018.1:0-14128 GCA_041855945.1 Treponema sp. | reverse complement strand
TGTGTGGTCCGACGAGGCTTCCGGGATCCATCTTTCAACCGCGCAGAACCTCCAGATATTCTGCTTTACGCTCGCGTTCCTTCAACTTTCCGTAGCGCACTTGAAGGGCATTGCAAGGAATGTTTCTCAAAGGTCTCTAAAGTGGCTGGGAGAGTTCGGTTCTCTTCTCCAGCTCTGGGGAATGTTCTACGTCGTGCTGAACATGGTTGTAAGTTCAGATGTGTTTGGATTCGACGTGGTTTTATACGGAGTTCCTGTGGGAATCCTTGCAGTCTCTCTTGTGGGAATAGGCTTTGCGATGAGTTTTGTGTTCAGCAGCTACGAGGGAAGCGTGCTTTCTTCAATCCTTGAAAGCTGCAAGAACATTATCTCGGTGCTGCTTGGAGTTGTGAACGTGTTCTCGGACATAGTTTCATACATAAGGCTCTGGGCGGTAGGTCTTGCGGGCGCGGCGATTTCAAACACAGTGAACACCATGGCAGGCCCGCTTCTTGGACACGCGATAATGTTCGCCGCGTTCGTGGCTCTGATTGTGTTCGGACACGGTCTGAACATGGTGTTGAACCTGCTTTCAGTAATTGTACACGGAGTGCGTCTTAACACCCTGGAGTTCTCCACACATCTTGGAATGTCGTGGTCTGGATTCAAATATAGTCCTTTCAGTGAAAAGGAAAATAGATAGTCCTTCTGTTTGAAGGCAAAAAACTAAAAAATTACTATTAATTTAGGAGATTTTACTATGGCTTTTGATTTTGGTATGCTGGGAGCTGCAGTCTGTATGGGTATCGCCGCTATAGGTTCGGCGATTGGAATTGGAATCGCCGGACAGGGCGCGATCGGCGCGTGGAAGAGGTGCTATGTGAACAACAAGCCCGCCCCGTTCATTCTTACGGTTTTTGCAGGCGCACCTTTGACACAGACTATCTACGGCTTCCTCCTCATGCAGTCTATGTCCTCTTCTGAAAAGAACGCGGGCTTCCTCATGGGACTTGGAATCGCCTCAGGACTTGCGATGTGTTTTTCTGCGATAGCGCAGGGAAAGGCGGGCGCGGCTGGAAGCGACGCTCTCGGTGAAACGGGAAAGGGTTTCGCGCAGTACATCATGGTCGTAGGTCTCTGTGAAACCGTCGCCCTCTTTGCAATGGTTTTCTCAATGATCGTCTGCTAGGCGTTTCCTTAAAAGAAATTCGAACAATTTTGCCGTCCGCGAAGGAATAAAACTTCCTGTAGGACGGCACTTTTTTTTTGCGCGCAATATTGTATAATCACCGTTATGAAAACAGAATTTAAATCCACCAGAAAAGTTCACATAGGCGGAAGCGGAAACATCAGAAAAATCTGCATTGGCGGAGACTCGCCTGTTACGATACAGACGATGTGGAAGGAAGGGATTGAGGACGCCATCGACGACATGGACGCGATGAATGAAATCCTCAGGAAAATCAACTCCCTTAAATCGCTTGGCTGCGACATAATCCGCTTTGCGGTTCCAAACATGAAAAGCGCGGAAAGTCTTTCAGCCATACAGGAAAGGACTGACGTTCCCCTGGTGGCGGACATACATTTTGACTACAGGCTTGCACTCGCCTGCGTGGAGGGAGGAATTCCAAAAATCAGGATAAATCCTGGAAACATAGGAAGCCGGGATAGGGTGGAGGCCGTAGTTGCCGCCTGCAGGGAAAGGAACGCGGCCATACGTATTGGAGTAAACTCCGGAAGCCTTCCCAAAGACCTTGCGTCCAAGGTCGATGAAGGAATGATGGACCGGGCGGAGGCGCTTTCAGAGGCGGCCGCAAGGGAGGCGCGGGTGTTCGATGAGATGGACTTCGACCGCTACGTCGTCAGCATGAAGGCTTCCTCCGTGCAGGAAACCATAGAGGCGAACGAGTGTTTTGCAAGGAAATACGACGCTCCGCTGCACATAGGAGTAACCGAGGCGGGACCTCTTGTTTCAGGGGTCGTGAAGTCTACACTGGCGTTCTCGCACCTTTTGAGGGAGGGAATCGGCTCTACCGTCAGGGTGAGCCTTTCTTCAAGTCCTGAAAACGAGGTTGTGGCGGGAAGGGAAATTCTTCGGGAATGTGGACTTAGGAAGGGCGGCGTTACGATAGTAAGCTGTCCAAGGTGCGGACGCGAGGGATTTGCCGTCCATGAATTTGTGGAGAGGTGGCAGAACGAACTTCTTTCGATAAGGAAGGATCTTACCGTCGCGGTGATGGGATGCGTTGTGAACGGACCTGGCGAAGGCAGGCACGCGGACATAGGAATCGCGGGTTCTGGGAAAAAGGCGATAATCTTCAGGAAGGGTGAAATAATCCGAACGGTTGATGAAAAAGATGCCGATAAGATATTCAGAGAGGAGTTGAACTCTCTTTTAGACTGATTTTAAAAAAAGGTGCTTGATATGAAAAGACTTTTGACCGCTTCCATGATTTCCGTCCTCTGCGCAGGATTTCTTTCAGCCGCGCAGCCGCAGAAACCAGACTACATAATGAACGACAGGCGCATATTCGAGGACGCGAAAATAGCGTTCGAGACGCAGGAATATGGAAAGGCGTTGAACCTGTGCGAACGCGCTCAGGCTTCAAGAAGGCGCAGGACGGAATGGGAGGTGTTCACCCTTCAAAATTCGTTCAAGCCCGCCGAGGTCAAGATGAGGGGAGATGCGGTTCTGGACGTAATTCCGGTTCTGGAGGAAAGGCAGGACTACGACGCCCTTGAGATAATCGGACGGTACAGGAATTTCTACGGACTTGAGGGGTTCAATTCTTCCTGCTCGGGACTCGTTTCTTTCATCGGGGCGAGGAGGAACTATCCGGAGGCTGACTTCCTGAAGGGCAGGGTGTACCAACTGGAAGGAGAATATCAGGTGGCGGAAAAACTCATGCTACAGGCCCTCAAGGATTCAAAAATTCTTGACGTTCCAGACGAAAGGTTCGACATCCTTTACTCGCTTTCCGAAATCGCCCTCACCCAGAAAAATTTCAGAAAATACGAGGAATATCTGCTTCTGATTCTATCGGAGGACTCGCTCTACAGGGATTCTGCTCTGATTTCCGCCATGAACGGAACGATATCAAGTCCAAAGCCTGATTCCATGGAAAAATTCTTCAGAATGTACCGGGCGACGGGCTACAGGCTCCTAAGGGCGTATTTCAACCTCGCGGCCTTCTATCTTTCAAAGAACGAGCGGCGGAAGGCGATGAACTGCGTGGCGCTTGGAAGCCTCACGGGCTTTACAAAAATATACGAGGTCGTTTCCTCAAGAAATCCAGAATTTGAATACAGGGGGTTTGCGGAACTTGTCCGCGAGGCGGGAACGCACCCGGATCTTGTGGAGTGGGGTATACGAAACGACGTGTGGAAGGGCTTCAATGATTTTGCCGAGGAGGCGTTCTGGAATTCCTCTCCTGTTTTTTCCGTGAGCCTTTACAATGCGATAAAATCTTCAAGTCCCGAGGAATACTGGCGTCTGGACGCTGAAAAGAAACTCAGGATTGTCACGGGAGAGGAAAGGTTCTAGTACTGGAGTCCTATTCCTACTGAAATTTCGTACGCCTTGGCGTTCCTCCATTCCTGGTTCAGTTTTCCCTTGAGCCCTGGAAGTTTCTGTCCAAGATCCAGTCCAATGCTTCCACGCACAGTCATTCCCTTCCATTTGAGGGGGAAAACAAGGGCTTCGATTCCCGCGGCGTAAAAACCGTCCCTGTAATGGAAGTCAAGTCCCGTGGCCCTGTTCCTTGAAAGGCCTATGTCAACAAAGGGAGAGATCTGGAATTCAAAACTTAAGTATCTTGCTATTTTTCTTATCCTGCTTGACTTCTGGAACAGTGGAAGTTCGTCCCATCTTGCGACGAAGATTCTTACAGGCATGTCAAAGTTCATCACCACGGCAGCGGGCGTTTCCAGGGCCTTCTGGTTTCCGTGTCCCGATTCAATTGAATAGTACTGCTCGTCCCTTATTCCCCTGAGCCTTGAGCCGAACGCCTCCGTTCCGTTCAGGCATGCGAACGCGTATATGTCGGACGCCAATGCAAGCCTGTCGAACGCCCTGTACGCCTTGAGTTCCCCCTGTATCGCCGGAATGAACGCCAGCCTCTGTATGTTGTATGAAAACGACTGGGTGAAGGAAACTGAAAGTCCGTTCCTGAAATTGCCAACCCAGTCCACCCTTGACGTGGATATGGTCTGCCCGAGGGAAATTACAGGACCTTTGAGGTCGTCGTTCAGGTCCGATATGCCGTCGGCATCCCAGTTGAACCTTCCCTGAAGGTAGGGGGTGTAGTAGATGTTTCCCCAGCCCGAAACTTCCTGTATCGTTATTGGAACGGAAAGTTTTGCGTCCTCCACAAAATAAGTTCCGTCGCCGTAATGCACCTTTGTTCCGTTTACATCCGCGTCCTCGTAGTCAAGGTCGCGGACAGAATGCTGGTTCAAGTCCAGTTTTACAGTCCACCTGTCGAATGGAAGTGAAAGGGCAAGTCCGGTCTTGAGGTTCCATTCGGGAGTCTTTTCTCCGATCGTGTATGAGACCTTGTGCTCGTTCACCCATAGCGCGTCCAGCATTCCCATTTTGAACGGAATGTTGAAGTCCATGTTCAGCCCGAACACGTAGTTTGGACTTGCCTCGTTCTTGGACTCAAGTTCAAAGTTCAGGTCGAAATTCATGGTTTCAAGGAAACCAAGGAAATTCGTGTCCTTCATCTTCAATTTGAACGTGAAGCCGCTGTTGGAGTCGTATTTTGGATAGGGCATTCCAAGAAGGTGCAGTGAATCCCTTGCGGAAACCTGTATGTCAACAAGGTAGAGCCTGTCCTCCGCGTCTTCGGTTGCTTCGGTTTCAGCCTCCTGCGTGAGGGTGTAGTCAACCTGCACCGATTCAAACGCCCTGGTGTTTTCAAGCCGCTTCCTGTAGTCGTCGAGGTAGAGCGACAGATCGTCTCCGTCCTCAAAGACCGTCTTCCTGTCAAGCGGGACCTTTGTGTCAAGCGCGTACGGTTTTGTATTTCCGTCGATTCCGTATGCAACGCCGCGGATCCTGTACCTGTCGGCGAAAAGTGGAACAAGTGAAAGAAGCAGAGCCGCCGCGGTCAAATATTTTTTTTTCAATGCACACATAGGAATCAATACGCACCTTTTCCGTATATTACAACCCAGACGGTCTTTATCATGATCCAGATGTCAAGCCACACGGACCAGTTCTGTATGTAGTAGGTGTCGAGGTTTATCCTTTCCTCGTAGCCCGTGTCGGAGCGTCCTGAAATCTGCCACATTCCAGAAAGTCCGGGCGTAACGGAAAGTATGAATTCCGCGTCGCCGTAATACTGTTCGATTTCGTCGCCTGTTACAGGACGCGGACCTATGAAGCTCATCTGGTTCAGCAGTATGTTGAAGAACTGTGGAAGTTCGTCAAGGCTTGTCTTTCTTAGGAATTTTCCGAACTTTGTGACCCTCGGATCGTCCAGGAATTTTCTGTCCTTCTTCCATTCCGCGGCGCGTTTTTCATCCGTGGCAAGAATTTTTTCAAGCATTTCCTGGCTGTTCACGTACATCGACCTGAACTTCCAGCACTTTATCTCCCTTCCGTTCTTTCCGACCCTTTTGTGTCCGTAGAACACGGGTCCCGGTGAACTTATCTTCACGCAGATGGAAAGGAGTAGCATTACGGGAATCACGAATGGCGATGAAATCAGAAGAAGCCACAGGTCCAAGAGCCTTTTGAAGAACAGGTTGTATCCCCTTGTAAGTTCGTGCGTAGCCGAGAAGGCAAGTATTCCTCCCATGTCGCGCAGGTGCAGTGAACTTGAAAGCGAGTCCTGGTTCTTGGAGCAGCTTATCGTGTACCTGTAGTACGTCGCTATCGGCCTCTGGTTTCCCTCGTAGTCGCACATTATCGCGACCTTTATTCCGAGAGACTTTATCGTTTCAAGAATTTCAGACGTGTCGGGAAACACCGGTATTTCGCCGTGCATCGAACATTCCGTCGCCGAACTGTTTATGATGACGGCGGGCTTGTAGCCGAGCGCCTTCCTGGTGACAAGCCTTTCTATGACTGTGTCGCCGCTCGTTCCAGTGCAGTAAACCACGGCGGGAACGCCCCACCAGCGGAACCGTCCGAAAACATTCCTTGCGACCTCACGGAAGCCCGGAATCAGGATCGTTGAAAAAGGAATTGCAAGGATGAATGATATTATTATGGCGGCCGCGCTGCTGTCCTTTATGATTTTCTGGGACAGGGCGGTTGATATGACGTTTCCTGAATCCTGGAACATGACGCTCATGCATATTCCGATGAAGCACAGGGCGGAAGAAAGGGCGATCTTCTTTACCTCGTCTGCGGGATTTACCATTATGCCAGGATAAAGACCCGCCACATAGTAGACCACCAGAATCAGCGGAAAATAGTAGCTGTAAAGGACGAACGACCTGAGGTTGATTGCGGTCGGCGCGAACAGGTTCACAAGAAAGAATCCAAGTCCTATGCTGAAAAGGAGCATGGCGGAATCCGTGAGCATTATCATCGTGCCCGAAAGAAATGAACTTGTTCCGTTTCTGTAAGTCTTTTTGAAATAACCCCTGAATTCCGTGTTTGTCATACGTGCATTTTAGTTCAATTTGTCTTTATAGTCTATAGAATTGAAGTCTGCGGCATGGCGGACGGGCGTGTTTTTTGAGACTTTTTCGAAGGTTTCCCTTACTGCGTTCTGGAACTCCGCGCGGAACCTTTCCTCGGTGAAGGACCTTGCGTGCCCTACGATTTTTTCAGTCCTGAAAGTTCCTTTTTCGTCCATACATTCAAATCTTTCAATCGCTTGTGCAAGGCTCTGCGCGTCCTGCCTTTCAAAGAAGATGCCCGTAATTCCGTCCACTACGGTTTCCAATGCTCCTCCCTTTCCAAACGCTATCACGGGGGCGCCGCACGCGCCTGCCTCAAGCGGCGCAAGACCGAAGTCCTCCTCCGCGCAGAAAAGCATGGCCCTGCACCGCTGCAGTTTTTCCTGCACCTCGGCGTCGGGTATTCTTCCCGTGAACACGATGCCGGCGTTTCCGCCTGCAAGTTTTTTCAGTTTTTTTTCTTCAGAACCGCTTCCAATCACAAAAAGTTTTTTTCCAAGGGAAATGCAGGCTTCTATAGCCATGTCCGCCCTCTTGTACGGAACGAGCCTGCTGAAAAAAACGTAAAAATCCTCGCGTTTTTCAATGGCGGGATCGGGGTTGAACCTTGACACGTTCACAGGCGAATAAATGACCCTTGCATCCCTGTTCCAGAATTTCTCAATCCTGCGCTTTATGTATTTTGAGTTTGCGACCAGCGTGTCGATTCTTTGGGAACTCACATAGTCCCAGAGCCTTATGGCGGGAATCCACCTGTCCATGAAAAGCCGCGTAAAAAGTCCGCTCCGCTTTCTGTAGTCGAAGAAAAGGTCCCATGCGTACCTCATTGGGGAGTGTATGTATGCTATGTGGGGAACGGATGGCGGAACTATGACGCCCTTCGCGCATGACGACGACGATGAAAGAACCAGGTCGTAGCCTGAAAGGTCGAACGACTCGAACGCCGCTGGCATGAATTTTAAAAGTTTCGTGTAGATTTTTGTCGCGAACGGAATCTTCTGGAGCCTTGAAGTGAATATTCTTGCGCCTTCAAAATGCCCCCTCATCTTTTTTTTGTCGTACACGAGTGTGTATATGTCCGCCTCCGGATACATTCTGAGCCAGAGTTCGACGAAGGTTTCCGCTCCGCCGTAATTTGTAAGCCAGTCGTGAACAATCGCTACTTTCATTTCTACCTCTGATTTTCCGCATTGAATTTTATTTCAACGTTTCGGCGAATTTTAAAAGGGTCGCTTCTTCCGTTACAAGAAAAGTCTTTCCGCAGCCTGCCGCAATTCCCGCCTTCATGTCGCCGTCGCTGTCTCCCACCATGTAGGATTTTGAAAGGTCGATGTTGAAGTCTTCCGCCGCCCTTAGTATGAGGCCGGGCTTTGGTTTTCTGCAGCCGCACTGTATTTTGTATTCAGGTCTTTCCCCTGCAAAGCCGCCGTCCGTGTGGTGCGGACAAAAATATATTCCGTCCACGAAGGCGCCTTCCTTTCCAAGTTCAGTCTCCATCTTGTTGTGTATTTCCTGGAGGTCTTCAAAACTTGCATCCCCCCTCGCTATGACGGGCTGGTTTGTGACGACTATCGCAAGGTATCCGGCCATGTTTATCTTCCTTACCGCCTGTGCGGCTTCTGGAAGAAGGGTGAACTGGGACGGGTCTTTTACAAATCCATTCGGGACGTTTATAGTTCCATCCCTGTCAAGAAACACGGCCTTCTGTTTTTTTGCAAGGTTTCTTTCGCTCACCCTTCCTTTTTTTATGTCGTTTTCAGTTTCAGCGTAGCGGTCGGGAGTTCCCATGTCCTTTATGTATTCCGTGGTCCTGTATGCGAATATTTTTCCGCCCGCGATACAGGGCTTTAAAACGTCTCGGTCCAGGTCAATCTTGTCGGGATTGTCGGCATGGCGTGGAACAAGGTGTTCCGCCGCGTTCCTCAAAAGTTCCGGGGATATTATCTGTAGTCCTGCGTTCACAAGATTCCTGCAGAACGGCCGTTCGTCTTCCTTTGAAAGCCATGCCACCACGCGAGACGTGTCTATGGGAAGTCCGCCTTTCTCTTCTGGCGGAAGGATTTCCGTTACAAGGAGGGAAGAGTCGTATGGGTGTCCGTTTGGATGGGATGCGAGGCTCGCCCAAGCCTTTTTCTCCCTGTGGAACGCTATGAACCTGTTGAAGTCCACGTCGAATATTACGTCCGCGCACAGGAGGAGGAAGTCTTCGTCCAGAACGGTCTGTGCATGCACCGCGTCAAGGTCCCTTCCGTCAAGCATTTTAAAAAGAGCGCCCGCGGTTCCAAGCGGCCGGTCTTCCGTAAAATATTTTATGTTCACGCCAAAACGGCTTCCGTCTCCAAAATAATCCTTTATGACGTTTCCAAGGTGTCCGACTCCGATTGTTATGTCTTTAAGCCCGAACGCCTTTAGGTTTTCAATCTGGTATTGCAGGATTGGTTTTCCTGCGATTTCTATCATGGGTTTTGGAACATCGCTTCTTACAGACTGTATCCTGGTTCCCTTTCCGCCAGCCATTATCACAACTTTCATACCGACCGTCCAAACCTGTTATTCTTTCCAGAAATGCTCTTCAACCTCAAGACAGAGGGCGTGGTAGACTGGAAGATGCAGTTCCTGAATCATGAATGTTTCGTGTTCCGGAACTATTATGCTTATGTCGGCGATTCCTTTAAGTTTTCCGCCGTCGCGTCCTGTAAGGGCCACCGTCATAAGTCCCTTCGCCCTTGCGACGACGGTTGCGTACACTATGTCCCTGGAGTTTCCAGAAGTTGAGATTCCAAGAAACACGTCGCCTTTTTTTCCGTAGCCGTTTACCTGCTGCGCGAACATCACGTTTCCGTCAACGTCGTTCAGGCTCGCGGTCATAAGGGCGGTGTTGTTTGTAAGGGCGATCGCGGGAAGCGAGCCCTGGAGTTTGTCCGAAAGGTAGGCTCCTGTTTCCACGTCTATTTTTTTTATCGAGTCAAGGAATTCCTTTTGGGGAACGCGCTTTTTACAGAAGGACTTTAAAAGTTCACCCGTTATGTGGTCGCTGTCGGCGCAGCTTCCGCCGTTTCCTGCGACAAGGAGTTTTCCGCCTTCCTCATAGGATTTTATGAGCGCCTCAGCCGCCGCCTCTATCTGCGTCCTGCATTCCGCGAGCGCAGGGTAGCGGACGCAAAGTTGGTCTATGTGTTTCATTATTTTCTCCATAAAATGTAAGGTTTTCTATGTTTTTCAGTCTTCCGCCGTGTAGTAGATTATCTTTGTTCCCTCGTTTTCAAAGCGGAATGGAACATGCATCTGGTCTGAAAGGGCCTTCCGCACGTCGTTCTGTTTTTCTTCTGGAACGTAAAAGAGCAGGAAGCCTCCGCCGCCCGCGCCAAGAAGTTTTCCTCCAAGCGCGCCCGCGTCCATGGCCTTTTTGTACTGTTCGTCTATTGAATCGGTTGAAATTCCGCCTGAAATTCCACGCTTTAACTTCCACGTGTAGTCAAGGAGTTTTCCAAATTCGTCAAGGTTACGGCTTCCTTCCGTAAGAATCTTCTGGGCCTCGTCCACAAGGGCGTACATCTCAAGCAGTTCCCTTGTCTTGTCCTTCATGGATTTTTCCGTTCCCTTCTGTATGTCGCTTGAAAACCTGCTGAATCCTGTAAAAAACAGCATCAGGCTGTCGTTGAGTTTTTCCTTTCGTTCCTTTCCCATTATGACGGGTCTTACAGTGTAGCCGTCCCTTGAAAAATCAATCCTGTTGAATCCTCCGAAGGCGGCCGCAATCTGGTCCTGTATTCCGCCTGACTCCATGCAGAGCGTGCGCTCAAGGTGTATGGCGTCGTCTGAAAGCCGCCTCTTGTCGGCGTATTCGCCCCTCAACGCGTAGAACGCCTCAAGCATTCCCACGGCGAACGAAGAAGACGTTCCAAGTCCGCTTCTTGCCGGAAGATCCGCCTCGTATGTCATTCTGATTCTGTCCATGCCAAGCCACTTCATGGCGTTCCTTATGGCAGGATGCTGTATTTCTTCAACAGAATTGACTTTTTCTTCCCTTGAATATGTAAGGTGCGTGCTGTAGTCGAAGAATGGAGGAAGCCTCCGCACCGTGACGTACGCGTATTTGTCGAAGGTGGTGCTTATTACGGCGCCGCCATGCTCGTTGTAGAATCCGCTGAAATCTGTTCCGCCGCCAAAAAACGACATTCTGAAAGGTGTCTGGGTAATGATCATGGCTGTGATTATAGTCTAATTGGCGGTCGATTTCAACGCATTGTTTATGATGCCGTATGTCCGCTCGAAACTGTAAATGCGTGGAAGGTTTTCAGGCATTTCCATCTTGAACGCCGAAAGAATCTTTTCTGAAAGGTCGGACGCGTCCTCCGTCCTGAAATATGACACGGGATAATCCCTGTATATCTCCCTGAAAACAGGAATGTCGGAAAGCACCACGTTTGTTCCGGACTGCAGGGCTTCAAGCGGAGGAAGACCGAATCCTTCGTACAGGGAGGGCTGCACAAGAACCCTTGACTTTTTGTACAGAAGCCTCAAGTCATCGTCTCCTATGCGTCCTGTAAAGTCCACGCTTCCTTCAGGCATTTCGCCAATCATCTTGGACACGCCACGGTCTCCCGTCCTGAAATTTTCTGCGTTTCCGACAATCACAAGTTTTGCGTCAAGACCTTTTTTTCTTGCGTCAAGGAAGGCAGGAATGAGCGTATGGAGTCCCTTGTGCCTCTTTATGTTTCCGACAAAAAGTATTTTGTCCTCTTTTTTGATTTTCTCGTCTGAATTGAGCCATTCAGGAACTGCGCTGTAAGTTACAACAACGTCCCTGGCGTTCAGATGGTGAATTATCCTTTGCCTTGAAAACTCCGAGACTGTAAAGACTGCCCTTGATTTTTTTGAGGCGTATCTGTAGAACCAGCGTCTTACGGCCGTTCCAAAAGTTCCGGCAAGGCTTGGAACGTCAAGGAACACGACGTCGTGTATGGTCGTGTATATGGGAATCTTTATTCCCCGAGGAATGTTGCAGTACGGACTGTAATACACGTCGCAGGAGTTTATTTTTGCCGCGATGTCCGATGGAAAAAAAAGGAGTTCCTCAAGGCTGAACGTTCCTGTGGAGCATTGTACGGTCTGGACGTTTTTTAGTCCGGCGTAGGCTGAAATGTCCGCCGCGCGGCCGATGAGGAGGCATTCGTGTTCTTTTATAAAAAATGGAAGCAGGGATGATATGTACGAGCCTATTCCACCTGAGCCAATCATCCTGCAGTCAATCGCTATCTTCATTCTCTGGATTATAGCAGAAATGAAAAAAAACGTCAGCGAGGCCTCGTGCGCCCGCCATGTCATGCAGGTGGAAGAACATTCTTTTTTTCTCTATAATTTCCGTCATGGTAACAAAGAGAAATTTTCTGATTCTGACCTTGTTTTGCGTTTCGTTTTTTGCACATTCAAAGGATTTTTACGGAAGCCGCCAGCTTTTATATGCGGACGACTGGGTGCTTGAGGCTGTGGAGCAGATTTCTTCGGAAACTCGGACGAGCCTTCTTTTAAGTTCCGCTCCCGTAAGCGCGGCGGAGGTGCTGGGGCGGCTTGAAAAAATAGACGCTGAAAATCTTTCCGAGCGTAACCGGAAACTTTATGAAAAGGTTCTATCACGTCTTTCTCCTGCAAGACCATTTTTTTCTCTTGGAGCGTTCAGGTTTGCGTTCAACGTCGACGTTTCCCCTGAAATCCTTTACAAGTCCAATCCTGAAATCGACTGGTCCTTTGCCACGGACTACACCGGGGGAAGGGGTTACGGCGCGGCTTCAAATTTTTCAGGAAACGTGGACGTGAAGAGGCTTTTGTCCGTTCCGCTATACATGGATTTTGGAGACATTTTTTTCATTGAAACGGAACCGTTTTTCGCAAAAAATTTCTGGGGATTTTCAAAGGACTCAAATTTCCTGAACATTCCGCTTTCTCCGTCGGAACTTGAATTTCTTTTTCCATCCAACGCCTACATAAGCGCGGGAAAAGACTTCGGTCCCTGGGGCTTCAATTTTTTTCTTGCAAAGGAAGGTCTTTCAATGGGAAGGACGCAGACTGGAAGCGTGATCTACAATTCTACCTTTCAGACGGACTTTGTATTCCAGATGAACCTGTACAGCCAGAACGTGAAATACAATCTTGACGTGGCGGAGGTTTCTTCCTCACGCTTCCTTTACCTGCACAGGCTTGACATTGCGCCGTTCAGATTCCTGAGGATTGGAATCGTGGAGGGAACTCTTTTGAACGCTCCGTTCTCGCTCAAATATTTAAATCCGCTCATGATAATGCACTCATTCGGTTCGTGGAACGAGTACTGTTCAGCGGAGGAAAAAGCAAGATACAACGAGGCGAACGCCTGCGCCTATCTTGGGCTTGACTTTGACGTAAATCCGTCAAAACATCTAAGGATTTATGGAGCGTTCGCCCAGAACGAACTTCAGTCCTTCCTTGAACTGAACGCGGACGAGTCCAATGTTGGAAACTACTATCCTGACAGCCTTGCCTTTCAACTTGGAGCGGAGGTGAACGTTCCAGACGCAAAAGATGGAAACTGGACTGGAAGCGTGGAGGCTGTGTGGACCACTCCGTTCTGCTATGTAAAGCAGGGAGCGGAATGGACTCTTTACAGGGGAAGAACCGATATGAACTCCGGAATCGCGGATGAAATTTCAACATGGATTGGAAGTCCGTTCGGTCCTGACGCAATGGCGGTGCACGGAAAACTTCAGTATTCAAGCGGAACAAAATGGAATTGCGGACTTGAATGGCTTTCTGTAGCGCACGGAGAAAACTCTTTTGGAATGTTCTCTGAAAAAGGCTCAGACGGCTGGTACACATACTATCCTTCGGCCGCCTACCTGCAGGGAAAAATGACTGCTGATGAGGCTAGGGCGGTGGCGCGAAACCTTCTTCCGTCTGGAACTGTGTCGTACACAAACAGGCTCACCTGCCGCGGACACTACGGCTTTGACGGACACTTTTCAGTTGACTTAAAGGCGGCCTACAGCTTCATATTCAACAACAAAAACGTTCCGGGTGCGTTCGCTCATGGAGTTGAACTTGTCACTAGCCTGAACTGGAAATTATTTTAGTTTTGCCAAAGCGTAAAGCAGTGCTGAAAAAATTGCAGGAGTCTTTAAAAGATGAAGAATTAATCTTTCTTTTTTTGAAAGTATTTCCAAAGAGAGATTTGAAATTGCAAATTCCATCTCTGTTTTTTTTAGAACATCTTTTAATTCTGTTCTGTATTCTTTAATTGAATTTTTGTTTTGGCTGTTTGTAAAATGTTTTTTTAGAAGTGAAAGAAAATGTCTAAAAATCACATAATAGAGTGATTTTTTGGTTATTTCTTCCATATTTTGGCTGATTTTATCGTAAAAGACATTTATCGTTTTGTAAAAATCTTCAATCTCCACAAATTTTTTTGAAAGAGAATTTGAATAGACTACATAATTGTAAAGAGATTTATTTTCATAGACGAATTTTTTCACAAAATTAAAAT
>JBHAFG010000017.1:0-20233 GCA_041855945.1 Treponema sp. | reverse complement strand
GGGTTGAGGCGAGGGCTGACAAAAATCCTGTGCGCACAGTGTTTAAAAGCGAGAGCGGAAAACTTTTCCGTTTAAAAATCCATATAAAATTTTCAACCGAAAAACCTGAGTTTTTCTGTATGAATGCAGATCTGAAAATCATAAAAAACGGAAGCACAAAGCAGAGCAGCACAGCCGCCGCAAAAATTGAAAAAAGAATGATTTCTGCTGCGGACGAATCCGAAATCTTCTTTACGTTTTTCCGTGGTCCGCAGGAGGACGTGTTTCTTTCACCTTTTTTTTCAAGAATTGCGAACGCGGCCACAAATGAAAGGGCTACAAAGGTTTCGCACAGTGCCACAGCAACCGCCATTTTTGGCTGGGAAAGGTTCTGCGCCCTCTGGTAGAGTTCCACTTCAAGCGTGCTGAACCTTGCAGGTCCAAAAAGAAGCACTATCAGAAAACTGAAAAAACAGAAAAGAAATACGATTATCGCGGACGAAAAAATGGACGGAAGAATCTGGTTCAGCGTGACTGTGAAAAAAACTCTCGCATTTCCCGCTCCAAGAAGCCGCGCCGCGTCTGCCCTTTCGGTTGAAATCCGGCTCCACGATTCTGAAACGTTTTTCATGACTATCGGAAAATTGTAAAAGCCCTGCACGAACACGATTCCAAAAAAAGAATACAGGAATGTGAGCGGAGGTTTTTGAAGGCTGAATGTTTTCATAAGAAGCCGGTTTACGGCCCCCTGCATTCCAAACGCGCCCACATAGCCCAGAGCGGCAAGCAGCGCGGGAACGCACAGCGGAACGGCGGAAAAACTTAGGAGGAGTTTTTTAAATGGAAAATCGCGTTCCGCGCAGAAAAACGCGGCGGGAAGTCCAACAAGGACCGCAAGCGCCGTGGAAAAAAACGCGAGCGCCGCTGTTCCCGCCGAAAGTCTTAGAAGGTCGATGACTGCACCTCTTCAACAGAAACAGTTTCTGGAACTGTAAGCGGTTTTTCAGATTTTGGAGCCGCCCTGTAGCAGTCGGGGAGGGCTACCTTTGAATTTGCAGGATACATCCACTGAGTCAATGGAAGAATTTCCTGACACTCCATGCTTACAAGGAAGTCGATGAATGTCTTCGCCCCTTCGATGTTTGGCGCGGACTTGAGGATTCCCGCACATTCAATCTGAAGAAGGTGTCCGTCGTCAAAGATGAGGGCCTTGTACCGCTCGGTGTTTTCATATTCAAGGTGGTAGGCTGGACTTGTAGTGTATGAGCATACAAGGGGCGCTTCTCCCTGTGTGAAAAGTCCGTAGCCTGTAGACCAGCTTGAAGCCATTGTAAGAATTGAAGGCGAAAGCCTCTTCCAGTAGTCGGCGTAGTTTTCTCCAAACACGGCGGCTGTCCAGAGCGCGAAGCCAAGACCCGGAGTGGAAGTTTTTGGACTCATAAGTATGAGTTTTTTCTCGTATTCCGGGCTTGCAAGGTCTTCAAGCGATTTTGGAGGTCTGATTCCAGACTGGGAATCCCATACAATCGCAAAATAACTGTAGTCGTATGGAACCAGCCGCCATTCGTCGTCCATTATGATTTCAGGGTGGATGTCGCCGTATGATTCGGGTCTGTATGGAACGAGTATGTCCGCCCTGTACGCCATTGAGGCAAGGTGGTTGTCAACTCCAAGTATCATGTCGGCGACCGGGCGTTTTTTTTCTGCAACCGCCCTTGCGACTATGTTCGCTCCGTCGCCTATGTTCACAAGGGTCAGTTTAAGGTCGTGTTCTTCCTCGAACGCCTGTATTATGGCGTCTCCGGGTCCCCACTCATTTACAAAGGAGTCGTATGTGTACACGACCACTTCTTTTTTTCTTGATTCGGAAACCTTGTTTTTGCCGCATGAAGAAAGTCCTGCTGCAGCCATTGAAATTAAAATGAGGGAAAATAATGTTTTTTTCAAAATCCCTACCTCCGCCAGCATTGTCTGGATCAGGTTGAGACCGCATGCGCGGTCTTCGGGTTTGTTCTCAGAGGCAAAGCCCCACCCCGTAATGAAAAACAGTCTACCACATCGGACGATTCTTGCTCAACCTAGGAGCCGTTTTTTATGGGGACGCGCATAATTTTTCTCTCCACTGCTTTTCAGTCGATTTTTTGACGCATAAATGCTATAGTCCTCAATATATTTTTTTTAGATTCAGAGGTGAAAAATGTCTGGAAAAGTTGCAATTTTCTTTGGCTCAAAGTCGGACACGGAAAAAATGGGAGGCGCCGCTTCAGTCCTTAAGGAATTTGGAGTTGAATACAAGGCGTTCGTGATAAGCGCGCACAGGGCGGGCGCCCTTCTTGTCCGCACCATAAGGCAGGTTGAGGACGAGGGCTTTGAACTCATAATAGCGGGAGCGGGTCTTGCGGCGGCGCTTCCGGGAGTGATTGCGGGAAACACTGTTCTTCCAGTAATTGGAGTTCCGCTTGAATGTGTTTCCAAGTCGTCCAACGGTCTTGCAGGTCTTGACGCCCTTCTTTCAATCGTGCAGATGCCGCCACAGATTCCTGTCGCGACTGTTGGAATTGGAAATTCAAAGAACGCGGCGTATCTGACGCTTGAGATATTGGCTGTAAAATACCCTGAACTCAGGCAGAAGCTTGTTGACTTCAGAAAAAAACTTGAATCAGACGCCGAGGAAGGCGTAAAAAACGGCGTTGAACTTTAATTGAACGCGGATTTTTAAACTCATGGACAAAAAGACACTTTCGGAACTGGATTTTTACAGAATCCGCGACCAGATTTCCTCGTTCTGCCATTCAGAAGAATCGGCGTTCGTGATGCAGAAGATAGAGCCGTTCACGGACATGGACGAAATTCTTTTCAGAAAATCGCTCGGAATCGAATGGACGCGTCTTTTTTCATCCGCAAGGAACACGTCGCTTCTTGGCTGGCCGAAAATCTACGGGATCGCAAAGACCCTGAAGGTGGGTGGAGCGTACATAGACGTGCAGCAGGTGTACGCCCTCGGACAGTTCTGCAGGAGCGTTGAAAAGGCGAAGGCCACGATTTTTTCGTTTGAGGATGAACTTTCACTCAAAAGCCTTCCGTCTCTCTGCCGCCTTGTTCCGGACATGCAGAATCCTTCGTGCGAAATTTTCAGAATAATAAGTCCAAGCGGAGAACTGAAGGATCTTCCTGAACTCAGGGAAATAAGGACCAGAATTTCCGCGCTGAACATGAAAATCAAGGGGATAATGCATTCCTTTACGGGCGACCAGAAATATTCAGACGTTCTTGAATCTACCGTTCCCGTTCTAAGGGGCGGACGTCAGGTTCTTGCAGTAAAATCCGGCAGGCGGAGTTCAGTTCCGGGCATAGTGCACGAGGTAAGCCAGTCAGGGCGCACTGTATACATTGAACCTGAACAGAGCGTCATCTGTTCAAACGAGCTTCTTGAGGCTGAATTTGAACTTGACCGCGCCACAAGGAAGATTCTTGTAGAACTTGCCTCAAGGCTTTCTCCGTATGCAGACTCGTTCGTGGAAGCCCTAAAAATAATGGAAAAACTTGATGTTTCCTCGGCGGCGGCCTTGTGGGGAAGGAGCATGAACTGTGTATGGGCGGAAAACTCTGAAGACGGTCCTATGTGCATCCTGAACGCAAGGCATCCGCTTCTGGGAGAGTCCGCCGTTCCCATAGACGTCCGGTTCATGGACGGAAAGAGGGTTCTGATAATAACAGGACCAAACACGGGCGGAAAAACTGTTACGCTCAAGACAATCGCGCTTTTTGCGATGCTCAATCAGTCGGGTTTTCCTCTTCCCGCGGGAGAGGGCACAAGGCTTCCTGTTTTCAGCGGAGTTTTTGCGGACATAGGAGATTCGCAGTGCCTTGACGAGAGCCTTTCAACGTTCAGCGGACACATGAAGAACATAGCGCGGGCGGTAAGGCGTGTGAACGAGAATTCGCTTGTCCTTCTTGACGAACTTGGAAGCGGAACGGACCCGGAGGAGGGCGCCGCAATTTCCATGGCGGTTCTTGACGAACTTATAGAAAAACGCGCGTTCGTCCTCATAACGACGCATCAGGGCTTGATAAAAAATTACGGATACACCCACCCTGAGTGTATAAACGCCTCGGTGGAATTCAGCGGAGAATCGCTATGTCCTACTTACAGGCTTCTGATGGGAGTTCCAGGTGAAAGCCACGCGCTTGACATAGCAAGGAAATCTGGAATTCCTGAGAAAATCGTCGCAGGGGCAAGAGAATATATCGTGGGCGAAAAGGCTGACGTTTCAAGCCTCATAAAAGGACTTTCTGAAAAACACGCCGAACTGGACAGGATGCAGCTTGAGTTTCAAAAAAAATCGGCTGAACTTGAAGAAAAACTTTTCAGGGCGGAAAAAAAGGCCCTTGAACTTTCAAGGCGTGAACATTCGATAAAAAAAGACTCGCAGAAGGTGGCGGACGAATTTCTTTTGCAGAGCAGAAGGGAACTTGAAAACCTTGTAAGAATCCTGAAGGAAGGCGAGGTTACAAGGGAAAAGACGCTTGGCGTAAAAAAATACATCTCGGATTTGACTTCAAGGGTGCGCGAAAGGGATTCCGAGATTTCTGTACAGGAAGAAGTGCTGTTGGAGTCTGAAAAAAAACTCCAGGCGGAAGAAAAAAAACGCGTGAGCCACAAGAAGACAAAAAAAAGGACTGGAAACGCGGAGGCGTTGAGGAATGCAACTCCACTTTCCATTGCGTTTAATTCCGGACAAAAATCCTCCTTTGAGCACGGAACGGAAAATAAATCCGGGAATGACGCTCTTGAAATTTCTGAGGGTGTTGAAGTTCTGCACCAGGGTTCTGGACTGGAAGGAACTGTTGTTTCCCGTTTGGCAAAGGGAAGGTGGACGGTTCTTTTCGGCTCGATAAAGATGACTGTAAAGGAATCAGAAATCGTTCCGATACGGTCGAATGTTTGTTCGGAGGACAGGGCGTCCGTGAAGCCTTCCGTGGTTTACGAGGCTTCGGACGAGGCGGAAAGACCTTCATACGAACTTAGAATTCTTGGATTCAGGCAGGAGGAGGCGTTGAGGACGCTTGAGCATCAGATAGACCTGTGCTGCATCCACGGATTCAAGAATTTCAGCGTGATACACGGAACTGGAACCGGAGTCCTGCAGCAGGCGGTAAGGGACTACCTTTCCCATTCGCAGGCGGTAAAGGATTTTTACTTTGCAGGCGCGGAGGAAGGCGGTTTTGGAAAAACACACGTTGAACTCTGGTAGTACGCGTCTTTGAATTTCTTATGGCAATTTTTTTCTAAAGATATAGAAAGCATACTGTGGAAAAAAAAACGGAAGAGGATTATAATGGACGAAACTGAAAAAAAGGTCAGTAAAAAAGTATAGGAAATGAACAGGAACGAATCTTTTGACAGTATGTTTTCTCAGGACGATTCTCATCTGAATCCTTCAAACGAGGGCGAACTTTTTGATTTTGACAGGGTGAGCACCGCGGAAAATTTTGACGAACTGAATTCCCCCGAAGAAGACGACGCTATCCTTGCCCAGTTTGCAAAAAATCCGTTTGGCGGAATGGAATCCCGCGAGTCGTTCTTTCAGGTAAACGAATTTGACGAAGACATAAAATCCGTTGGAGCGGACGCTCTTACATCGTTCATAAACAGACGTGCGTTCCAGAACACAGAAAAACTTGAGTTCAGCGATCCTACAGTGGTGAACGACATGAACTACGATATGTCGGTGGTACAGAACTTCATGGCGGTAACGCCTGAAATGTTCATGTTCAATTTTGACGTGAGGGGATATGCAAAAGAACTTAAAAAAACGCAGAATCCCCTTGAAGAAAAAGGCGAAATCGTAGACAATTCAACCCCTGCCGAATACGGTCAGGGGCAAAAAAAAAAGGAAACGCAACTTAGATAATACAGAGGGCAGCTTGGATGAACTTGAAGGAACGGACGGAATGATTTTTGAGGACTGCGACCGTTTTTCAGGCTTTGTTTTTACAGGTTTTGCCGAAGGCTTTGGACCTATAGAGGAACTTCCCGTCGAGGCTATTTTACAGGACGTTGACGGCGTGTTCTGCATTTCCGATGAAATCTCAACCCTTCCCGCCGCCGACGAAAATTTCATGGAACTTGTGGATTCTGTAATCCGCCAGCCGTGATTTTTTTTTAATGCGGCATCATTCGGAAAATTTAAAGCCTTACAAGAAATGATTTTCCCGCCGGAACTTTAAGTTTCATGCTTCCGCTTCTTATCTCTCCTTCGATTGCAGAGCCAAGCGCGTCTTTTTCTGGCATATTTTTCCTGGCGAACGACTCTCCGAAAATTTCAAGTGGAAGTTCAACTGTCCTTTCTTCGGTTTCCGCAGACGCAACCGTTATGAAAAGTTCATTTTTTGTAAAACGCGCGAACGCCACCGTGTAGCCCTCGTCGTGTATGAACTTGAACCCTCCGTCCTTGAACGCCTCGTGTTCAGTCTTGATTTTTATGAGTTTCTGATAGAAGGAGAACATCTCGGTTTCTTCTATTTTTTTGTTCCACGGCATAGGGTGTCTGCAGCCCTCCATTTCCTCCGTAGTTCCGTCGATTTCAGCCTCGTCGCCGTAGTATACGTTGGTGCATCCCGGCAGGGTGAACATGATTGTAACCGCCGCCTGCACGTGGGATTTTGCAATTTTTCTGTCGTTGTGCAAGCGTGGAACGTCGTGGCTGTCTATGAGGTTGAACAGGTTCTGCTGGATTACAAATGGAAGCTGTGAAAGCCAGCCTGAAACCTGGTTCTTGAAGTCGCGGGCGGTCATCCTGCGTCCGATTCCACGCAACTCCCTGCATCTTCCGTTGAATATGTCTTCCTGTCCGAAGAACTGGCGTATGGGACGGCACGAGCCGAAATAGTTCATTGGAGAATCCCATTCATCGCCGTTCAGAAATTCTGAACATTCGCTCCAGTCCTCGCAGAGTATGTAGGCGTTCCTGTTTTCCTCTTTTATGGATTTTCTTATTTCAGGCCATATCTCGTGGTGGAGCTGCAGCCTGTCGTTCCTTCCCATTATGTCGGCAACGTCGAACCGCCAGCCGTCCGTGTTGAAAGGACTTTTCAGCCATTTTTTTACAAGCGAGTCCTTTCCCCTGTACAGTTTTTCCCTCAGTTTTTCAGATGTGTAGTTCAATGTGGGAAGGGTCGGAACGTCGAACCAAGCCTTGTACGAGTTGTCGCCGTCATTGAAAAAATAAAATTCCCTTTCCTCGCTTTCCGGGTTGTTGAACGCGCCTTCAGTTTTTGGAAAGAAAGTTCCATCCCTGTTGAACCAGCGGTTTGCGATTCCCGTGTGGTTTATTGAAACGTCAAGGATTATTTTCATTGAATTTTTGTGAAGTTCTTCCGTAAGGGCTGAAAGCGCGCCGTCGCCTCCAAAGTGCGGATCTACATGGAAATAGTCCAGACAGTCGTACTTGTGCACGGTCGCCGCGTGGAAGATTGGGTTCAGATAAAGCGCGGTTACTCCAAGTTTTTTGAGGTATGGAATTTTCTGTATGATTCCCTCAAGGTCTCCGCCGTAAAAGTCCATGCACCTTGCCTTTTCGTATGGCTCCGGGCTTTTGTTCCAGTCCGAGATTTTTTTACATTCGTATCCGTCGAACGTGTATTCTCCGTCCTTCACGTCGTTTTCAGGATTTCCGTTGCAGAACCTGTCTGGAAAAATCTGATAGAATACAGCGTTTTTTATCCAGTCTGGCTGGCTGTAGTCTGAAAGTATTCTGAAAAGATACGCTTCGTCTGGAATGTATGTTGTGATTCCGTGCTGCGTGTAATAGTAGACTGCTGAATCCGTTGCGACAAGGAAGAAGTATTTCACCTCGTCCTCGAAAATTGTAAATTCTGTTGAATACCTTGAAAGTCCGTCCGTGGTGGTTTCTTTTTTCATTGGAACTGGGTGTCCGATTCCGTTGAATTTCGCCTGGAATAAAACCGCCTTGACGGGTGATTTTTCAAGCACCTGCATGGACACTGAAATCTTTTCGCCTTTTTTTGGCGTTGGATTTGACACAAAATTTACAGAACCGTCGGAATATATGCTTTCAAGCCAGGAATCGTTTGTCTTCATGCGTACATTATATAAAAGAGCAGACCTCTCCGCAATCTGGAAAATCTTTGATGAATCCGCTTGAACATTCCGCCCGAAGCAAGTACATTTACATCACTATGTTTGAAATTAAATGGCTTGTGCTTGCCCTGGCGGTGGTGATGTATCTTCTTGTGATTGTCTTTCAGTACAGGAAGGTCTGGTTTACGAGCCTCGCGGCGGTTTTTGTTGTTCTGCTTGGAATGTTTTTTCCAGGCCGGGTGTTCGTCTCGGACGGAGCGCAGGCGTCAAGGCTGTACGCCATCTCCCATTCGTTTTTTCATCTTGTAAACTGGAACGTGCTGATGATTTACGTGGGCAGCATGACGATTGCCGCCCTTTTCATATATTCAATGGTTCCCGCAAGGATAGCGGACTTCATCGTTGAAAAATCGCCCAACACTGGAATCGCGATGGTTCTGATTTTGTGCATGACCGGAATGATTTCCATTTTTGTGGAGAACGTCGCGACCGTCCTTGTAATGGCGCCGATCGCCCTGGCCCTCTCAAAAAAACTCGACATGAATCCAACGTATTTCATGGTGGGGCTTGCTGTAATGTCGAACCTTGAGGGAACTGCGACCCTTGTTGGAGACCCTCCGTCAATGATTTTTGCAGGATATGCAGGCTACACGTTCAACGACTTTTTTGTAAGTCAGGGAAGAATTTCAGTTTTCTTTTTCATACAGTCGGGGCTTTTGGCTGGCTGCGTTCTTTTTTATTTTTATTTCAGGAAAAACAGGACTAAGGAGGCGGTTCAAACGACTTCCGTGGTGTCGACTTTTCCCGCCGTACTTCTTGTGCTTATGATCCTGGGGCTTGCGGCGGTTTCATTCATAAAGACGGACTTTGAATATGTTTCGGGGCTTTATGTGATGATTCTTGGAGTTGTTGGCGTGCTGTGGTTCAAATTCATGCAGAAAAAAACGTCAAGGGAAACGTGGCTTCTTGTAAAGGGTCTTGACTGGGAGACGATATTCTTTCTGTGCGGAATTTTTGTGGTTGTAGGCGCGATTTCTGAAACGGGTCTTCTTTCGGACTTTGCGTCTTTTCTTGCGCGCGTTACAGGCGGTTCTAAAGTCGCGGGATTTCTTCTGATAATTTTTGTGTCGGTGGTGCTTTCTGGATTCATCGACAATGTTCCATACATAATCGTCATGCTTCCTGTGGCGGACAGCCTTGCGCTTTCAGTTGGAATTTTCCCAGAACTTTATATGTTCGCCCTTTTGATAGGCTCGTGCCTTGGCGGAAACCTCACTCCATACGGAGCGTCTGCGAACGTTGTTGCAATGGGAATTGTAAAAAAGGAAGGTCATCCCATGAACTTTGGAAAATGGCTTAAAATCGGAGTTCCTTTTACGCTTTTGACCACTGCCTGCGCGACTGTTTTCCTGTGGCTTGTGTGGGCGTGACACATTCTGATTCAAGATTGAAAAGTCTTACGCGTTCAGCGAGAAGAGCGCTCCCGCCTCGGGCTTGTTTCCTGCAAGGATGTACGGTGTGGTCTCTGCGGATTTTACCGCCTGGCTTATCTGGTTCTGGTAGTTCTGTATGAGGGCGTCAATCTCTTCGGGGGAGGTTGACTTCAGCGTGGGTCTTGAATTTCCGGACTTTATTGAAGAAAGATGGTCTATGAGAGTGTTCAGAATTTTCAGTTTTGAGATCGAAACTCCGTTCTGACCCTGGCGCGCGGCAACTCCCTGCACGTGGTCGAAGTGCGAGTATAGCAGGAGTCCCCTGGATACGGGAACGTAGAGTTTTCCGCCCGACGCGGATGGATTGTACGCATACGCTGAACTTATTGAAACTGACATTTTTACGCCCCCCTTTTTAAGGTTCTACACCTTGATTATCGGTTTGTGGCGTAAAAAAATTAGAAAATCTTTATTTTTGTATTTTCATCTGTCAGTTGAAGCCCTGCTTCTGCCATTCGGAATAGCGTTCCTCGATTGTTGGAACTTTTTTTGTTCCGTTTGAGGAAAGCCTGTCCTTTATGTATGGAATTATGACGCGCCTTTTTGTCAACTCCCATCTAAGCGGCTTTTTTTCGTAAACCTTGAACGTTCCTGCCTGTGGAATGTTTGAAAGCAGGGCTGTGTAATGCACTGGAAGGACGTGTTCGGTAACCTCGCGTATGGCTGAAAATCCGTTTGCTATTCCGAATTTCTTGGTGTCAAGGTCCATCTGGAATTTCCGTTCAAGGAGCGACTGCTGCGTCTGAACGCTGTAAAACCACGATATGAATTCCGCGGACCCGTAATGGTTTTTAGCCTTTTTTGGAATTCCCATCATCACCATTGAATCTTCTACTGGAATCTGCTTTTCGTGTTGAAGCCACCTGTAGTCAATCTGTGAAAGCTGCTGTCCTGAGTGTCTGAAAAGCCTGTCGCTTGTCGTGTATGCAAAAAGAGTCCTTCCCTGCGTGACTTTTTTGTCGTCCGTTACGGAAAGGTACTTGTATACAAAGTCGTTTTCTGTCTGTGAAGAACCGTTTGACTGGTTTATCCAGTCGGAAAGATAGTTTATGGACTTTTCAAGCGCCTCTGAATTCCACGAGAATGAATTGTTCTTTGCCTCTTTATACGCCGAACCCTGTATTTTTGTTACAAGGTACAGGAAGTCGTCGCTTGATTCCGGCGCGAAGCCCATTCGCGTGAAATTTCCCCTGGCGTTCTTTGAGTTGTACGCGGCGCCAGCCTTCTTGAGCTGCTCAAGGCTGAGCGTGTAGCTGTCTTCCACAAGCGTTGTGTTCTCTTTTGAAAAAATAATCGCCGGCAGGTTGAAGCTTACCGGAAGAAGGTACTGACGTCTTGAAAAACGCCCCGCCTGTAAAAGTATCGTGTAAAAGTCCTGCGACGAAATGAATTTACGCTCAAAAAGATAGTCAAGCGGTTCAAAGTGCCGTTTGGTCTGGTCGTTTACAAGCCACGAGCCTATCACAAGGTCGGGCTGGAATTCGTCCTGCGTGGAGGAAAGCGCGTTCGCCGGGTTTTCCCTGTATATCAGTACCGCCTTGTCCTTGTGCGTCCTGTTGAAGTATTCAACGTGGGGGGCGAACTCACTGTTGTCCGTCCAGATTATTATCCTGTCTTCCGGGTTTGTCTGTCCGTATGCCTCAGTTTTTTTTGCGCAGCCTGTAAGGGCGGGCGCAAGCGCAGTCAGAAAAAATCCGATAAGAGATATAGACGCCAGTGAATTTCGTTTTTTAAGCACGTGCCATTTCCTCTGCCGTCTTGTATATCTCAGAGTACACAAGGTCAATCTTGTCTTCCTCTATGCTTGAAAAAGCCACGCGGAGCGTTGAACGGTCAATCTGGATTGTTCCAATTCCCTTTTCCTTCAGGAGTTTTACCCGAAGTTCCTCGGCGTCTATTTTCTTCGTGTCGAAACTCATGAAGTAGCCTGAGTTGAACGGAAGAGGCTCGATTGCGCTTGATTTGTGCAGGTCCACAAAGGCTCTGACCTTCCTGTAGCGCGCTTCAAGGATTTTTATGAATTCCTTTTTTTCGTTCTCGTTGTTTTCGTCCTGGAAGGACTTGAGTATTATGGACTGGCTTGGAGTCGCGGCGCATGAAACCGACGATCTTATTACACCCATGAGTTTTTTTACAAGGGCGTCGTACTGCGCGTCCGTGTATGACTTGCAGCCGAATGTAAGGAAGCCGCATCTGAATCCCCACGCGAAGTCCTCCTTTGTAGGACCGTCCGCCTTTACTGCAAGGATGTTTTCATGCAGGTCGCAGATGTGCGCGAAAAGCGACTCAGGTTCTATGTCTTTTTCGTAGTGGAGTCCAAAATACGCGTCGTCGCTTACAACAAGAATTCTGGCTCCCGTTTCGGCGGTTTCTTTAAGAATCCTGCAAAGTTCCTTTACCTCCGCCGCCGTAGGGCTGTAGCCTGAAGGGTTCTGAGGAAAGTTCAGTATTATCCTTACCGAGCCGTATTTTTTTGCCTCGTCCTTTACGGATTTTTCAAGGTCGGCAAGGTTGAACTTTCCATCCCTGAACATCTTGAACTGGTGGAATTCCGCGCCGCGTCTTGCCTCCGCTATGAGCACGTAATTGTCCCAGCTTGGATCGGGGGCGAGCATTGGCTGGTTTTCGCCCACAAAAAGGTCCATTATATAGGAAAGACCCGCCGTGAGTCCTGGAACAACAACAGGAAGCGACGTTTTTTTTCCGGCAAGAAGCGGATTCTTCTTTACAAGTTTTGCCTTCCATTCCTCGCGGATTTCAGGAAGACCTGCCGTAGGGGCGTATGCCACAAGATCCCGGCTTGAAAGTTCAGGCGCCCATTTATGTACGGAAGGAAGCACGGCAGGTTTTCCGCCAATTACCGTAGTTCCCACAGTTCCGTTTGCAAGGTGGGCGTCCTTCTTCGCCTCTCCGCCCTGTGCGATAATTCCCTTGGGGAAATAAATCCGTCTGCCTAAGTCAGAAAACAAATATTCTGCTGATGTGCCTTTCAAGGCGTCGTTTAATTCTTGTGCTAAAGGGTTTAACATGATAAATTGGATTATTCTGATTTAATGACTAAAAGTCAATGAATTCAGATTAAAATGTGCATAAATATGCAAAAATAAGGTTATAAAATGAAAGAAAATAGTATAACTGAGTTCGACTTGGAATCATGTCGAAAAATGGCTGAAAAATGTCGTGCCGAGGCAAAAAAAAGACTTGTCGGGCAGGAACATCTTATTGACGGAATTCTTACGGCCTTTGTTGCCGGCGGACACGTTCTTCTTGAGGGAGTTCCGGGTCTTGCAAAGACCCTCGCTGTAAAAACCTTCGCAGAAATTTCAGGACTTGAGTTCAAGCGCATACAGTTCACTCCGGACCTTCTTCCTGCCGATGTGAGCGGAACTCTGATATACGAGCAGGCGACAGGTTCGTTCAGCGTAAGGAAAGGTCCTGTGTTTTCAAACATCGTTCTTGCGGACGAGATAAACCGCTCTCCTGCAAAGGTCCAGTCGGCGATGCTTGAGGCGATGGAGGAAAACCAGGTTACAATCGGAGAAAAGACTCATCCGCTTCCAAAACCGTTTTTCGTCCTTGCCACACAGAACCCGATCGAGCAGGAGGGAACGTACAATCTTCCAGAGGCGGAACTTGACAGGTTTCTGATGAAGCTTACAGTCGGATATCCAAGCGCGGAGGATGAGATACGTATTGTAAAGACGCAGGGAGACGCCTCCAGGGTTCCTGTAAGCCAGATTATGACTGGAAGCGATCTTTTGAGGTTCAGGGAACTGAATTCAAACATAGTGTGCGATGAAAAAATCGTTGAATACATAGTTCAGATTGTTTCAGTGACGCGCCCGTCGAGCAAAAAACAGAGCGAGCGAGACATAACACGCTACATACAGGTGGGGGCCTCTCCTCGCGCGGGAATTTCAATATTGAAGTGCGCGAAGGCGACCGCCCTTCTTAACGGACGCTCCTTTGTTCTTCCAGAGGACGTAAAGGCCGTTTCTCCGATGGTGCTCAGGCACAGGCTTGTGCTTTCATACGAGGCCGCCGCGGACAGCATAAGCGCGGACGACATCATATCGAAGATTCTGGATTTTGTTCCAGTTCCATAAGGCATTTCAGAAGATGCAGAATTTTGTAAAAGGAAACAGGGAGTCCCTTTCAAAAAAGGCTTCCTATTTAAGGCTTGCGTCCACAGTGCTTGCGAACACCCTGAAGGGCGGCGGCTTCCGCTCCCATTACAGGGGACACGGAGTTGAATTTGCGGGCGTGCGTGAATATCTTAGGGGCGACGACGTAAGGACGATAGACTGGAACGTAACGGCAAGGATGGGCCGTCCATACGTAAAGGTTTTCGAGGAAGACCAGATGCTCCAGATGTTCCTTGTTGTGGATCGTTCCGCCTCCATGTTCACAGGCTCAAAGGGAAGGGTCAAATACCAGATGGCGGCTGAAACAGCCGCGATTCTTGCAATGGCGGCGGAACTGAACGAAAGTCCCGTTGGGGCGGTTTTCTTCGACGGAAAAATACACTTTACGGCATCCCAGGATTCCGGACGCAGGCAGACGATGCTGATTCTTTCAAGGCTTGACCAGGCGGAGTGCGGAAGCAGAGGCTCCGCCCTGAAAAGCGCCCTTACGGGTGCGGTAAAGATGATAAAGAACCATTCCATGATTTTTGTGATTTCTGATTTCAGGGTAGACGGCTGGGAAGAGCCGTTCAAGATGCTTTCCATGAAGAACGACGTTACTGCCATAAAGATAACCGATCCGGGGGAACTTGAACTTCCGGAACTTGGGACTGTGCCGTTCACCGACATGGAAACAGGAGAACGGCTGATGCTTCCAACTTCATCGCAGGCGTTGAAGTCGCAGTGGCGTGACGAATACAGGAAGAGGAACGAAAAGTTGAAGTCGTTCGCGCTAAGGCACGGAGCGGGCTTTATGACCATATCCACTGAAGAGGACGCGGCGCTGCTTCTTGCAAGGCACTTCAAGGCGAGGGGGCAGTTTCAACGATGAAAAAAAACGCCGCCATGATGCTTTCCCTTTTAACATTTTTTTCCCCGCCTGTTTTTCCGGAGCCTGATTTTTCGCAGATTCTGATTCCAAAAAAAATATTTGTTGGCGACACCGCGGAACTGCGTTTTTCATTCCGCTCGTCGCTTGAACTTTTTGAGGACAGTCCTGAGTCCGACGAAAAGTTTCTTTCAGTTGAAAAACTTCCATACGACGCCGACGGAGAAGACCTCACCGTCCTGCGCCTGGCCCTTCAGCGGAACGGACCGTTTTACACCGTGGTATTCACATTCATTCCGTGGAAGACGGATGCCGTTGACATTCCTCCGTTCGACCTTTTTTCCGTAATGGGAAAAACTTCCACTGTTCCGCTTCTGATAGACCCCGAACCTTTCGAGGTGTCTTCAATACTTTCAAGGCTTTCCGAAGATTCCCCGCGACCTCCGCTTGGACCTCTGCTTGTTCCGGGAACAATTTATTTTGTATGGGCTTTGATATTCGCGGCGGTTCTTGTCCTTGCCCTTTCTGTAGCGCTTCTTGCGCGAAGAAAAAAAATCTGCGACTTCATAAAACGGACCGCCCTTCTTTCGTCGTACGCAAAGAATTCAAGGCGCGCCCTGAGGGAGTTGAAGCGTCTTGAGGTCAAGAGCGAAAATTTCTCGGACGCCGAGTTCAGCCTCCTCTACCAGAAGATTTTCAGAAAATATTTCAAGGGAAGGCTTGGCTCTTCGTTTGACAGCGTTTCCACAAATGAACTTTCAAAGGCCTTCCATGATGCCACGGGAGGTTTCATGGGAGGGGAACGCGAGTCAAAAATGGAAGAGATGTGCGGAATCTTCCATAGAACGGACTATATCCGATACGCGTCCGGTTCGCTTGAGTCCAAAAAACTTCCCTCAAGGGATTTTGCGGCGGCTTTTCAGGATGGGGAGCGAAAATCCATCGTGCAGAGCGGCCGGGATTTTGTGGCCGTGTGGGAGTCCGACAGGTACACATCTTCCGCGGATGAAAAAAAATCAGTTTTACAGTCGGATTTGCAGGCTGAAGCGCGGCCTGTAAAGGATGGAAGTTCCATGAACGTTCGGATGGGCGTGTCAGATTTTTCAGACGGAGGAAGGGATGCCTGAGTTTCACAATCCATTCGCTTTTCTTCTGTTGATACTTGTTCCATTGCTGTATGTGCTTAGGAAACTTAAAATTTTGACGCGAATTTCTTTCTATTACACTGTGGGAAACTGGAACGGAAAGTCTTTCGGCTGGAACGGAAAAGTCCGTAATTTTCTTTCGACGCTTTCTCGCGTTTTGTTCATTCTTTCATACACCGCCTTTGTGGTCGCCCTCGCCGAACCTGTCGTATACAGGCAGGAGAGGGTGTATACAAGCAGGGGAACGGACGTCGTGTTCGTCCTTGACATAAGCCCTTCGATGGCGGCGCGTGATTTTTCTGGAAGCAGGCGCATAGACGTTTCAAAAAAGGCCATTTCGGATCTGGTTGGCGCGAACACCGGAGTTTCGTACGGACTTGTTTCAATGGGCAGGGAGGCCGCGATTTCAGTTCCTCCTACCATGGACCACGATTTTTTCCTGCAGCGTCTGGGCGAAGCGTCAATAGGAACGCTTGGTGACGGAACTGCCATTGGAACCGGGCTTTGCACCGCAGTCTACCATCTTGCCTCTTCCTCCGCTCCAAAAAAATGCATAGTTCTTGTAACCGACGGAGAAAACAACGCAGGGGCGATTCATCCTGAAACGGCAGGCGCGCTCGCCGCAAAGAACGGCATAAGCGTATACACGCTTGGAGTGGGAACGGGCGGTTCTGTTCCTATAGACTACGTTGACCCTTCCACGGGAAAAAACTATTCGGGCTATCTAAATTCCTCGTTCGACGCGCAGGCGTTAAGGCTTGTAGCCCAGAGCGGAGGCGGACGTTATTTTGAAGTCCGCTCTCTGAACGACCTTTCGCTCGCCCTTTCGGTAATAAGCCGGAACGAGGGAACGGTACAGTCGTACCACACAAAAACGACAGGCCAGAACCACTACCACAGTCTTATCCTTGTATCGCTGCTTCTTGTAGTCGCGGGCTGGGGGATAAGACGGCTTTACCTGCAGGAGTTTGTATGATGAACATGAACTGTGAAAGACCATACGCATTCTATTTCCTTCTTCTTCTGATTCCTTCCATTGCCGTAACTGTGTTCCAGCACAGGAGAATCGTAAAGAAGATGAGTTTTTTTTCGGTTGTTAACGAGAACGACTCACAGCCGCAGCGCATGGCGCATTTTCCAATGCTCATGGCGGCAAGGACTTTTTTAAGGTGTCTTTCATGGACGATGCTAGTGTTCGCGTATTCAGGAATTTCATGGGGAACTTATCTTGAGCCTGTAGGCAAGACCGGTTCTTCTGTAGCGATGGTTTTTGACATATCGTACAGCATGATGGCGAAGGACGCCCAGGGCGGACAGACAAGGCTTAAAAGCAGCGCGGAGTACGCTTCCATGCTGCTCTCGCACATACCGGACGCGTCAGTTTCTGTTGTGCTTGCAAAGGGAGACGGAGTTACAGTAGTTCCTCTTACGGAAGACAAGTCCTTTGTGGAAAGCCTTCTTGACTCGCTTTCGCCCGCCCTGATGTCGGTTGGTGGAACAAGCCTTGGACGTGGACTCAGGGCGGCCTTGAAGACCTTTCCTGAAAAATCCGCGAGGCTTTCAACCGTATGGATTTTTACGGACGGAGAGGAAACGGACGGGCTTCTTGAAGGCTCGATTTCAGATTCGCTTAAATCAGGAGTTTCTGTCTGCATAGTTGGTTTTGGAGGCGAAAAGGAAACTTCGGTCCTTGCAGGAGATGGACGCACTTCCGTATATACGGCGCTTCGCTCCGACAACATGAAAAGGACCTGCGCCGCGGCGATGTCTAAAAGTTATTCAGGCGAAAAGATACCTGTAAGGGCTTCGTTTGTAAATTCCGCGGAAAGCGGTTCCGCGCTAAAGGTGCTGTCATTTTTGAAGGGCGAGAAGCAGAATCCGTCCGCCGACGATTCAACTTTTGTAACATACGAGGCGCGTCCAGTCCAAAGATACGGACTTTTTCTTGGACTCTGCGTAATGTTCCTTGTTCTGAGTTTTGTTGTTACGGAACTTGACGCCGCGGGAATTTCAGACAGAATCTACAGGAGGCACGGACGCATGAAGGCTTCAAGAAAGGCCCTTTCCGCTCTTTCTGTCTTTGCCTGCTTGTCTTTAAGTTCATGCTCAAGCCGCTTTGAAGGCTCCAGGAAAATTCTTGAAAGCACGTGGAACTGGTATCAGCGAAAATACAGCGGAGCGACTGCGGGATTCTTTCAGACACTTTCGGATGCAAGGGAGGACGGAGACTTTGTGCTTGAACAGTACGCCCTGTACAATCTGGGAACAACATACCTTATGCAGAACGAACACGAGGCGGCGGTAGACAGGTTCGCACAGGTTTCAGAGGATGCTCCAGACCATGTGAGGTTTTCGGCGTTCTACAATACGGGAATAATAGCGTACAGGCACGGCGACTACGATTCCGCCATACAGTGCTTCCGTTCCGCGTTGAAGATTGACGGCTCAAAGACAAACGCAAAGGTCAATCTTGAACTTGCCTCCGTGAAAAGCCAGAAGGATTCAAAATCAAGGGAGAACGCCATTACGCCTGTGGGCGAGGCTGAAAAATCCGGAACAATGGAAAGGGCGGTGTTCAGCAGAATCCGTGAAAACGACATGAAGCAGTGGAAGTCGTCTGAAAGACGCGAGCAGTCTTCCGGTTCAGGCGACTTTTAGGTTTTTACACCCTGACTTTTGTTTTGGGTTTTTACTTTTACGTATTGGATTTTTTTTATTTTTGTATGAAGGGATTTTTAGATGGACGCACGATTTTCGTTTTATTTTTCAGGGCGTAAGATTTTTCTTCTTCTGATTTTTACATTTTTTTCCGTACAGGCGTTTTCGCAAAGTCCAAAGAGGCTTTCGTATTCACAGATGATGCAGTTGACCGTCGACCCTGTGAACGAAAGGAACTACGCGGGGCAGGAGTGCTGCTTTGAACTTAAAATTCCCTACGCCAAGGCGGACACGGTTCAGGCCTCGATTCCAGACCTTCCTGCGGGAGTGAATTTTGTTTCAATGAGGCGCTCGGACTATTCGGAGGACGAGGCCGGAACAAAAATCGAACTCTGGCTGAATTTTTCCGAACCTGGAAACTACAAGATACGCGTGATGCGTATTACCGTGAGCGGAAAAATTTATCCAATAAAGTTTTCGCCTGTAACGATTTCTGAAAACCCAAAGGACATAATGCCGCAGCTTGTAATACAGTTCGACAACGGAACGAGCCTTGTGCAGACTCGAAGGTCGCGTCCAATTTCAAGACCGGTTTTTTCAGTTCCCGCAGGTACAAACGTGGGTTTTACAGTAAACCTGCAGTATGCGGTGCAGCTGGCGTCTTTCTACTGGTCCGTTCCAAAGGATTCGATATTTACTGAGACCAGCCGGTACGACATTACAAGGGGAAACCAGCGTTCGTCGGAATTTTCGGAGGAACTTCTTCCAATCGCCTCGTTCGACTGGCAGCCGCTTGTGCCTGGGAACATGCCCCTTCCTTCCATGCAGTTTTTTGCGACCTCGTACAACGGAACTCGCGTTGAACTTGAACTTCCTGACGCGTTCATAAACGTCACTGAGGGACTTCCGCAGTCGGGCGAGGAAAAAAACTGGGAGAGGCTCAGGCTTTTTTCAAACGCCTTTGAAAGTCTTCCGTCAATGGAGCGGACCGGCGTTCAGACCAAGGTTTCAAGGGGCGACTGCGAGATGATAGCCTCGTTGAGGGGCAGGGAAAGACGTTCTCTTCCGTTTGGAAGGGCGACTGCGGAACGCAAGAACTTTGAAAACAGCGTTGGAATAAGCGCGGAAGATCCTGAACCCAAATATTTTGGACTTTATTTTTTTTCCGCGCTAACGCTCCTTTCGTTGGTCCTGATTTTCATTTTCTTCATGCTGAAAAAAGTTTCGGGCATGATATTTTCGTCCACGCTTGCGATTGTGTTCGCGGTTTTTTCAATAATCTACATGATACACCTGAACACCAGGACGGCCATATTCACGGGCGGAAAAATAAGCCCCGTACCAGAGCGGCAGGTGGAGGCGGTGGAGTCTATATCGGGCGGAAAAAGAGTCTTTATAGAACAGAAGGCGGGCGGCTGGCTTTACATAAGATACGGTTCGTCGTGCGGCTGGACGGATTTTGAAAACGTAATACCGATTGAATGAATGTGCGGGAATCTTTAAAAAAAGCAGGGGGAAGGAAAATGGATTTTGCTGAAATATTGAACCAGTGGGAAGACAGTAAGGCAAGTCAAAAAAACAAGTCTGAAAAACCGTGCGTGCAGACCTCCGGCAAGAAGGCGAACGCGCCCGAAAAACCTTGCGGTGGACTGTGCGGCCAAAACGAAAAGCGCATAAATCCAACTGAACTTTGGCTTCGCCGTTACGGAACCGTCGACAAGGACGCGCTGCGCGAAAACGACATGGAACGCCGAAAGTTCCACAGCAGGACCTACCTTGAAAAACTTAAGGCAGACGCTACGGTTGATCTTCACGGGCTGAACCGCGACCAGGCGTGGAGC
>JBHAFG010000016.1:0-49252 GCA_041855945.1 Treponema sp. | reverse complement strand
GGTTTTGTTGTGGAGGCTCTGGTTCGTTCTGGAATCGGGGCGATTGACATTGTTGACGACGATACTGTGTGTCTTTCAAATATAAACCGCCAGATTTATGCGCTGCACTCCACTTTGGGGCGGGCGAAGGTTGACGTTGCGGCGGAAAGAATTTTTGACATAAATCCAGACTGTATTGTTACAAGGCACAATATGTTTTTTGTTCCTGAGACCGCCGACAGGATTGATTTTTCGCCGTTCGACTATGTTGTTGACTGCATTGACACTGTAAGCGGAAAAATCGAGATTGTAAGCCGCGCAAAGGCTTTGGGAAAACCTGTAATTTCTTGCATGGGTGCAGGCAACAAGGTTTTTCCGTCGGAATTCAAGGTGTGCGACATTTCCAGGACTTCTGTATGTCCTTTGGCGCGTGTAATGAGGAACGAGCTTAAAAAACGTGGAATTCGCGGCGTGAAGTGTGTTTTTTCCACGGAAAAGTCTGTTCCTGTAAGGGAAAGGATTTTTAGCGCAAATGGAAAAAAACTTGTTCCGGGAAGCAACGCCTTTACACCGTCTGTGGCGGGTCTTTTGATTGCAGGCGAAGTTGTAAGGGATTTGACGGGTTTTATGGCGAACGAAAAATAATGTATTGGGCGGTGCGGTTTTTGGCGGCGGCACCGAGCGTTGGCGGGCCGTGAAATGCGACTGGGTGCAGAAATTCCGCCCTGTGCTTGAAATGTATTTTTGTAATGCGTAAAATGGAAAAAATTGAAATATGGAGCAAATTATGTTTGAGAAACTTACACCGGGTCAGAAAATTGAGTCTGCGGTTGTGGCGATAAACGGCGACACTGTTTTTGTGGATTTGAACGCAAAGCGCGAGGGTGTTGTGGACGCGTCGGAATTTTTGGACGCCGACGGAAAATTGAAGATAAAGGAAGGCGACAAGGTTTCGCTTTTTTTTGTTGGAGAAATACGCGGTGAAATGAAATTTTCTACAAGAATAGCGGGTGAAAACGCTGATTCTGAAATGCTTGAGAAGGCTTTTAAATCCGAGGCTGTTGTTGAAGGCAGTGTTGAAAAGGAAATCAAGGGCGGTTTTGAGGTAAAACTTGGAACTTCAAGGGCGTTCTGTCCGTATTCACAGATGGGCGGTAGAGAAAAACAGGAGCCTGCCTCGTATGTTGGAAGGACGCTTCCGTTTGTAATCATCGAATTTAAAGAGGGCGGAAAAAATCTTTTGGTTTCAAACCGCAGGGTTCTGGAAGGCGAAAGGGCTGAGCATATTGTTGAACTCAGCAAAAATGTTACAGAGGGCGCGGTTGTAGAGGGAACTGTAAAATCTTTGCAGTCGTTCGGCGCGTTTGTTGAGGTGGACGGTTTTCAGGTTCTGCTTCCGATTTCAGAAATTTCACACGAAAGGGTGAACGATGTTTCCGATGTATTGAAGGTCGGTCAGAAAATCAGGGCGAAGGTCATACGCGCGGACTGGGCGCACGAGCGTGTTTCTGTAAGCACAAAGGCTTTGGAAAAAGATCCGTGGGAATCGGTTTGCGAGAACCACAAGGCGGGCGAAAAGTTTGACGGCAAGATTTCAAGAATTGCAGATTTTGGTCTTTTTGTTGAGGTTGAAACTGGAATCGACGGTCTTGTGCACAAGTCGACTTTGGCCGACGTTGACAGGAATACAAACCTGAAGAAGAAATTTTCTGTAGGAGAAACTCTTTCGGTTGTGATAAACGAGATTGACGCCAAGGCAAAACGTATTTCGCTTCTGCCTGCGACAAGCGTTGAACAGGACAATTCCGCGGCTTCGTATCTGAGCAGTCAGGACGACGGCGGCACGTACAATCCGTTTGCGGCCTTGCTGAAGAAGTAGTTTTGTATGACACGCGAGATGTTCTTGTAACACGCGAGATGCAGTGTAAAACGTGCGCTGTTCTTGTAACACGCGCGTGGGTTGTACAAGACGCGCTGTGTAATACGCAGTTCGAAAATAAAAAAAACGGCGGTCTGGAAAAATTGGGCGTGCTGCGCCTCAAGACTTTCAAACTGCCGTTTTGTTTTAACGTCTGTTGTTGTTAGAAGCCGTCGTTTCCTTCAAAGCGTGGAATCAAATCAACGGACTTGCGTATTTCTTCGTCTGTTGGAATGTAGTCGCTCATCGTTCCGCTGTTGAACGCTTCGTATGCCTTCATGTCAAAATAGCCTGTCCCTGTAAGACCAAAAAGGATTGTTTTTTCCTCTCCGGTTTCCCTGCACTTTAACGCTTCGTCGATTGCAACTTTGATTGCATGGCTGCTTTCTGGTGCGGGCAATGTTCCTTCCGTCCTGCAGAACGTCTGCGCAGCCTTGAAAACTTCTGTCTGCTCCACCGAGGTGGCTTCCATGAATCCGTCGTGGTAAAGTTGGCTTACGATAGAACTCATTCCGTGGTATCTAAGTCCGCCGGCATGGTTTGCGCTTGGCATGAACTGTGAGCCCAGCGTGTACATTTTCTGCATAGGACAGACTTTTCCCGTGTCGCAGAAGTCGTAGGCGAAAACGCCCCTTGTAAGGCTTGGGCAGCTTGCAGGTTCTACGGCTATGAATCTGTAGTCTTTTTCGCCGCGAAGTTTTTCGCCCATGAACGGACTTATAAGACCTCCAAGGTTTGAGCCGCCGCCCGCGCAGCCGATTATTATGTCGGGCGTGATTCCGTATTTTTTCATTGCAATCTGCGCTTCAAGTCCGATTATGGACTGGTGCAGAAGAACTTGATTCAACACCGAACCAAGGACGTATCTGTATCCTTCGTGTTCCGTCGCGTATTCAACCGCTTCGGAAATTGCGCAGCCAAGAGAACCTGAACAGCCTGGAAATTCCTGGTTGATTTTACGTCCGACTTTTGTTTCCATGCTTGGAGAAGGAATTGCAACTCCGCCGTATGTTTTTATCACTTCGCGGCGCTGCGGTTTTTGTTCGTATGAGCAGCGGACCTGATACACGCGGCAGTCAAGTCCAAGGTAGGCGGTGGCCATCGCCATTGCAGTTCCCCACTGCCCCGCTCCTGTTTCGGTTGTAACTCCTTTAAGTCCCTGTTCTTTTGCGTAAAACGCCTGTGCTATTGCGGAGTTCAGTTTGTGCGAGCCAGAAGTGTTCTGTCCTTCAAATTTGTAATAGATTTTTGCAGGCGTTCCAAGTTTTTTTTCCAGACAGTATGCCCTTGTAAGCGGCGCGGGGCGGTACATCTTGTAAAAGTCCAGTATTTCCTGTGGAATCGGAATTTCCCTGTCCGTTTCGTTGAGTTCCTGTTTTACAAGTTCGTCGCAGAACACGTGCGAAAGTTCTTCGGCGGTGCAGGGCTTGTATGTCGCAGGATTTATAAGCGGAGCGGGTTTGTTTTTCATGTCCGCCCTTACGTTGTACCAATATTTTGGCATTTCGTCTTCGCTCAAGTAAATTTTGTAAGGGATTTTCTCCGCTTTGTTTGATGACATAAAGGTCTCCTGTAGTGGCGTTGCAACGCCGTGTGTTTCTGTAAATAGTAACCAAAGGTTCATTTTTTGTCTACATTTTTTACAGTTTTCTTGCCTTTTAACACTGTTTTTCCTTATATTAAAATAGGTTGAATTTTAATTTTTACAGCAAAAAATCAACGTTCGACCAAACACAATAGTTTTATGAGGTATTTTTACAAATGGCAAAACACGAATTTCAAACTGAAGTGAATCAACTTTTGCAGCTGCTTATCCATTCGCTGTATTCAAACAAGGACATTTTCCTTCGCGAAATAGTTTCAAACGGCAGCGACGCTCTGGATAAATTGAAATATCTTACGGTTTCCGACGATTCCTACAAGAACATCAAATTTGAACCGCGTCTTGATATTTCGTTTGACGACAAGGCCGGCGTTCTTACAGTCCAGGATTCTGGAATTGGAATGGACTGTGACGACTTGCAGAACAATCTTGGAACAATCGCGCGTTCTGGAACAAAGGCGTTCCTTTCAAAACTTACAAGCGAGGCCTCAAAGGATTCAAATTTAATCGGACAGTTTGGCGTTGGATTTTATTCGGCTTTTATGGCTGCAAAAAAAATCGACGTCTATACACGCAAGGCCGCAGGCGACGGAAAAATCTGGCACTGGTCAAGCGACGGAACAAATTCGTATGATTTGGACGAAGTCCAGTCCGACAGCGACCTTGCAAAGAAATACGGTTTTGACGGCGCGGAATCAAGCGGTTCTGCGATTGTAATGACGCTGAACGACGACAGCAAGGAATACGCGA
The DNA here is from genome assembly GCA_041855945.1 of Treponema sp. Classification (GTDB taxonomy): domain Bacteria; phylum Spirochaetota; class Spirochaetia; order Treponematales; family Treponemataceae; genus Treponema_D. The sequence continues at coordinate 45,002 of JBHAFG010000016.1, read as the reverse complement.
GCCGCTGGAAAATCGAGGAACTCATTAAAAAATATTCGGACCACATCGCTTTTCCAATCTATCTTCACTACGAAAAAAACGAATACGACGACAAGGGAAACGTCAAGGCAACTGAAAGCAAGGTCGATCAGGTGAACAGCGCGAGCGCGCTCTGGAAAAAGTCAAAGAGCGAACTGAAGGCGGAAGATTACGCTGAATTTTACAAGACAATCGGACATGACGGACAGGAACCTCTGCACCACGTCCACACTCACGCCGAAGGAACACAGGAATACACAACGCTGTTCTTTGTTCCACAGAGCGCGCCGTTCGATATGTACCAGGCGGACTACAAGAGCGGTGTAAAACTTTACGTAAAGCGTGTTTTCATTACGGACGACGACCGCGAACTTTTGCCTGCATATCTGCGATTTGTCCGTGGCGTAATTGATTCGGAAGATTTGCCTTTGAACGTCAGCCGCGAAATCTTGCAGCAGAACAGAATTTTGGAAAACATACGCAACGCTTCCGTAAAGAAACTTCTTGGCGAATTCAAGAAGATGGGAGAAGACGCCGACAGGGCAAAGAAGACGGAAGAAGCAAAACGTTCCGATGAAGAGAAGAAGGCGATTGAAAAGTGGAACAAGTTTGTAAAGAACTACAACCGTCCGATGAAGGAAGGTCTTTACGGCGATTATTCAAACCGCGACGAAATTGCAGAAATTGTTCGATTTAAATCAACGGATTCTTCCGGCACGGGCGACGACAATTACACAAGTTTTGCGCAGTATGTAAGCCGAATGAAGGGCGACCAGAAGGCAATCTACTATATAACTGGCAGCGATGAAAAAAATATGCGCGCAAATCCGCTGCTCAAGGCGTATGTAAACAAGGGCTTTGAAGTTCTTGTTTTGGACGACGACATCGACGAGGTTGTAATCGGCGGTTACGGAAAATACAAGGATTTTGAACTTAAGGCGGTGAACCGCAGCGGAAGCGACGAGGATCTTGGAATCGACAAGGAAGAAGCAAAGAAGAAGGAAGAAGAGTTCAAGCCTGTAACAGAAAAGATAAAGAAGGCGTTGGGCGACAGGGTTAAGGAAGTAAAACTTTCAAAGACTTTGACAGGCGAAAATCCTTCTTGCATTGTTGTTGACGAAAACGACCCAAGTTGGCAGATGGTTCAGATGATGAAGGCCATGGGACAGAACGGTCCTGAAATGAAGCCGATTCTTGAGGTCAACGGCGAACATCCAATTCTTGCAAGGGTAAAAGATTCCACCGACGAAGAAATTATTGGCGATGTTGCCGAGGTTCTTTTGGATCAGGCGCTTCTGATTGCGGGCGTTGAGTTGAAAACACCTGCGGACTTTGTAAAATCGTTGAACAATCTTTTGAGCCGACAGTAGTTTTACGCTTCAAAAAAAACATACACCTTATTGTAAATTAAGGTGAATTAAATCAAAAAAGGGAAACGTGATTTTTGTGTTTCCCTTTTTTGTATTTGCGCCTCATGTTGAGCGTAACGCAGTGCAGCGAAACATCCATTCTTCATGTTGTTGACAAAATTCGGAGGGGGGGGGGTATAGTTATTCCGTCTAATTGTTTGTATTCAACTATTCTTTAGCCAAATTTAATTAGAAAATCAATTATAATGTTTTTGAAGACACAGGAGGCTTAAAGTGTTTAAAAAAATTTCAAAATTCTTACCGGTTCTGCTTTTGACGTCTTTCATGGCAGGTCTGGTTTCATGTAATCTTGACGTCGAATCTACCAATAACACCGTTTATTATACTGTAACATTTGATGCGGACGGTGGAGATTCAGTAGCACCTATTAAAGTAAAAAGCGGAAGCCTTATTGATACCATTCCCGTGCCTGTCAAAACTGGGTGGAATTTTGGCGGTTGGTATGATTCAGAAGGAAATAAAATTTCCAGATATACATCAATCAACAAAGATTTAAAGGTAAAAGCCAAATGGCAGGTTATAGTCAATTTCCATTACGGACAGAATCTGGAAATAAAAGAAGAAAAAATTGTAGACATCGGTTCGGAAATAGCCGCTCCTGCTGTTTCTTTCTATGAAAAGGACGGCAAGAACTACGGTTTGTATTTCTGGTCAAAAGACAAGACGGCGACGGAAAGCGATAAGGACACAAAAGGTTTTGACCTTGCAAAAGGCTCTGATGCTTCACCTATAGATTTATATTCAATATATACAGAAAAAAACATCAGGACCGTTACATTCAAATCGCAAGATAACACACACACAACAGTTAAAGTTATTGACGGAGAAAAACTTTCTACACCTTCAAACCCTTCTAGATATGGTTTTTATTTTTCTTATTGGTACAAAGATGACTATAAAACCCAGTACGATTTTGACGCACCTGTAACTTCGGACATGACGCTGAATGCCAAATGGAATGTGAAAATATCTTACATATCAAGTTTGAAAAACGGTGATATGAAACTTGATAATGGGACAGCAACAAAAATAAAGGCGGAAGACTGTTCTGAAATTACAGCCACTTGCAAAAAGAATGGCGAAAGCGATGCAAAGCCTATTTCTTTAAAGTTTGACGAGGCTCATTCAGGAGAGGACTACTATTCATATTTTAAGTTTGAACCTTTTTCACTGGAAGAGGCCGGAAGTTATACTATGACTGTAACAAATGGAAAAGACACCAAGTCCAAAGACTTTGTTATAGTTTCCCCTCCTCAGAATATAGATGCCACTCTCGGTGACGCTATGGTAAGCCTTGATTGGGAGGATGTTTCTTATGCTTCCGGTTATGAAGTTACTTATTACAAATCATCTGACCCCACTTCTGTTAAAACTGTAACTGTTTCTGCAAGTGCTGCACAGATAAAAGGCCTTGCAAACGGCGAAGAATATATATTTACAGTGAGGTCAATCGACGCAGATCTTTTTTCAAAGGCATCTGTTCCTGTTACGGCAACTCCTGCCATTACAAAAAAAACATCCGATGTCTTGATGATTATGTATATGGACGGCGACAACGACTTGAATGACCCAATCTATCTTGATATGAACGAAGTTGAATACGGTCTTTATCAAATTAGAACTGCTAGTGGTGTGCCGGAAAGCGGTTATAAGAGCGTGAATGTTGTAGCCCTTTGGGACGGCTGGAAAGGAGACGGAACAAAGCCCCAGTTAAAACATTCAGGCTCAGTCATATATGAACTGGGTATGGATTCTTCAAATGTTACCACTTATCTAAGTTCTTCTGGCTGTGTACTTTCTTCAAAGACAAAAGACTTGAGTTATACGGCAGGAAAAGGAACTGTAAATCCTTGGCTTGAAAGCGGCGAAGTTGACATGTCTTCCAAGGACACTCTCAAAAACTTTTTGCAGTGGGTGCAGGCACGCTACGAGGCGACAGATGTAATTTTGCAGTTTTCAAACCACGGAGGCGGACCTCGCTCCTATACGGCAAATACACTTACTCTTCCAAACGGTATGAGCTATCACATTCCGGGTGTTGGCGACAGGCGTGCCATGTGTTGGGATGATGGTTCTGGCGGAAACACTTTCTTGAAGACAGGCGATGTTTCCGAAGTTTTGGCGGACTGTGGCTATGCTTCAAATAAACTTTCTATGATTATAGAAGACGTTTGTTTGGGAGGTTCTATAGAAGAAGCCTATCAGTATAAGGACTATGCAAAATATCTGTTGGCTTCACCAAACAATGTTCCGGGATCGGGACTTGACTATGTAAATTTGATTAAGAGTTTTAAATCTTCTTCAACTATGGAAACAGTCGGAAAGGCTGTTATTGACAAATACAAAAGCGATTACACTATTTCTACTACAGATTGGAATACTTGGGTTAATGACAGTGCTTCCAGTCTTCAAACTATCTTTGGCGTAAACACCTCGGCGCCTACCCCTCAAGATAAGCTTACCATGGGTATGCTCAATAACAACTGTGCAACTTTAACGCTTGTAGATTTGTCAAAGATGGATGCCATAAAAACAGCGATAGATGGTTTTGCAGAGGTCATTATAAATGATAATAATACAAAAACATTTGACGGCTTGTATTACGACACTGTTCAGAAGGTGTACACGCAGACTTCAGGTGCAAACACTCGGCCTGCAACATACAGCGAGGTCATAAGAGAGTTATTGGTTTCTTACGACGGCAACTTGTTCAAATATATGGGAACCTACACCTGGCTTTATGATGGCGGTTATTTATTTATAACCGCAAAAGGCTATTCAGACGCTACACTTGCAGACGGAAGCGCTAACCCAAATGCATGGACTGAATTGAATACAGCCGCAACAAGTGTAATTACAGCCTTGAAGGATGCAAATGTTTATGCGTGGAGAGATGGTTTTAAGCGAACTCCATTATATTACGGAGCAAACGTTGCAGGCGGACTTACACTGAGCGGCGGTTCTGTAGAGGCTGTGTTGAGCGGCAACACATATGTTCCAACACAGGAAAAATATCCTTCTTGGTATCAGACAGAACTTGAGTTTGGAAAAGATTGCAAATGGGGACAGCTTTTGTACAATTGGTTCCATGAATTTGGAGAATCAAATTGAAAAGGTTGATTTATTGTGCATTTGCAGTTTTAGTGAGTGTTACAGTTCTTTCCTGTGCTTCTGCAAAGAAATCCGAGGTGCAGGAAAGGGGCGAAATTTCTTCACAGGAGAATGAAACTCTGACCTTGAATGGAGGCTCTTTGCATCCCCTGACAGGACACTCGTTCTTAAAAGAAAAAGACGAGGGCTGTGAACTTACAGTTACAGGGCTTTTTGCTTACGGAAAGCCCTGCATACTTACGGAAAATCCCGACGGAAGAAACAGAGTTGCTTTTGTGTTGGAAGTACCCGAAGAACTTGATGACAGGTGCAGGGATATGGACGGCGAAACGGTAACAGTTTCAGGTGTTTTGACAGATGCAAAAAGCACCTGGTCAAAAAAAATGACACTCACAAAAATAATGCAGTAAAAGAGATCCTTCGCTTCCGCTCAGGATGACATTACGTCATTCTGAGCGCAGCGAAGAATCTGTTCTTCATATTGCGACGGACACTTCGTAAACTTGTGGAAGAAATCGCAATGTGATTTGCGCCTCATGTTGTGCCACCCTTCGATTCATCAATAGAAAAAAAACATTTCTTTCTATAAAATACACGCATAATGAGAATAGAACACGTTGCCCTTTATGTGAGGGACTTGGAAAAGTCGCGGGATTTTTTTGAGCGGTATTTTGGCGGAAAATCAAACTCAATGTATCACAATACGGCTACAGATTTTCGTTCGTACTTTGTTTCGTTTGACGACGGAAGCCGACTTGAACTTATGAGCCGCCCTGAAATTTACAGCGAGGAAAAACGTATTTTTCGCGCAGGCCTCATACACATTGCGTTCAGCGTCGGTTCAAGGGAAAAGGTTGACGTTTTGACGGAACGCCTTAAAAACGACGGATACGAAATTTTAAGCGGTCCAAGGTCTACGGGCGACGGTTATTACGAAAGCTGCGTTCTTGACTTAGAGGGAAATCAGATTGAGATAACAGTTTGACTTTTTCGGCATTTTTCAGTTCATCTTTAGACCAAATTCAAGTTTTAGTTTAAACTTGCCGTTAATAAATCGAGAAAATTTGTAAACTTAATCAAACTAGATTAAAATCATGCAATGCGTAGATTTTTTTAGGGAGTTTCTTTATGGAAATGAAAAAGAAAAATGTAAGAAAATGTATTTCGGCTCTTGCACTGCTTTTGGCGGCGCAGATGGTTTTTGCGCACGGTGCAAAAGACATTACCGAAAAAAGCGCTGAGAGTTTGGAAAGTTGGCAGGAAACGTTTGACCTTTCTGACAAGAAGATGGGAAAGTACAACATTCTTGTAACGGCGACCGACCTTGGCGGAAACTTTCATATTGAAGGACCGCACAACATTTACATTGATCCAAATTCAGATCTCCCTGTAAGTGGCATTACAAATCCGCATCAGGATATGCGTATCGTCGGAAACTTGAATATTGTCGGAACCTGTGTGGACGACGACGGTGTTCAGTACGTTGACCTGATTCTTGACGGCGACGAGGCGAACCCTGTAAGGGCTAGCGGAAAAGAATTCTGGTCCTATTATCTTGATACCGCCGACCTTGAGGAAGGCTTGCATACAATCAAGGTCATAGGAACTGACATCAACGGTCTTCAGGGAAATCCTGTAACGCTGTCCTGGAATCTTGACAGACGCCAGCCTGTAACCGAGGTTAACAATCGAGGAATGGGAGAACTTGTTTCGGGCAAGGTAACTTTTTCCGGTCTTGTTTCTGACGGAAACGGCATAAAGTCGCTTGAATGTTCGCTTGACGGCGGCACGACTTTTAAACCTGTTTCCCTGAAGGATAAAAAAGAATTCAAGGAATTTTCAATTTCCGTTGACACAAAAAAATTCAAGGACGGACCTGCGGTTGTATGGTTTCAGGCGACGGACAATGCCGGTTCTGTAGGCGTTTATTCGTTCCTGTATTTCATAGACAACACTCCTCCAGAGATTAAAATTCTGACTCCGGAAGAAAAAGTTCCACAGTATGGAAAAGTTGCCATTGCAGGTCTTGCAAAGGACATTCTTGGTCTTACAGAACTTAACTGGACGTTCGGAACTGAAACAGGTTCAATCGATTTGATTCCTGGAAATCCGTATTGGGCGGTGGTGTTCAATACAGTGGGTTCAAAAGACACTTCAAGAAAATTTACGATTACTGGAAAGGATTTGGCGGGAAACGTTGTAACGGTTTCAAGTGTTGTAACTTTGAACCAGGCGCTGGACAAGCCTACACTTTCAATTTTTGAGCCTACTTCTGAAACTTATTTTGAGGCGGGCGACGAGGTTTTTGTACGAGGAATCGCTTCAGACAAGGAAGGAATCGCCTCTGTATTCTACAAACTTGATGACGGCCAGTTCATTGAAGAATCTACGCCTGGCGTTTTTTACGGAAAATTGGCAGACGGAAATCAACTTACCACAGGAAAGCATACAATTACAGCCTATGCGGTTGACAAGAACGGAACTCGCGGCGACCCGGTTTCTGTTACATTCAACGCACGCGGACCAATCCCTGAATTTACAGATGTAAAACTTTCCGGTCCTTCTGGCGACGTTCCTTTTGTAAACGGACTTTCCGTTCATCCAGAGGCAGGACTTTCGTTCAGCGCGTTTGTAAAAAGCGGCGTTGGACTTGAAAGCGTACGCTACGAGATGAAATGGGGTTCAATCGGAAGCAAAACACAGGACCTCACCTGTAACGGTGCAACAAACTACAAACTTACAGTTCCGCTTTCCGCCGATATGCCAAAGGGTGTTGTAAAACTTTACATTACCGCCAGGGATACGGCTGGACGCGAAAAAAATTACAAGGCTCTTTTGAAGGTTGTAAATACATCCTTGGTTTCTGCACAAGAACCACAGGTTGTTTTTGCAGACAGTTCTGTTGATGAGAACGGCGTTGTTGTAAACAATCCTGACTTCCCTCTTTCGGGATATTTTATTGGCGGTTTTGCACGGTCCGTTGAAATTGTTCCGCAGACTCCATTTGCAACGGCAGAACTTCGCGGCAATCAGATTCTTGTAATACCAGGACGGGCGACAGGTTCTTCCGAGCCTGTTGAAATCCGTGTTACAACCGACCAGGGGCTTAGATACAGTTCTCAAAAACTTGTTTTCAAAAACGACACAGCACAGCCAACTTTGACGGTGAACAATGTTTCTTCAACACGTGTTGTTGACGGAAGCCTTTCTCCGATTGTTGTAACGGGAACAGCATCCAGTGCGACCGGTCTTGAAAAAGTGTATTACACTGTGTATCACTCGCGGGCTGTAATGGCAGGTTCTCTTCTTAACGTAATGGACCCTGTACAGAAGGATGAACCTGTTGAACTTAAACTGAACCGTTCCGCCTTCAGTTTTGAATTTTCCGCGCTCGACAGAGGCTACGGTGTATACTTTGTTGAAATTACAGCCTTGAGCCGCGGCGGAGTAAAATCTTCGTCGGTCATCTGTGTAAAGAACATTCCTGTCGTTGACGCCGCGAACGCCGCAAAGGTAAAGGCGCCTATGATGGTCTGGGCGGAGGGCGAATCTGTTTATGTTGCCGCTGTATGCCAGGAAGACCTGATTCCAAATCCTGTTGCCGCACCACAGCCGGTTGTAGGAGAGGACGGACTTCCTGTAGAGGCCGAACCGCTTCCTCCTGCCGAACTGCAGGATTTCAAGATTTTTGACAGGAACCAGTTTGCCACAGGTGTAAATGCGCTTTCATTTACAGTTACAACGGCGCGGGGAAAACCTGCGGTTGCAAAATACAACGCGTCAAAATCTCCAAAGATTGTAGCGAACTTTGCCTACGTGGGCGACAAAAAATACATGAGCGGAATTCCTGTTGAACTTGCGGCGGGAACAACTTCTTCCATACAGGCATACGTTGACGTTGAAGGAATCGTTACAGGCGCGGACTATGAGATTTCAGGTCCTGCAGTTCCAGGCGGTTCGGAAAGACAGACTGGAAAGGCGACGTTTACAGCTTCTCCTGACGTTCCAAACAGGACTGTTGTAACAATTCCTTTGGCGGGACTTCCAGTACGTGTAAACAAGGTAAGGCTTACTGTAAATGTAGGCGGATTCCAAAAAACCATTGTTGGACACGTTTCAGTGGTTCGTCCAAGCAACAGCGCGAACACGGACGATTCACGAAGCGTATATCTGATGGAAGCGTCGGATTCGTATTACGACAAGGACACAAAGAATTACGTTATGAAGGCTGGCGACACGTTCAACTTTTACGCCAACACGCCTGAACTCATAAGCGTTGAACTTGTAAATCCTGTCGACGGAATAAAGGCTGAACTGAACGGAAACAACGTTGTTGTAACGGCTGCAAAGGACGGTTCGTTCAAGTGGCAGCAGGTGCGTGTAAAAGACGTGAACGGAATTTCCTATACATCGCCTGAGGCGCATCTTCTTGTTGATTCGGGCGCGCCGGAAATTACGATTTCCACGCCGGAACTTCATTCGTGGGCAAAGAATTCCATAAGGCTTACAGGAACAGCGTCAGACCCTGCCGGAGTGCGAAACGGAGAATATTCTGTTGACGCAGGACAGACATGGCAGGCGTTGAACATTGCGTCCGCTACACGTGGTTCTCTTGGAGCGACGTTCAGCAATACGATAGACATAAAGGATTTGAAGGAAGGACTTGTTCCTGTTGACATACGGGTTTACGACACTGCAGGACGCGTTTCATACAAACGTACTGCTGTCCACAAGGACGTAACGCCTCCTACCGTGGAAGTTGTAGTTCCTACAGACGACGCTGTTGTAAACGGCGACAACCTGATAGGCTTCAAGGTTTACGACGAGGGAAGTTTTGAGCAGGGATTCTACATCGCGCCTCCGGGTTCAAAACTTACAAAGACAAGGGTTGAACTTGGAAACGAAAATTTTGTACAGACTCACATTGGAACTGAACTGCAGCCTATTGACGATGCAATGTCGTTCAGTTTTGTTGACGCCGCAGGAAACTCGACCAGCATTGAATCTTGGAAGTTCTTGATTGACAGCAAGTCAGACCTTCCTGTAGCGGAAGTTCATCTTCCTGGCGAAAACGAAGTAATAACGCGCGACTTTACAATTTCTGGTGTAGTGTACGACGACGACGGACCTTCAACAATTTTCTACCGCATCGACCGAGGCGACTTCATAGAAATTGAAGAACCCGGCACAAGTTTTGCGATAGACGTTCCATTCTCTACAATGGTTGACAACGAGCATACAGTTTCTGTATATGCGGTTGACGTGAACGGAGTCCGAGGTTCTATTGTTGACAGAAAATTCAGAATTTCAACGGAAGAACCAAAGGGTGCTGTTGTAAAACCTACAATCGACACTTCTGTAAAGGATCTTGTAACACTGTCGGGAGTTTCTTCAGACAAAAACGGAATCGACAAGGTTTACGTTTCTGTAGACAACGGAAATTCATACAATCTTGCCGTAGGACAGGAAGACTGGACATACACCTTTGACACGCGCGCAGTTCCAAACGGAACGCAGGTTGTGTTCATAAAGATTGTTGATAAATACGGCATACAGGGTCTTTACTCAAGTTTGATAAACATTGACAACGCCGCGCCGGAAATGATACTGGACTATCCGGAGGACTATTCTGTAACGGCCGGACCGCTTTTCTTCAGCGGATACGCGTTTGACAATGTTGAAATAACGGAAATGTTCGTGACAATCCGAAGTCTTGACGGAAAGTCTGTTCCACGAAGCATGCAGAAAATAAATTTCCAACTTGAACGAATCATCGCCAACACGCTTGACATAAGCGCGATGGACAACGGATTTTACAATGTTGAAATTACCGCCCTTGACAAGGCAGGAAACGAAACACACCTTAGCCGAAACATCCAGCTTGACAAGACAAAACCGCTTGCTTCCGTAAACCTTCTCTATCCGTTGAACGGAGAACGAAAGCAGGGCAACTTCAACATTTACGGTGAAGTTACGGCGGACAAACCTGTAGAAAGCGTCGCCCTTTACATCGATGGAAAATTCATTGCGGATGCGGTTCTTGAAAAAACAGGTTACTTCAAGTTCCCTATAACTTCAGCGATTTTGGAAACAGGTCTTCACAAGTATCGCGTTGACGCAAGGGTTCAGGGCGGATCTGTAATACGTTCAAGGGAGCAGACTGTTGACTATTCAACACACGGACCTTGGATTACGGTTGACAGTTTTACGTATGGAAATTTTGCGATAAACCGTCCATACATTGAAGGACACGCGGACTACGCGCTTGACGAGGAAGAACTTCTTTTAAGCAAAATGAAGAACGCCACGCCGGAGCAGAAGGAAGCGATTGCAAGAAAGAAGGTTGCAAGGGTCGAAGTAAGTTTTGACAACGGAAAGACATTTACACTTGTTTCCCGCGGAACAAAATGGAACTACCGCATTGAAAACGAAGACTTGCCGGAAGGCTACCACTTCATGCTTGTAAGGGCGACAATGCGTAACGGTGAAGTTGCGATTGAACGCTGTATAATACAGATTGACAATTCTTCGCCAACTGTAAGGCTTATCGCTCCTGTTCCAAGCGGACGTTACAATCAGGAACTTCTGTTCAGCGGACTTTCAGGCGACGCTGTTGGACTTTCGAATGTAAAAATCGCGCTGCGTAAGGGAGACAAGGCTTCGTATGAGGTTCCGTCTTTCATACAGGGACTTTACATGGACTACAGTTTCTTTGGCGCAACATTGTTCTCAATTGGAGCGGGTCTTACATTCTTTGACGACGCTGTAAAAGTTCAGTTCCAGTGGGGACAGTTCACACAGTCGCAGAGCGATTTGTTCTACTCCGACGGAGAACCAATACGTTATGGTGGCGAAAACATACTTGGCGTAAAACTCATCGCCAATATCATGACGCTTCCATTCAGTTATTTCTTTGGTCGCGACTTTGAATGGCTTTCTGCAAACCTTGCGGTGGGAGCGAACTTTACACGCTTCAACCAGACGGCAAGTGGTCAGCCACAGATTCTTTCGGCTCTCCTTGCGCAGGTTGAGTTCCCTAAGATAACTCTCAAGAATATGAAGATGTTCAGTACGTTCTCTCTGTATTCGGAAATTTCACTTTGGTTCATACCTACAGACGTTGCAAGTTCCAGCACGGTTCAGATTGAAAACCTGAAATGGCAGTTCTCTGAAGGTATACGAGTCAATGTTTTCTAGGAAGTGTAGCAAATGGAAAAACTATTTAGCGTGAAAAAAAAACTTGTGTGTCTGCTTTTTGCCGTTATTACAAGCCTGACTCCTTTGGCGGCTGTTGACGCTTATGTCAGCAACTTATACAAGGAGATTGACGTTGCATTTGTAAGTCGGTCTGAAAACGCATTGAGCCGCATTCTTGAACAGAACAGTGCAAGTTCGAATTACTATCTTCTTGAAAATTACGCGATGAAGAAGATACGGCATCTTGTTCTTGAAGAAGAATACGACTTTGCGCTCAAGGCATGTCTTATTGTAATAGACAACGATTTGGAATACGACGCCGCAATTGACATGTATTCTGCGATTGCGGTTGAGTATGAAAAACAGCAGAAAAAACGCCAGGACGAGGCGACAAGAATTATTGCGGAAAGGCAGAAACTTGAGGACGAAAAGGAGCGTAAGAAGGTCGAGGCAAACAAGGACTTTACCGCTGTTTTAACGCCGGACGGAAATACGGTTTACGTTGTGAACAAGGAAAAGCAGATTTATTCAGAGCATTACTGGAACGTAAAATTTGGCTTTGACTTTGCATGGATTTTTGAAAACGCATACAGAAATTCTTATGCGGATGAATTCAGAATCTATCAGGACACGGCAAGGACAAAACTGAGCGGACTTCTTTCCGACAATCCTGAAAATTTCAGTTCATGGAAGCCTGGACTTGCAATGGATATTACGTATGAATATTCGTTCGACAAGTTGATGCTCGGACTGGACTTGAACGGAGAAATCAACATTCCTCCGTTTGTATACGAAAACGTAACGTCCATTACAAGGGATTCTGCGATATTGCAGGAACTTGAACTTGTCAAAACAGGAAACAGCCAGTATTCCTCTGTTGAAGACATTTACGCGTCATGGGCAAGGTACAAATACGCGCAGGCGAACGAAGGTTTCTTTGTAAACGGACTTGCGGTTGCAAAACTTGGATTTATTTCAAGGCAGAAGACTTTCTATGTGCGTGGCGGATTTGGAGCGATACACGCGCTTTCGCACAATTACAGCGTCCTTACAAACAAACTGAACACTCCGCTTGTTGGGGTTGGAATGAACAGAATTCAGTTTGGTTCGTTGACGTTCACGGGAAATGTAGATGTGTATCTGCAGCCGTTGTGGGACAGTTCCACAGGCACGTATTTTGGCATGGGAGGAGAGTTCAACCTTTCAATACCAATCAGTTACATGGAAAAGGCGCGTATGACGTTCAACGTGGGATTGAAGGACGCAATGTTCCTGAAGGGAACTGGATTTGACAATCCTTCTGGAATCGAAAACAGGGCAAGACTGGTTTTATCCATAGGAGCAGAAAATGTTGCGAAATAAACGATTTATAACATTCTTGATTGCTGGTTTTCTTTTGGTTGGCAGCGCGCTTGCCCAGACGTCTTCGGTTAATCTTGTTTCAAGATACCTTTTGAAGTCGGAAGAAGCGATGGACGCCGGCGAGTTGGACGAAGCGTATAAAAACATCAACAACGCGTTGAAACTTTCAAAGACATCTGACTCTGAAATAATTCCTACAAACGTTCTTGTTTCGGCAAGAATGATTTACAGGGCAAAGGTAAGGCGGCTGCAGGAAAAATACACTGCTGCGGAATTGATAGACATAAAAACTTATCTTGAAGAATTTCCAGAAGTTGGAACCGCCGAAATTACAAAACTAATAAGGCAGATTGAATCAGACGCGGCCGCCAGGGAAGCGCAGAAGGCTCAACGAAGCCAGGAGGCTCTGGCTGAAAACCTGAAGGAAAGCGCGCTTTCCGCTACAAACGCAATTTCTGAAATGCGCGAGGAAAGCAGGAAAAATTCAGAGCGTTTCAGCCAGCAGAGCGATGCGATAAGGGAAAGTCTTGAACTTACAAGAACACAGGTGGCGCAGACTCAGGACGGTTTCAGGCACATATTCATCCTTATAGTGATAATTGTTGTTGTAATACTTTTGATTGTTCTTCTGATTGTTGTAATTGTTCGTGTTGCGGCAAAAACTTCACAGCAGCAGCAGGCGCGTTACGCCGAAGCGTTCAAACTTTTGGCGGCAAATCAGACGCAGACAAACAAACTTATGATTGGCGGAATAGCGGGTCTTTACGGCGACAGCGGACTTCGTTTGGCGGGTTCTTCTTCAACGTGGAATCAGACTTCACTTCCGCCGCCAGAAGAAACGCCGGAAGAAAAGGAAGAACTGCGGCGGCTGGCTGCAAAATGCGAGGATTTGGGTGCAAAGGTTGACCAGGTTACAGGACGCAAGAACAATTCAAAGAACGTTTCAGAACTTGTATACAAGATTGCCCTTCATCTTGGCGTAAGTCAGCACGACGCTTTGATTTATTTCTGTGCAGGAATGATTTACGATTCTGGTTTTCTTGGAATCGACCCTGAAATTTTACAGGCGGAAACCCTGACGGAGGCGCAGAGAAACGAGCTTAACAGGCACGTTGATTTGGCTGACGGATTCTTACAGTTCGTTCCAAAGCGATACTGGGAAACGTTCATCGCAGCCGCCCACCTGCACCACGAAAACATGGACGGTTCAGGCCCGGAAGGTCTTGAAGGCAAGGACATTCCAGACATTGCAAGGATTATACGCGTTGTTGACAGTTACAACGCATTGACGAGCCGACGTTCATTCCGTGAGGGAACGGACAAGGAAGCGGCTGTAAGCCTTCTTGAAGAACGAAAAGAAATTTACGATCAGGAAGTGATTGCGGCTCTGCGCGAAATAATCTAGGAAAAATTGTAATACAGTAAAAAGACCGTCGCAGAACTCGCGGCGGTTTTTTTTCGCGCCGCGAGTTTTCAGCGCAAACTCGCAGCGCAAACCGCGCAGAGATTTACACGTCATTCTTAGCGCAGCGAAGAATCCGTTCCGCGCTGCACGACGAATTTTACACGCTGCACGGACACGATTTTCCGCATTACACAATGCGCTTTCCGTACCGCACGATGAGTTTGGTGCAATTCACTAAATAATTACAGAATTCTGTCGATAATCGAAGTATGAAACGTGTACTTTTTTTATTGCTTTTGGGTTTTTCAGTTCAAAATGTTTTTGCAAAACAGGTGAAGCCATTGTATAAATTGCCTGAACAGATTCTTGTTGGCGACGACAGCGTGCAGGAATCCAAGGTTTTTTTGGCAGGTTCAAATAAAGGTCTTTTTAAAATTTCTTCAAGCAATCAGGCGATTCCGCTTTGGACAGGCGGCGCGGTGGAACAGATTTTCCGTGCGGCGCTTCATGGCGACGACAATGAATTTCACGAGGTCTGGTATTTCCGCACAAGCGAGGGAATACTTTTTAGCGGCGACCTTGAAAATTTTGAACTTAGGAACAACGGACTTCCAATCCTTACATTAAAAAAATACGAAAACGGCGTATCGACGCTGGATTCGCGCGTGCATATTTTAAAGGACATTTCAGTCGATCCGTTAAATTCAAACAACGTGATAACCGCTACAAAAGACAATGTGTATATATCAAAGGACGGCGGAAAAAACTGGAAGTCAATCGGTTCAATGAGCAGGGCGACTTCCGGAAACAAGGCGGTCGCGCTTGTAACGATGCCTGTAAAACGTTCGGACGGAAGCCAGACTTCTGAACTTGTGGCGTTTATGAGCCATCCGATTTTTGGACTTTCGTATTACAGGTGCGACGCACAGAATCCCGCGTGGATTGACGTTGCCTCGGGTCTTGAAATGCTTCCGAGCATGTCTTCGCCGGACGAGATTGGCGACATTTATCCAAAAGCAAGCCTGAACGCAGACGGAACTTTCAAGGTTGACATTTATATTTCGCAGACTTACATTCCGCGCATTTATAAATTCAACTGGGAAGAACGCAAGGCAGAGATGATATACAAGGGCGAAGAGCCGGTCGATACGTTTGACGGACTTGCCATATTGAACGACGTGCTGCTTTATTCAAAGATTGACGGAATTGGCGGACTTAAACTTTCGGATTACAGCGACGCCGGCGTTCCGTCAAAAATCGAGGACTGGAAGACAAGTTTAAGTTCAGTTCCGGGACTTGTAAATGCGGCGTGGGTTCCGTACAACCAGAGCGGATTCAATGGCGGAGTCTGTCTTAACGAACTCTGGCTTTTGTATCCGTCCACGATAAACACACGCTACGGAAAAGAGGCGAACGACCAGAAAAGCCTTTACGTTTCGGCGTACCAGTGCAGGCTGCAGAAGGGAATAGACAAATTCAGAAAGATTGTAAAGGACAACAAACTGAACAGCGTTGTAATAGACATGAAGGACGACTACGGACTATTACGCTACAACGCAAAAGATCCGCTTGTATTGGAAAAAGGAAAGGTCACCCAATACGCAATAGACCTTGACCATTTTGTAAAGGAATTCAAAAAGGACGGTGTATTTTTGATTGCAAGAATTGTAGTGTTCAAGGACAGGAATCTTGCAAATTACGGCGGCGGAAAATACGCTGTATGGAACTATCGGACAAACGCCGCGTGGCTTGGACTTCGCGGATACGAAGAAATAACCGACGACCTTACAGGCGAAGTAGTCAGAAAAGAACCTACGTATTACGACGAAAACTGGGTTGATCCGTATTGCCCTGACGTATGGGAATACAATGTTGCAATCGCACGGGAACTTATAAGCCGAGGTTTTGACGAAATACAGTTCGACTACATAAGGTTTCCAACAGACGGACTGAACATGAACCAGATTTCTTACCGCTGGCGTGAAAATACAATGGACAAGGAAGGCGCGATTGTATCGTTTTTGCGTTACGCGCGTGAAAACATAGACGCACCAATAGGAATAGACATTTACGGAGCGAACGGCTGGTACAGGAGCGGAACCCGAACTGGCCAGGACGTAGAGATGATGGCGGAATACGTTGACGTCATCTGTCCGATGTTCTATCCAAGTCATTTTGAACAGTCGTTCCTGAATTACGAACCATATCCAGATCGTCCGTACAGAATTTATTTTTACGGAACTTACAGAAATACAGTTATGGCAAGAAACCGTGCCATAATCAGACCGTGGGTGCAGGCGTTTTATTTGAACGTAAGTTACGACAGGACGTATTACAACAAGGATTACGTGCAGAAGCAGATTTACGGCGTAAGGGATTCTGCGAACCGGGGCTATATGTACTGGAACAATTCAGGCGAATACACTACATTGTCGCCAGACATTGCGGACGACGAACCATATACAGGAACGGCGTTCGAGTCTGACAGAAGGTACAGAAAACCTGCAATAGGCTCGCAGGAGGCTCCAGTGTATGTTGACGATGGAATTACAATTCTTGACCAGATATATTACGACTCGTGGAGCAAGCACGAAGAGTCCGTTACAAGATTCAATTCAAGGTTTACACCGATTTTGCAGGTTCCTTACAAAAAATAATTTTTGGGAGTCTTTATGGCAAATGTAAAATACGCTCCGGAAGAACCGATTTGTGCGGTTGCGACCGCTCTTTCTCCGTCGGCTTTGGGAATTGTACGCTGCACAGGAAAAAACTGTATTGAACTGGTTTCAGCGGTATTTTCACGGCCAAAAGCACTTCTTTCCGCGGCGGGAAACAGCATCGTATACGGCTGGATTCAAGACGGCGGTGTAAAAATAGACGAGGTCATGGTTTCGGTGTTCCGTTCGCCAAAAAGTTTTACAGGCGAGGACATGGCGGAAATTTCATGCCACGGAGGACCGGGCGTTGTACTCGCCGTTCAAAAAGTTCTTCTGTCGCACGGATTCAGGCAGGCGGAAAAGGGCGAATATACATTCCGTGCGTTCATAAACGGAAAGGCGGATTTGACGCGCGCCGAAGCAGTACGTGAAATAATCGACAGTCATACAGGCGAAGGACGAAGCCGTGCCGCAGGCAGACTTGCAGGAAATCTGTTTGACGAAATAGACGGAATAAAAAAACTCATCACAGACACGCTTGCCTCGATCGAAGTTGAAATTGAATATCCGGAAGACGAAGAAACAATTTCCGATACATTTGACAGGCGCAATCTTGTTGACGCAATACAGAGGCTGCAAAATTTAAGCGATTCATGGCAGGGCGAAAAACTGTATCAGGACGGCGCCCGCGTTGTATTGTGCGGAAAGACAAACGCAGGAAAGTCCAGCCTCTTCAATTCAATCTTAAAGGAAGAGCGGGCGATTGTTTCAGACATCGAGGGAACAACGCGCGACTGGATAGAAAGTTTTGTAGACTTTGACGGAATTCCTGTCAGGCTTTTTGACACGGCGGGAATACGTGAAACCCAGGATTTGATTGAGGCCCAGGGCGTTGAACTTACAAAAAATCTAAGCCAGGACGCGGACGTGGTTCTGTATCTTGTTGACGGAACGAAGGGGCTTTTGGACGAAGACAAAAAATTCATCGAAGAATGTGGAAAGCCCTGCGTATTGGTCTGGAACAAGTGCGACCTTGCACAAAACTTGGACTGTAATACAAAAACTGACGGGAAGTTGTACGCGGACAGCAAAAAAGCCGGCGGTGTAAAACAAAACGCCGATTGCAGTGCGGCGCCGGACGTTCATGCACGCGCGCCTTTCAATACAGCGGCGGAGTGTATAAAAAACGTAAAATCCCAGATTAAAATAAGCGCAAAAAAAGGCGTCGGCTTTGACGGCCTTTACAGTTCCGTAAAGACTGTTTTGACCGAAGGAATGAACGTTGAACGCACTCAGATTGGACTTGGTTCGGAACGCCAGCGGACTTGTGTGGATGAAGCGCTGCAAAGTTTACGCCATTCGCTTGAAGCCGCCGACGAGTTTACACTGGACGCGCTTGTGCAGGATTTGGAAGAGGCGCTGGACTTTCTGGGCGAAGTTACAGGTGAGGTGAGCGCGGACGACGTTCTTGAAAGCATTTTCAGCAACTTCTGTGTTGGAAAATAAAAAAACACTTTGGAAAAGAGACTGCGGCGCGTATATGCCGCACAACGTTCGTGCGTTTTACACAGAAAAATCCGCCGCGCACATAGAAAATCTTCTGCGGCGTGTATATGTCGCGCGGCGTCTAGCAGATTTGCGGACACTTGTATATCGGGTGCGTGAATATTTTTACATCGTCGCCAAAACATGGCTCAAGAATTTCAGTTTTAAATACATCCTCCGGTCTTCCGCGCTGTAAACCGCCGCAGGGATTTTTTTTCAATGGCGTAAGAATTTCCATGAAGTCCGCGAACCTTGCGGCGGCGTTCAAGTCGTGTATGGAAATCAGAATGTTTTTATTGTTGTTTGCGGCGAACGATTTAAAAAACGACAGGAGTTCGTTCACAACAGAAAAATCAAGGTTCGCGCACGGTTCGTCCAAAATCAAATATTCAGTATTCTGCGCCAGGGTCCTTGCAATTCTGACCTTTTGAAATTCTCCGCCCGAAAGCGAATACACGCTTCTTTCCAGAAGTTCTCCAATTTTCAAAGTTTCGGCGGCTTCCTCTACAATTTTAAAATCCTCGTCGGTGTACCGCCCCTTGCAAAAAGCGAACCGCCCTGAAAGAATCAGATTCAATACGCTTGTGTCCCACGCGCAAAATTCACTCTGCTGCAGGAAGGCCGCGATTTTTTGATTGGAATTTACGCGCGATTCAATCGTCCTTAAAAGCGTTGACTTTCCAGAACCGTTTGGTCCGCACAGACAAACAAATTCCCCTCTGTTCAGGTTGATGTTTACGTTTTTTAAAACCTGTTTTTCTCCGTAAAAGAAATTCAGGTTTTCGATTTTGATGGAATTTTCGTCTTCCGATATCTGTTCAACTCCAGACATCTGTTCGTCTTTCGATTTCTGTGGGATTTTACATCCGTCCAGAATCCTACGATTCTTCATGTTTTCCCTCCGATTTTTTAAAAATCAGCGATATGAAAAACGGGGCGCCCAGAAGCGACGTTAAAAGTCCTGCGGGAAGTTCGGACGGAGGCGCGGCAATACGCGCGAGCGTGTCGCTTAAAACAACCAGAATTCCGCCAAAAATCATTGAAAGTGCGATAAGTTTTGAGCAGTTCAGATTTTTTGTTCCAAAAATTTTTCTTACAAGGTGGGGCGCTATGAGTCCGACAAAATTTATTGTCCCACCTGCGCATACAGAGGCTGAAACCGCAAGACTTCCAGAAACAAGAACCAATATTTTAAGTTTTTTTACGTCCGCTCCAAGTTGCGCCGCAGACTCTTCGCCTGAAATCATCAGATCCAGCGGCTTTGAGATTAAAAACATTATTAAAACAGAAAATACGCTTGGAATTGCGATGAATACAAGTTCGTTCCAGCCGCGACCGTTGAAACTTCCTAAAATCCAAGTGTATATTCCGTGCAGGCTGTCGCTTCTTGCAAGAAGAATTATCGAAGAAAACGCCGCGTAAAAAGTTCCAAGTGCAGTTCCGCAAAGCAGGACTGTTATGCTGTTCTGCGCGCGGCTTTTTGACGCAATCAGGCTTATCAAAAGTCCCGCGGCAAGCGCGCCCAAAAATCCAAAAACGTTCATTGGATTTATTATTTTAAAAAGAACTGTAAAAAAGAATCCCGACGGAATTGTTGCAAATATGATTGTTGAAAAAATCGCGCCAAGGCTCGCGGCGGACGAAATTCCTATGATTCCGGGTTCTGCAAGGGAATTTCTGAAAAAACGCTGGAAACAGGCGCCGCTCGCCGCCAAAAGTCCGCCTGAAATTAACGCCAGCAACGAACGCGGCAGCCTGAGTGTAAAAATTATTATGTGTGCAAAAGATTTTTTGTCGGTGAACGCCAAAATTGTCTGACGCGGCGAAAGGTTTTTTGCTCCGAGCAGAACAGACGCGGTGAAAACCACAAACAGTACTATGACTGAAACTGTAATTTTTAACACAAAATTTGAATCGTCTTTGATTTTCTGCAAAATTCTAGTCCTTCAGGCAGTTTTGTATAAGTTGTATCGCTTCCGTTATCCTTGGACTTGGACGGCTTATCAAATCCGCGTCCAACGGAAAAATCCTTCCGTTTTTTACCGCGGGAATTTCCTTCCAGCCTGAACGTTTTTTTATCTGTTCCGGACTTTCCGAAAGGTTGTCTGGAATTATTATGGCCTCCGGACTTCGCGCTACAATCTGTTCCTCGCTTACGATTGGATAGGCTTCCTTTGCGTCCGCAAAAATGTTTTTTCCGCCCGCGATTTCTATAAGTTCGTTTATGAAAGACTTGCTTCCAACGCTCATGTACGGCGGCGACCATATTTCCCAGTACACGGATTTTTTTTCGTGCGGGGAGTTTGCCTTTATCCGTTCAATTTCAGATTCAATTTCCTTTGCCCTTGCGTCCGCACGTTCAGTGTTGCCCGTGAGTTTTCCAATTTCGCGTATTTCCGCAATTATTCCGCCAACAGACGAGTCGGTCGACATGAAATATTTGATTTTCTGACTTTTTAAAATCGGAATCAGATATTCGTGCATTCCCGCCGTAATGTAAAGAAAGTCCGGCTCGAACGAAAGAATTGTTTCTATGCTGAGATTTTTTCCGTCAAAGCCGCCTACAACGGGAATCTGTAAAACTTCTGGCGGAAAGTCTGAAAAATCCGACCTTGCGCAAATCTGTTCAAATGCACCTACTGTACAGAGAATTTCCGTGGCGGCCGGCGAAAGCGAAACAATCCTCTGTGGAAAATTTACGCCGGATTTTTTTGTTCCATCTGAATTTGACTGTAAATTTGACTTTGTACACGAGGTTAAAAACATCGTGCATAAAAGAAAAATCATTGTATTTCGCCAGGACAGATGCGTCCGCCTTTGAAAATTCAGTTTTTTCATTGTTTGGAAACGCCCCACTCCCTGTAATACGCGTCTATTTCCGCCTTTATTTCGTCTGTGATTATTTTTCTGTCGCCGTTTGTGTAAAGCGCGTCAACAACGTCGTCCATTGATACAATGGCGCGTGCAGGAAAACCGTATTTTTCCCCTATTACGTCCAGCGCGGATTTTTCTGATTCCGGCGCGCGTTCCTGCCTGTTCAGGCTTACAATTTCGCCTACGATTTTGATTCCGCCGGATTGTGTTTCCTGCGCCTTTATTTTTGGATAGGTTTCTTCTATTGATTTGCCTGACGTTGTAACGTCTTCGATTATTACAACCCTGTCGCCGTCTTCAATCTTGCAGCCTAAAAGTCCGCCCTTGTCCGCTCCGTGGTCTTTTTCTTCTTTTCTGTCGGAACAGTATTTTATTTCCCTGCCGTAAAGTTCAGAATATGCGATTGCTGTTGCAACTGCCAGGGGAATTCCCTTGTACGCCGGTCCAAAAAGAACGTCAAAGTCGTCGCCAAAATTTTGGTGTATTGCCTGGGCGTAATATTTTCCAAGACGGTTCAACTGGCTTCCGGTAACGTATGCGCCCGCGTTCATGAAAAAGGGCGACCTGCGTCCGCTTTTTAACACGAATGAGCCAAATTTTAAAACCTGACATTCAACCATAAAATCAATGAATTCTTTCTTGTACTGTTCCATGGGAACATTTTATCAGATAGGCGGGCGTGTGTAAATTAAAGCATCTTTACGCAGCCGAACGGCGTGTCGCTGTATGAAAGAAAATCGTCAATCAAATCCGCTGTTTTTTTTGAGACGGACGAAAGCCGTGCCGTTTTGCCTTCAACTTTTACAAGAGGATTTATGTATCGCTGTTTGACCTGAACGTTCACGCAGAAATGGTCTGCAATCGGTTTTTCCGAATGTTGGATTTTGGTCATGCGGAGGAATGTATTTAAAAGGGTTTTGAATCTTGCGGATTCTGTATTGGCGTTTTCGCAAGTGTATGGGTGGATTTTTGCCTTGCGCGGCGAATTTTCCGACTTGTAAGGCTCGTTTTTCCTGTTGTAAGGCAAATCCGCGGAACTGTAAGACGCGTTTTGCAAACTGTAATGGTCATCCTGCCTTGCGCCTCTCTTTTTGCACGCGAATTCTTCAAATCTTTGGAACGCTTCTTTTTCGCTGATTTTAAGACAGTCTTCCTCGCTGAGCACCTGTAATTTTATTGCGAGTGATGTAATTTCCGCCAAAAGCTGCAGCGTCAGTTTGTTTTCGTTCAGCTGAAGCACGTGTCCTGTTTCCAAAAATTTCTTACAGTAAATTTCCGCTTCCCTTACAGATGTAAAACCAAGTTCATCAATTCCATTTTCGTTTTTAAGCACGGCGATTTTTTGATACACCTGTTTTACTTCATCAAGCGACCAGCTTCCCTGCAGCGCGGCGCCGCTTGGAAACATATATTCAAGCCTGTCCGCGCTCAACTGCGGCAGATTGTTGTCCGCAACAGGATATACGTGGTAGTCTGAAATTTCTTCGATTTCAATACAGTCTTTTTTTAAAAGAGCGCATATTTCCTTTGAAGACCGGATTGTATGTTCTGTCTGGTTTTCGCTTTCGGATTGTGTCAAAGCGTCGCCTTTACGAAATTCCGCTACGTGGCTGAAAATCGGCGTGGAAATGTCGTGAAAAAGTCCTGCCAAGGTCTGTTTTTTGTCTTTTGTAAAATTGTATACAATCAGGGCGACTCCAATGCTGTGGTCAAGACGCGAATAATAAAAACGGTTTTTGTAAAGGGAGGTCCAGTCTGTTCCGCAAAGAAGCCCGATTCCCTTCAGCCGCTGCATTGCGGGCGTGTTTACGTATTCGTCCAAAAAATCTGGATATTCCGCCGAAAGGATTTTATGGTATTTTTTTACTTCAAATTTACGCCCGTCGGAATCTGGATATGCACGGAGCATTGAGGACCAGTCAAGATTTTTGTAAAAGTTCATTGCTGTTTTATATTTACGTCCATCTTGTTGTAAGGAATTTCAAGTGATTCCGCGCGGAAAAGTTTTACAATGTTCTTGTACACGTCAGTTTTTGTCTGCGCAAGGTCTGACGGATAGAACCACACGGCAAGCGTTATTGCAATTCCGCTTGGGCTAAGTCCGTCGTACCATGTTTTTGGTTCAGGGTCTGAAAGAACTGTAGGACATTCCGCAGGAACTTTTTTAAGGACTTCAACAACTTTGTCAAGATCACATTCATACGCCACTGTTACAGTAAAGGTCATGCGCCTGCTTTTAAAGTAACTGTTGTTCTGGAAGCTTGAATTTATTATCGTTGAGTTTGGAATTCTAATCATCTGTCCGTCAGTGTTGTGGATTTTTACGGAAAGAAGTCCAACCTCGTCTACAGTGCCGGAAACTCCGCCTACGATTATGAAGTCGCCCACCTTCATCGCCTTTTCGCCTATTACAAAAAGTCCGCTTATCAGGTTGCTTACGGAAGTTTGTGCCGCAAAACCAATCGCGATTCCTGCAATTCCCGCCGCGCCCCATATCGCGCTCAGTTTTACACCAAAAAGGCTCAACACGTACATCGTTATGATTATGTAAAGAACGTACTTTATGAATTTTAGGGCGATGTCCTTGTAGTGGTTTTTTATTTTTGTTTCGGGGATTTTTTTAATGCCCTTGCGTATGAGTGTGAAAATCAGCCATATCGCAAAGATTATAAAACAGGCTCCCATCACCTTGAACAGGTTTTCCCATGTGCAGAGTGTTTTAAAAAAACTGATGAACGCGTCGGTAAAAACTCCTACAGTGTGGTTAGCCGCCGACATTACAGCATCGCCAACTGTATCGGCAGGATTTGAGTTCGTTATTACAACTTCGTTTTCCATATTTAAAAACCCTCCTTGAAGTCTGTTTTGTTTGACATTCTACAGTTAATTGTTGTGCTTGCAAATATCATTGATTATACATTCGGCGCATTTTTGGTTTCTTGCGGTACACACATATCTTCCGTGAAGAATCAGCCAGTGGTGCGCGTGGTTCATGTATTCTTTTGGAATGCGTTCGCAAAGCGATTTTTCAACTGACTCGGGCGTGTTTCCTTCCGCAAGTCCAATTTTTGGCGAGATTCGTAAAAGGTGTGTGTCAACCGGAATTGTCGGCTGATTGAAAACCACATTCAGCACAACGTTCGCGGTTTTTCTTCCTACACCAGGAAGAGTTACAAGTTCTTCCATTGTAGACGGAACTTTTCCGCCAAAATTCTCGCACAGGATTCTGCTCAAGCCCAATATGTTCCGGCTTTTGTTTTTATACAGCCCGATTGTCTTTATGTGGCTTTCGATTTCTTCCTGCGAAAGTTTTAACATTTTTTCGGGAGTGTCTGCCGCCTTGAAAAGGCTTTCAGTTACTTTGTTTACGCTTTTGTCCGTTGTCTGTGCGCTTAAAACTACAGCCACCAAAAGTGTAAAAGGCGAAGTGTAGTTCAATTCGCTTTTTGGGTTTGGCGACTGTGATTTAAAGCGTTCAAATACAATGCGTATTTCGTCCTGTGAAAGCAGTTCCATAAAACGTATTAGATTTTTACGGCTTCCCTTAACGCGTCAACCTTGTCTGTGTTTTCCCAAGGGAAATTTTCACGTCCAAAATGACCGTAACTTGCCGTTTTTTGATAGATTGGCTGCTTCAGATTCAGTGTTTTTATGATTCCCGCAGGAGTGCAGTCAAAAATCTTCTTTACAGCCTCTTCGATTTTTGAACGTTCAGTCTTTTCAGTTCCAAATGTTTCTACAAGTATTGAAACTGGGAATGGAACGCCAATCGCGTATGCAAGTTCAACTTCCGCCCTGTCTGCAAGTTCCGCGGCAACAATGTTTTTTGCAATGTATCGCGCCATGTATGCGGCCGAACGGTCAACTTTTGAAGGGTCTTTTCCGCTGAACGCGCCGCCTCCGTGACGGCCCATTCCGCCGTATGTGTCTACGATTATTTTTCGTCCTGTAAGACCTGAATCTCCGTCCGGACCGCCCGTTACAAAACGTCCTGTAGGATTTATGTAATACTTTGTTTCGGCGTCAAGAAGTCCTGTAGGATTCAGCACCGGCTTTATTATCTGCTCTATGACAGTTTTTTCTATTTCGTCATGGTTTACAGATTCGTCGTGCTGGTGTGAAACTACAACAGTGTCTATGCGTACAGGTCTGTAGCCGTCGTATTCAACTGTAACCTGACTTTTTGAATCCGGGCGCAGCCATTTTATAGTTCCGTTGTGGCGGAGTTCGTTTGCCTTCAAAAGAATCTGGTGCGCGTAATAGATTGGTGCGGGCATCAATGTTGGCGTTTCGTTGCAGGCAAAACCGAACATCATTCCCTGGTCGCCTGCGCCCTGCTGTCCTTCGTATGCTTCAAGACCTTTTCCTACAACGCCCTGATTTATGTCCGCGCTCTGGGCGTGCAGCCTGTTCATAAAAAGACAGTTTGCTCCGTCAAGACCAACGTTAGGGTCGTTGTAGCCTATGTCAAGCGCGACCTGGCGGGCAATCCGTTCCACGTCGATGTTGAATTTTTTTGTAAATTCGCTGTCTATCGTTACGTTCTGAAATCCGATTTCTCCGCCTACAAGAAGAAAATCTGTTGAAGAAAAAGTTTCGCAGGCGACGTGCGCGTCCTTGTCGAGCGAAAGGCAGTAGTCAAGAATCGCGTCCGAAACCTGATCGCAGAGTTTATCGGGGTGGCCTTCGCCTACAGATTCTGAAGTGAAAACATAGTGTTTTGGATTTTTAGAAGAGAAAAGTCCCATGTTGGACCTCCTTTTTAGCAATTTTGGGAATTCACCCAGCCCGTATGCAATTTGGATTAAATCGACGGGTCAGAAAATTTGCGACTGCAATCTTTTCTGTTGACATAGAATATAGTGTTTTAAATTAAAAACATCAAGGAAGGTCAAAAAAATTACGCTGAACGGTCGCGTAGGAGCGCAAAACTGATTTTTATGGCGACAAAATTTACAAATGTGTCAAAAACTGTTTACTTTTGGAAGATTATATATTATATTTACTCCCATAAATTATGCACATCATTTTGCTGATTATTTAAAACTGCACGAGGAGGTGTGTTTTTATGTCACTCAAGAAGACTTTTTCAAAAGACAAGAAAATTTGCAATGTAACATTCACGGTTTCTGCTGAAGCGGCCCAGGGCGCAAAAAAAATCAACATTGCAGGCGATTTTAACAGTTGGAGCAGCACGGACACTCCGATGAAACAGGGAAAGGACGGTTCTTTTTCTGTGAAACTTGAACTGGACGTGGACAGGGAATATCAGTTCCGCTATCTGCTTGACGGCTACAAGTGGGAAAACGACTGGAAGGCCGACAAATACATTCCGGCTCCATATTCCAACGCGGACAATTCCGTTGTTGTTACAAAACTTCCAGGTGCAAAAAAATAATCCGTTTCGGCGTGGATTTTGTCCGCGTCTTTTACGGAACGACAATAGAACGGCTTTTACATTTTGAGCGTAAAAAAGGCTTCTTCAAAAAACGAAGAAGCCTTTTCATTTTTAGGACAGAAAGCCCATACGTCTGGTTTTTAGTTTCCGAGTTTTATTACGGCGCTTATGCTTGGAAGCACAAGAAGGTTGAACGTCTTTTTTGAACCGGTGTTGTCATAATCTGTTGTACTTGACGAAGAAACGTTTGTCTTGTCGATTGTTATGTTTTTTGTTCCCCAGATTGCGCCAACATCACAGCCAACGTTTATTCCAAGGAATCCAAGAAGCATTATGTCCGCGTCGACTTTTGCTCCAACGCCGTACTTGAACGTGTGTGTCTTGAAGACGGCGTTTTCTGAATCCGAATATTCAGACGTGTTGAAGCCGATGTCAAGTCCGGCGCCAATTTTGATTCTTGTAACATCGTTCAAATCAAAGGCGAGAGCAGGTCCAATTATTGTATTGATGTCAAAATTTGAACTTGGCTTGAAATTCTGTACATGTCCGTTTTCGTCCGTTATTACAGAACTCATTGGGAACAGCGCCTGAACGTCCGCAAAAATTCCGATTGGACCAAGAAGTCCGTTGTAAACCCCAACCTGCGCTCCGATTTTGTTGGTTGTTTCAGATTCTTTTGTAAGCACAAGCGTGCTGGTGTCAAGTGTCCTTACATCAGAATATGCGTATACAAGTCCGCCTGTAATTGATATTGCAAAAAGATTTCCCGCCACCAAGGCGGTGGCGATTGCCACTACAAGTTTTTTCATAGAATTCTCCTTCTCAATAAAAAAGCGTTATCGTAATGATATGCCTAAAACAAATAAAAGACAACATAAAAATGCGTAATAATTGTATTGGTGCAACCTGTAAATAATAATTCCCCACAATTCTGTCATAAATTGCAGGGTTTTTTGTAAATCATGGCGCGGATTAATTTGGCACGCGTATTATTTCGCGCGGTTTTGAGCCGTTTGCAGGTCCTACAATTCCGCGTTCTTCCATTTCTTCTACAAGACGCGCCGCGCGGTTGTATCCGATTTTCAGCCGTCTTTGAATGTACGACGCGCTCGCCTTTCCTGCCTGAATTACAATGTCAACCGCCTGTTCGTAAAGCGGGTCTGAACCTTCGCCAAAAAGGTTTGCACCCGCGTCGTCGTCATCCTCTTCGTCAAAGAACATTTCATCGTCGATGTAGTCAGGCTCGCCAAGTGTTTTAACATAGTCGACAACCGTTTCAACTTCGTTGTCGCTTTCAAACGTTCCCTGAATTCTGACTGGATACGGATCTACGGCGGACGCGTAAAGCATGTCGCCCTTTCCCAAAAGTTTTTCCGCTCCAACTGAATCTATTATGATGTTCGAGTCCGTTCGGCTTGCGACCATGAATGCGATTCGGCTTGGAATGTTCGCCTTTATAAGTCCTGTGATTACATTTACAGAAGGACGCTGTGTTGCAAGTACAAGGTGGATTCCCACCGCACGGCTCATGGCCGCAAGTCTTGCGACGGTTGATTCAAGTTCCCTGCCGCTGGTCGCCATCAGGTCTGCAAATTCATCTATTATTATGACGATGTATGGAAGTTTTTCCGTACAGATTTTTCGTTCTTCAATCCTGTTGTTGTAGTTTGAAATGTCGCGGACTCCCATCTGGTCTAACAGCGCGTATCTTCGTTCCATTTCGCAAAGACACCAGTGCAGCGCCTGCAGGGCGCGTTTTGGTTCTGTTATTACAGGCGTTAAAAGATGAGGAATGTCGTTGTACAGTTTGAGTTCCACAACCTTTGGGTCAACAAGAATCATCTTTACCTGCTGCGGAGACCTCTTGTACAGTATGGAAAGAATTATCGAATTCACGCATACGGATTTTCCGGCTCCAGTTGCGCCCGCTATAAGAAGGTGCGGCGTTTTTGCTATGTCGATAATCTGTGATTTTCCAAGAATGTCTTTTCCAAGAACAACGGGAATCGCCATTTTTTTGAATTCGCCAAGATCCTGCTCAATCATTTCGCGGAAACTTACAATCGAACGCTTTTTGTTTGGAACTTCTATGCCCACCGCCGCGCGTCCAGGAATCGGGGCTACAATTCGTACGCTTGAGGCGGCAAGGCTTAACGCTATGTTGTCCTGCAGGCTTACGATTTTGCTTAGCCTTACACCTGGCGCGGGTTCAAGCTCATACATCGTTACAACCGGACCTTTTTTTATGCCGATCACTTCCGCCGTTATTCCAAAGTCGGTAAGCGTATTTTTGAGTTTTACGGCGTTCTGCTTTGTAGCCTCGTCGATAATCCAGTACTGGTCGTCGTCATAGTGCTCAAGAAGTTCAGTTGGAACTTTGTAGGCTTTTTTTGGGGCGGCCCTGTGCGGATTCACATTTTCTGAATTTGAAGGTGCGGCGGTTTTTACAACAGGAACGTTTATTTCGTCCTCGTAAAACTCTTCGCCTCTGTCAAAGTCTGAATTTAAATCGTTTTCCAAATTGTCGGAATTGTATGAGTCGTCGTCGGAATTTTCTGAAATTTCGTCTGAATCGTATGAATCGTCCTCTGAATTGTCAGAATTGTCGTCGGAATCTGAGCCTGCGTATTTTTTGTGCAGCATTTCTTTTCTGACTTCCCTGCGGATTTCGTCTTCCATGTCGTCAAAAATGTCCGAGGAAAGCGATGATTTTTGCCGAACGTCAAGATTTTCAGAATCGTAGAACGCATTTTCCTGGGATTCTGTTTCACCGTCAATGCTTGCGTTAAGGTCAACGTCAAAAAATTCAGGATTCGATGTAGCGTCGTATTTTTTTTCATCGGATTCTGAGTTTTCGCCGTCAAACGCGTCATCTTCATCGTCATGCACGTTTTCTTCGTCGTAAGACAGATTTACACCGTCGTCAAACGCGTCATCTTCGTCGTCAATACTGTCTGTCGGAAAAAACTGCGGTTCGTAGTCTGCGTTTTCAGAATCGTGCGAATCTTCCTCATTGTCCGAGTCCACAAGATTTTCGTATTGGCTGAACGATTCTTCAAAGTCGCTGTCCAATGTGAGCGTGTCGTCTTTTTTGGACTTTGTTTTTTGAAAAATAGAAATTTCTTCGTCCTCAAAAACTTTCTGGTCGTCGTAAGGGCTTTCGTCTTTTGCGTATTGCTCGTCTTCGCCGCTTTCGCCCTTAACGTTCTGGCCGCCGTTTTTGTTCGGCGAAGATTTTTTGTCCAAGTCTGCAAGCGCGTATGGG
The DNA here is from genome assembly GCA_041855945.1 of Treponema sp. Taxonomy (GTDB): domain Bacteria; phylum Spirochaetota; class Spirochaetia; order Treponematales; family Treponemataceae; genus Treponema_D. The sequence goes on along the minus strand of JBHAFG010000016.1, from coordinate 14,740 downwards.
TCGTCGTCAAAATCGGAAAAATCAGAAATGTCGCCCTCAGCGTTTCCGGCCTTTGCCTTTATTTCGTCAGCGTCAGGCCATTCGATTTCTTCCGGCGCTTCTTTTTCGTCAAAGCCTGTAAGGGCGGCGTATTCTTCCTGTGTGATTATCGGACCTGCGTTTGAGACTGGCGCCCGGTCGTTTTGGTCGTGCGTATTTTCAAATATCGAATCTTCCGTTACAGATTCTTCGGTGTTTGGTTCTGATTCGGATTCTGTATTGGTGTCGTCAGTTTCTGTATTGCTTTCGGCGGACTTTGTATTTGTGTCGCCGATTTCTGTATCGGTCTCGTCGATTTCTGTATTTTCTTCCGCCGAGTTTCCAATCGGTTTTACATTGTCAAAAACGTCCGCAAAAGGATCGTCGGATTTTTCAGATTCTTCGGATTCTGTAAATTCTTTCGGAACAGGTTTTTCGTACAGCGAAACGTTGATGTTTTCTTCTGAATTTTTTGTGCCGTCGCCAAATTCATCTGATTCAGAAGATTCATCGGATTTGTCCTGCGTTGTTTCTGGTTCGTCAAAACTGTATGGGGCGAACGCGTTTTCTGTATTGTCCTTAAATTTTCCGTCGGAATTCGATGTGGATTCTTCAATTTCTGAATCTTCAGCGTCAAATTCAGATTTTTCAACTGCGTCAGGACCTGAAATTTTATCCGCCAGAATTCCCGCTACAAGAAATTCAATTGCAATCAGCATTATAGCGACTGTAATTGTCAGCGCAATTTTTATGGCGATGAAATTCTGGTCATGCAGAAAGAATTTTACAAGTCGTTCAGCCGCAAAAGACGTGAAAAAAGGAAAAATCGCCGTCAGAAGCCTCATCGACCTTCGCGCCGTCCATTTTGACGCAAAACACGAAATTGCAGATACAAAAAGAAATACTGGAATCAAAATGCTTGTAAATCCGTAGGCGCCTGTAAGAATCGAACCCAGAACGAACAGAAAATTGGACTTTCCAGGTCCAAACTGCCCAAAATCCAGAGGCTGCAGCAGCAATGCGATAGAGAAAAAGGCCGCCAGCAGGAGCAGAATTATTCCTGCCGTAAGATTTGTTTTATTTGAAACTTTCATATTTCACTTATCGGAACTTTTTGGACTCGAATTTATAAAAAAAAACAAAATTAAAAAACTTGCACGGCGTTTAAACCTTGGTATAATGATTTTATGAAAAAGACAGCAGTAAAAACGGTCGGCATTTTGACTTCGGGCGGCGATGCGCCTGGGCTTAACGCTGCAATCCGGGGCGTGTGTCGTTCTGGAATGATAAATTATGGAATGAAATTCGTGGGAATCAGGAACGGCTACCGCGGTTTGATTAATGGAGACGCGTTCCAGATAAAGTCGGACGATATTTCAGGAATTTTAACGCGCGGCGGAACAATTCTTGGAACTTCACGCGAAAAGCCGTTTAAAAATCCTGTAGAAAATCCTGAAACCGGACTTCTTCCAATCGACGCAATCAAGAAAAACTGGAAAAAATGGGATCTTGACGCGCTTGTGGTCCTTGGCGGAAACGGAACAAACACAACGGGAAGCCTTCTTTACAACGAAGGGCTGAACGTGATAGGACTTCCAAAAACAATAGACAACGACATTGTTGGAACAGACATAACATTCGGCTTTCATACTGCGGTGGATGTTGCCACGGAAGGCATAGACAGAATCCATACAACTGCGGACAGCCACAGCCGTGTAATGATTGTAGAGGTAATGGGACACAAGGCGGGCTGGCTTGGTCTTTATTCTGCGATTGCAGGAGGCGGCGACGTGTGTCTAATTCCTGAAATTCCCTACGACATAAAGTCCGTGACAAAGGAAATTGAAAATCGTCGTGACGCGGGAAAAAACTTTTCGATAGTTGTTGTGGCGGAAGGCGCGCTTTCAAAAGACGAGGCAAAACTCAGCAAGAAAGAATTCAAGAAAATGCGCCTTGAAATGCCGCAGTCAATCGGATACAGGGTTGCAGGTGAAATAGGCGAGGCTACAGGTCTTGAGTGCCGTGTAAGCGTTCTGGGACATTTGCAGCGCGGTGGAACGCCTTCTCCGTATGACAGGGTTCTTGCAAACCAGTTCGGTGTGGCGGCCGCGGATTTTCTTGCGCGTGAAGAATTTGGAAAACTTGTCGCGATTCAAAACGGACAGATTGTTGCAGTTCCGCTTGAAGAGTGCGCGGGCAAGGTGAAGAACATAACAATGGAAAATCCGCTGCTTCAAAGCGGACGTTCTGTAGGAATCTGCTTTGGAGACTAGATTTAAATGCAGGTTCTGTAAAATATGCAACGGCCGCGGCTGCGTTGGTCAGCTTCCGGGAATGGGCGGAGTTGATGAAAGCCGGAATTTCATATTGAACTGTTCCGCGTGGAATTTGATTTTCAACCGTCTTTCCCGGCAGGATAAAGACAAGGTTCGCCAAATGCAGGTGAATCCGTCTGACGTTGGAATTGCCCCCGTTACAGGTGCGGTTCAGAACATCGGCTATCAGAACGAAGAGGATTTTTATCTTCCGTATTTTACGGCCGCGTACAATCAGAATGTCAACATCTGCGTGGGCGACGGCGCTCCGGACGAAAAATTGCAGTTTGGTCTGAATGCGGTTAAGTCGCTTGGCACAAAGGCGTATTTTTTTCTAAAACCTTATCCAAACGAAATTCTTTACAGGCGGATCGACTGTATAAAAGATTCCGCGCTCGCAATCGGAATGGATATAGACGCGTACAACATCGTAACGATGCGTAATCAGGTTCATCTTGAGCGTAAAAGTCTTTCACAGATACAGGAAATCCGCGGATATTCAAAACTTCCGCTCATGTTGAAGGGAATTTTTACAAGGAACGACATTGAACTTTGCAGGGAGGTGCGCCCGGAAATCGCCGTTGTTTCAAACCACGGAGGCAGGGTTGAAACCGACACTGGAAGTTCCGCGGAATTTCTTGAAAAAAACATCTCAGAACTAAAAAAATACTGCGGCAGCGTTTGGGTTGACGGAGGACTCAGGACGAAAGACGATATAAAACTGGCAAAATTTTTAGGAACTGATAAAATACTGATTGCGCGTTCTTTTATTTCTGCGTTGTGCTCCGGCGGAACTGCAAAAATGGAAGACGAAATTAAAAAACTATTTTAACCGCCTTGTGCGATTTTTTTTTGAGTTTTTCAAATCTTAAACATAGGGAGTAAAAAGTATGAGCGGGGAACAGAAATACATTCTTGCCCTTGATCAGGGAACAACATCGTCGCGGGCGGTGATTTTTGACAAAAAGATAAACAAACTGGTTTCGTGTCAGGAAGAATTTTCGCAAATCTATCCACATCCTGGCTGGGTTGAACACGACCCCGAAGAACTTTTTGACTGCCAGTTGAACGTAATGAAAAGGGCGATTGCGGAATCAAAGGTTTCGTCGGACGAAATCGCGGCGGTTGGAATAACAAATCAAAGGGAAACTGTAATACTCTGGGATAAAAATACAGGCAAACCTGTGTACAACGCGATTGTATGGCAGTGCAGGCGTACTGCAAATATGGCGGAGGAACTTGTAAAACAGGGAAAAAGCCAGATGATACAGGACAGGACGGGACTTTTGCCCGACGCGTATTTCAGCGGTACAAAAATTAAATGGATATTGGACAACGTTGATGGCGTAAGGGAACGCGCCGAAAAAGGCGAAATTCTGTGTGGAACTGTAGATACGTGGCTGATTTGGAAACTTAGCGGAGGAAAGGCACACGTAACCGACTATACAAACGCCAGTCGAACAATGCTTTTCAACATATTTACACTGGAATGGGATGACGAACTTCTTGAACTTATGGAGATTCCAAAATGTATTCTGCCGGAGGTAAGGGATTCTTCATGCGTTTATACAAATACCAGTCGGGAAGTGTGCGGCGTTGAAATCCCCATTGCGTCTGCGATTGGAGACCAGCAGGCGGCTCTGTTCGGACAGGGATGTTTCAGTCCCGGCGAGGCGAAAGTGACTTACGGAACAGGCTGTTTTCTTTTGATGAATACGGGAAAACTTCCCTTCAAGTCCAAGCATAAACTCATCACAACGATTGCGATTGGTCTTGACGGCGGCGTTGAATACGCCCTTGAAGGAAGCGTTTTTATAGGCGGCGCCATAGTAAAATGGCTTAGAGACGAACTTAAAATAATTTCGTCCGCAAGGGAATGTGACCAAAAGGCGGAATCCGTAAAGGACGCCAACGGAGTTGTAATAGTTCCGGCGTTTACAGGTCTTGGCGCTCCCTATTGGGACGCTTACGCGCGGGGCGCCATCTTGGGGCTTACACGTGGCGTAAACGCTGCGCACATCTGTCGCGCCGCCTTGGAGTCAATCGCCTATCAGGTCAAGGACGACATAGAATGTATGAAGGACGATTCTGAAATTGAAAACTGCTGTCTTAGGGTTGACGGCGGCGTAAGCGTGAGCGACGTCATGGTTCAGTTTCAGGCGGATATTTTAAATTCAACTGTTGTAAGACCAAAAAACATCGAAACAACTGTTACAGGAGCGGCGTTTCTTGCAGGGCTTGCGGTTGGATTCTGGAAGTCCAAGGACGACATTTTGGACAACTGGCAGGTTGACAAAGAATTCAAGCCAGGCTATGACGAAGAAAAAATAAAAAAACTGTATTCAAAATGGAAGTCCGCTGTTGACCGTATAAGAAGCTGGGAAACAGAATAGTTTTTTGTAAACTTGGACTGTATTGTCCGACAGAAAATTCATGCAAACAAGAAGGGGCTGTCCTGAAAGTTTTTTCATGCAGGACAGCCCCTTCTTGTTGTGTATTGCCTTGTGTAAAAATACTTAGAATTTCGCCCTTCTCTGTCGGACTTTTTCAATGTCCTCGCAGAAAAGTTCGCGAAGGTCGTTCAGACCAAGCGCCATCAACGCCATTCTGTCTATTCCGATTCCCCATGCAAGCACAGGACAGTCAACGCCCATCGCCTTTGTAACTTCCGGTCGGAAAATTCCAGAGCCGCCAAGTTCAAACCAGCCCAATACAGGGTGCTTTATGTGAACCTCTATTGAAGGTTCTGTGAACGGAAAGTAGCCCGGCACGTATTTTACTTCTGTCGCGCCTGCAATTTCCTTTGCGAACATTTCAAGGAAGCCCAAAAGTGTTTTAAGGTTCACGTCGTCGCCAAGTACAATTCCTTCCGTCTGGTAAAAGTCGCTAAGGTGTGTGGCGTCAACCTTGTCGTATCGGAAACATCTTGCGATTCCAAAATATTTTCCAGGAATTTCCGCCTTGTGAAGTTGATGCGCGGAAAGTACAGTTCCCTGACTTCTTAACAGAAGCCTTCGTGTAAATTCGTGGTTGAATTCGTAATTCCAGCCGCGGCTACCTGTGTTTCCGCCATTTTTATGCACGTTCGCAATGTTTGAAAGATACGGTTCTTCGATTGTCTTTGCGTGGGTTGGATTTTTGATTCGATATACGTCGTGGATGTCGCGCGCGGCGTGGAACTGAGGCATGAAAAGCGCATCTCCGTTCCAGAATTCCGTTTCAACAAGCGGACCGTCAAATTCCTGAAAACCAAGAGAGCAAAGTTTGTCCTTTACAGACTCAAGGAACTGAACATACGGATTTGTGCGCCCTGGAATTACACGCGCAGGTGGAATTGAAATGTTGTAGCCACGGAAAGTTCCGTTTTTCCATTCGCCCGAAGAAAGCATTTTTTGAGTTACTTCGCCGATTTCGTTTCCTGTTACGCCGGCCTTTTTCAACGCCTCTTTGATCAGGTTCGATTCTGAAAGAAGCCTGTATGTTACAGTTTCCCTCTCAATCATTTTAAAAGGACTGTCGGATGCGCCGCGTTTTTTTGCAAGCGTAGAGATTACAGACTGTTCTTCCGCGGAAAGGTTTGCGTTGTCTAAAAGTCCGTCCTCCGCCGAACAGGCTTTTTTAAGAAGAGATGACGTTACCGCGATTCTTGAAGGAGTTTCCGCGCCTGTGTGTTCAACTTTCTTTTCGTCGTTCATTTTAAGAACGCCCTCTTTTACCAGAGGTCCGTACGCCGAGCCGATGTCCTTCTGTTCAACGCCTATTCCCGCGGCGATTTCAGGAAGTGTTTTCGCTCCATTTTTCTTTACGTATTCAATGGCACGTTCTTCAACAGTTCCTGTTTTTTGCAGGTCGCGTCCCATTTCTGAAATTTCGTAGTATGTGTGCGGAGTCCTTCCTGTTTCTTTTAGAAGATTTTTTGCAGAAAGCCAGGAAAACGCCTGGTTGGCGTGTCCTTCCTTGTATTCAAGTTCTTTAATAAGCCGTTCCGAAGTCAAGTCGTCCTTGTCGGAATATTTAAGCAGAACCTTCACCTCAAGCGGATGAAGGTTTTTGATGATGTTAGAAATGTCCATTTTTGAGTAAAACCTTGGGTTAAGACTAGCGTGTTAATTTTACGTGGGAAATGTACTGCGCCCAGCGAATTCCACGTTCGTCCTTAAAATATCTCTCTCTGTCGTTTTCCATGTACCTGTAATGGTAGTACTTGTTTTCCTTTGTGAAGTCTTCAAGACAGCCCATGATTGAGTTCATGGCGTTTCCCGGTTCGTAAAGGTTGTACATACAGGTGTATGTGATTCTCACTTCATCGACCATTGGAATGTATTCGATTACAATCTTGCCTGTTTTGTCGCCGGGCATCAAATGCTGGTCGGCAGGTGTGATTATCTTTTTGGAAAGGTCTACTTTGGAATCATCGTTTGGCAGGGCCGATACGCTTGACTGGGCAAAGGCCACGCCTGTGAACAAAAGCAATGTGGCAAGTATAGCAAAAGTCTTTTTCATATAACCTCCGACCTAAAAATATACACAATAATGTAATTTTTAGCATTAAAATTGACTGTACTTTACTATTCTATCCGTTTTCAAGAAAAAATCAAGTTCAACTATATACTGTCCCGACTTAAGTCCAAGCCTGGGGCTTGAGCGTATTATGATTCTTCCATCTATGCGTTTTGGTTTGTTTTTAAGAATCGCCCTGTAATGGCTTCGGATTCCTTCCTTGATTGACTGTTCGCTCGCTTCTTCGATTCCCTTGAATCCTTTTTTTATGCTTCCGTAGCCCCTGCCCTGTGTTTTCTGACTTGTAATGGATCTCCACGCCTTTAAATTCCAAATCTGCTGCGGAGTTCTTGTGTATTCAACCCAGACGTGCAGAAGGTTGTCCTCGATCCACGGTTTTGCATACGTTATTGGACCGTCGGAGTCTTTGATTGTATTTATCGGCGTTACCTCAAAAAATTCCTGTACACCGCGCACTTTGTCAGATGGAGTGTATGAAAAATTCCAGCCGTATACCATTCCGTTTAAAAGGTATGGGCCGACTTCCCGAATTCGTTCAACTGAAAAATCAAACGGGCCCGCCTCAGGGTTTTGCGCCTGCTCAAGTTCGGGATACGCGTCTATTTCAGCCCAGAGCGGAAGGTGAATCCGTTCGGTAAAATCTTCGTGCTGTGCAAAAACAGGATTGTACACCGACTGGGCGTATAGAATCAGCGAGAGGAGGATGAATTTTATTTTCCCTGTGTATAAGCGTCTTTCCATACTTTTATAGGATTGACCCCCATTCTGATTAGAAAGTATAAATACGAGGTAAGAAAACCAAACAGGTGTGTAAAATGCGCCACGTTGGATTTGACTCCGTAAAACTGGCTGAAAAGTTCAATCGCCGTGTATATCAGTATGAGTATTGGAGACGGAATTGGAAGAAGTCCCCAGATGTATATGTTCGCTCTTGGAAACACTACGGCGAATGCAAAAAGAATTCCGTAAAGCGCGCCGCTTGCTCCAATAAGGACCGAGCCCAAAGTTCCCGTCAAGATGTAAAACACGAACGAAAAAAGTCCGCTAAAAATTCCAGAAACAAAATACAGCAGAAGGAATTCTTTTGTGCCGATTGTACGTTCAAGGCTTATTCCAAAAAACAGAAGTCCCAGCATATTTGACACAAGATGGGCGACGCTTCCGTGTATGAACATATAGGTTGCAGGCTGCCACAAAAATTTGTAGTGTATTAAAAGCGCCGGGCAAAGTCCAAGATACACCTGGAGTTTTGGAAAAATAGACGTAAAAAGAAATACAAGGCAGTTCAACGCCATTATGAAAATGCACGAACCTTTGAATGTGTATTTAAACGGCCGCCTTAAAAAAAACATTATTCAGAATCTTCCTCTAGTTCCGAAACCAAGGAAGGATGCGCGTAAGTTACCCTGTTCCTGCCGTTGTGCTTTGACATATAAAGTCCCTGGTCCGCCTGATTTACAAGCTGCTTTGGATTTGAAACGGGATTTGTATCGGCGTCAAAAACGGCGACTCCGCAGGAAATCGTTACGTGCATGTGCTGGTCGTTGTATACAAAGTCGTGGACTTCTATTGCGCTTCGGATTCGTTCCGCCACCGCCATTGCAACGTCTTTATTTGTTTCGCTCAGAAGGACTGTAAATTCTTCGCCGCCATAACGGCTTGCAAGGTCGCCGTCCCTCAAATTGCCGCGTATTAACGAGGCAACTTCTTTAAGAACGTAGTCGCCACATTCGTGTCCGTAAGAATCGTTGAAGTGCTTGAAAAAGTCTATGTCGAACATGATTATGGCAAGATGGACTTTCTGCGTTGTCGCTTCGTACAGTTTTTCGTTCAGAACGTTGAAAAAATAATACTTCAATTTAAGTTGCGTCATCATGTCGGTTGACGAGCGTTCCAAAAGAGAGGCGTTTGCAATCGCGATTGCAGAAAGAGAGCCTATCGTGGAGGCAAGGTCCTTTTCGTAGTCTGAATAGTCCGCCTGCGCGTCAGCCTCAAGGAAGAACCGTTCGCAAAGGTAAAGAATTCCGTTCAGGTGGTTTTTCTGAAGCAGTGGAACAATCAGAGTAGGTCCAAGACTTTGAAGAATTTCTATTGCCGGACTTTCAGGACATTTCTGACGCAGAAAATCCAGTGTAACAGGCTTTTTTGTTGATGCGAGGACTGAAACGATCGGGTCGGAGATTGAGATTTGATAGTCAGAGCCTTCGATTGGATTTGCGAGGTCCTGCTGCGTCTTCAATACAAGAAAATCCGATGTTATGAAATCAAGGACGAAAATTCCTGCGTTTGCAACGTGGAGTTGCGCCATACATGAAAAAACGATTGATTCCAAAAGGGTAGAAGTTTCCAGCGTGGAGTTGAACGACTTGGATATGTCAAGGAGTTGTTCCAAATCGTAGATTCTACGCTCGTACTGTGCCGTGTTGTCTTGTGTTGTGCTTCTTCGTCTCGCCATTCTTAAATTTTTTTCCTAACTAAGCGTTGATTATAGCATAATTCTTCATTATTTTAAAGAAAATTTCCCAATTTTCATACTGGTGTTCAAGCTGGTCTGTGTTGTCGCGATTCCGTGAAGACATCATAAGGACTTTCAGGTTGGATATGATTTCGCTTGTAGGCTTTTTGGAATCGTTCAGAAGGTCGCCGATGTGCCTGTAAAGTCTGTAAAGATTGTTTGTTTCCTTTGAGATGATTTTGTTCGCCTCGTTGTTCGCCTCGTTTACGATTGGCTCAAGTTTTTTAAGGAAGTCCACGTCGTTTTTTCCGTCGCGAAGATAGCTTTCTATGATTGCAGTTGAATATTTTCCGCCTGTAGAAAAATTTTCCTCAAAGTCCGCGATTGTCTGCGACGTTTCCAGAGCGGAATGTACGTCCGTGGCGAAATCCGTCTTGTATGCAGGATTGTTGAAAAATCCTTCGATTACAATGTCGTTCAGAAGCGAGCGTACGGATTCGGTCAGATATATTGCAAGGAAGGATTTTAGAATCTGCATTGGAAGAATCCACAGGAAGGAGCCGTGCGAGCCTGCAATCAGGCTCTGGTTGAATTCGTTGTTGTATCCCTTAAGGCTCAGGAGCGTTGAATTTCCAAACAGTTTTGAAAGTTCAGTGCGTATGTTTTCATCTTTCATTTCTGTTTTTATGCGAAGTTCGTCCGCCTTGAATTTTGCCTGCATCATCATCTCAAAATTGTGGCAGGCGGACTCCTTGTATTCGACCGTCTTTGGTTCGTAGTTTATTTCCTGCATTCCGTATCGAATCAGCGTTTTTATTTTTTCGGGAGAAAGCACGGTTGTAAGAATGTACGCCATTGATTTTAGGTTTTTTGTATAATTCTGTACTTCCGCCGTGGACGATTCTCCGCCTGAATAAAGCTGAGCAAGGGCCGCGATTGCGTTCGCCATTGAACTTGTAAAAGAAAGTCCGCTTGCCACGTAAAAAAGGTCTTCCAGCGCGCTTGTAAGCCGCGACGCCGAAATCATCTGGTATGAGGGTTTGTACGCAAAGTCCGCCGCTATGAAATTCGGGTCAAAAATTTGAAGAATCGTTACAAAATTGAATTTGCACAGGTCGCTCAGTTGGTGCAGTGCTATCAGGTTTGAGTCGATTTTTCTAAAAGAATCTCCGCCAAGCGCCTGGATCATCTTGTCGAACGTTCTGCGCTGTCTGTCAAAAATCTGTGAGGTCGTCATGCTTGATTCTTCAAGTTCACGCCGTCTTCCCTCGTACGCAAGGTTGTTGATTGCCTTCTGGTCTTCGTGTTTGAAGCCTGTAAGAACAAGTTGAGCCTCAAACCTGTGCGCGCGCTGTCCGTCGGGGCTTGCGATTGTTGCCAGAAAAAGATTGTTCAGCGGAGTTGAGTTTATATATAGAAGACGAATTGCTTCTGCAAAATTTGCGGTCAGATTTCCGTTTGAAAATATTGCAGGCTGAAAATTTTTCATTTCATTTTCAAGTTTTTTTAATTGAAGTCGTTTTTGAACTTCGGGCGAGTTTCGGTTAAATATGGACTCAAAAAAGTCTGTTATGGCTTGAATCAAATTCATAATGTTAAGATTTTAATCCTTAAATTGCAGTTTTGCAAGAAAATGTCCGTACTCACAAAACTTGCCGCCGTCCGCCTTTAGCGGTCGCCTGTAGTGGAAGCCTGCAAGGTCGTCCGTCATGGTCGTCTGCCGTTCATTTAAATGTCTGAAATTGAAATTTTCAGGAGTTTTCCAGATTCGGAGAGTTTTTTTGTAAGGCTTCTTATGTCAAAGTCGTCCGGGGCCTTTACAGTCAGGCGTATAACGCACTTTTGCTTTTCTATTGATTCAGACATATTTGTGTCTTTTATCAAAAGTCCTGTGCGTTTAATTTCCTGTATTGTCTTTACAAAGTCGATTTCAGGGTCGTTGAATTCAAGTACAAGTGTTTTTGTTTTGCCGGCAGGAAAAAGATTCCGTTCTATTTTTTCAAGGACGAGCAGGGAAATCAGTATTACAGCGAGCGTAGTTCCGACAATAAAATACTGTCCGGTTCCACAGGCGATTCCAAGCGCGGCCGCTGTAAATATTACGCCGGCGGTTGTAAGTCCGCGTATGTTCAGTCCGTATTGGAGAATTGTTCCTCCGCCAAGAAAACCGATTCCTGTAACGATTCCCGCCGCTATTCTTGTTGGGTCTCCGCCTGAAAGTCCCGGAATTTTTGTCATTATCGAGGACAGCATTGTTAAAACCGCGGAAGAAACGCTTATGAGCATCAAGGTTCTCATTCCAACCGTGTGCTGGCGACATTTTCGTTCAAATCCAAGAAGAAGCCCGCACAGGTAACTTGCTCCGATTTTTAAAAGACAGTCCAGATAAAAATTTTCCAACGTCATAAAAACACCTATCTAAAAAGTGAAAAACCGCTTGGGGCTTTTGCACCGGGCTTTATCCAGTTCGTGCTTGTGGAAACACCCTTTTTTGACTCGTCGCACGCCTTTATGTAGTCTTTGAGCCACGAGGCGAGCGCTCTGTCGTCCGCGGAAAATTCGTTCTGGATGTCGCCCGCCACCAAAAGTATCGTAATGTTTCTGGTTTCAATTTCCTGGGCGGCAAGGTTTTCTGCAAATGTCGCGAACGCCGCTTCCGCCGCCGATACAATCGGATTTGACGGCGTTATGTTCATTTTCTTTAACGCCGATGAGCGCAGGACTTCGCTTTTTGTAGGATTTGTCTTCAATATGAAAATTAATTTTGCGTCTGTTCCGTGCTGCTGGATTCTGTTTACAATTTCAAGGGCAAGATACTGAAATCCAAGAATCATTGAATCGCAGGCGCGCGCGCATACGTCCGTGGAGCAGGATTCATATTTTGCAGTGAAGTACGGAGCGTCAAAATACAGGATGTAATTGTCTGTAAAGCCGTTTATTGTTTCCGCCTGAATTACAAGTGACCGCGCGGAAATCGCTGAATCTTTGTTCCACGGAGAAACAGAAAGTCCGGAGGCGGGGGACGCCATTCCGTCTGGAACTGTTCCGGCCGCCACTATGTTGAATTCTCCAAGCGCGAGTTTTTCTGCAAAATCTTCAGAGTCTGGAAAATCTTTTCCTGCAATCAAAATGTTTTTACTCATGCGGAAATTATATCATTTTTTTTGCGATAGGTCGAATGTGTTCGGGCGCCGCATGGTTTGTTCTTTGAACCGCATTATGCGCAGTTTTATAAAACGGTTTCCATGCGGCCGCCTTGTGTTTGTTTTAAATGCTGAAAAGCAAATCCTCGTAGTTTGGATAAGGCTTGAAGTCTTCGCCAAGAAGAGGTTCGATTTCGTCAGCCACAGCGCGCGCCTCCGCCATCGCAGGAAGAACCGTTCCCGCGTAAGCCCTTGCGGTTTCCATAATTGAACAGCATTTTTTTGCCGCAAGATGTTTTTTTGCAAGCTGGTCTGATTTTTCAGCGAGGCTTCCTGCAAGTCCGTCAAGTTTTTTTAAAAGCTGAATCTGTGCGGCGCATTTTGCTTCTGGAACGACGGCCCGTACCTCCGAGGCGGAACGTCCAACTTTTTCCATGTAGTTGAATGTTGCAGGAAGAATGTCCTTGTTTATCATTTCAAGCATTGTTTCAACTTCAATGTTTATGATTCCGGCGTATTTTTCCAGTTTGATTTCGTAATGGCTTTTAAGTTCAGTTTCAGTATATACGCCCATTTCTGTGTACAGCGCGATGTTTTTTGGCTTTAGGTATTCTTCCATTGCGTCAGGCAGGTTTTTAAGGTTCAAAAGTCCGCGTTTTTCCGCCTCTTTCACCCAGTTGTCGTCGTAGCCGTTTCCGTCAAAAACAATTCGCCAGTGCGATGAAATTTCGCGTTTGATGAGTTTCTGTAAATCTTTTTCAAAATCCTTTGATTTTTCAAGTTCGTCGGCGTATGACTTCAATGCGTGTGCCAAAATTGAGTCCAAAGTTGTGTTCGGTCCGGAGATGGAAAGCGACGAGCCTACTGAACGGAATTCAAACCGGTTTCCTGTGAACGCAAATGGACTTGTCCTGTTTCTGTCCGTTGAATCTTTTGGAATTGGCGGCAGGACGTCAACGCCGATGGACATTTTTTGACGCGTCCTGGTGTCGTAAGGAGTTCCGTCCTTTATTGACTTTAAAACCGCGCCAAGTTCATCGCCAAGATAGATTGACATTATGGCAGGAGGAGCCTCGTTCGATCCAAGCCTGTGGTCGTTGGAGGCGCTTGCAACGGAAATCCTCAGAAGGTCCTGGTTTTCGTCAACCGCCTTTATTACCGCGGTCAAAAACAGGAGGAACTGTGCGTTTTCCATCGGCGTTTTTCCAGGAGCAAAAAGGTTTTCTCCCAAGTCAGTGGAAAGCGACCAGTTGTTGTGTTTTCCGCTTCCGTTCACGCCTGCAAAGGGCTTTTCGTGCAGCAGGCACACCATTCCGTGTCTGCGCGCCACTTTTTTCATGATTTCCATGGTGAGTTGGTTCTGGTCGGCGGCAAGGTTTGACGTTGTAAAAATCGGGGCCATTTCGTGCTGCGCCGGAGCGACTTCGTTGTGTTCTGTTTTGGAATAAATGCCCAGCGACCAAAGTTCCGCGTTAAGTTCTTCCATATATTCGATGATGCGCGGCTTGATTGCGGCAAAATACTGGTCGTCCATTTCCTGACCTTTGGCAGGTTTTGAGCCGAACAGAGTTCTTCCCGTCATCCTCAAGTCTTTTCTGAGGTTGTACAGTTTTTCGTCTATAAGAAAGTATTCCTGTTCAGGTCCCATCGTGGGGGTTACGTGTTTTGCAGGATTTCCAAAAAGTTTAAGAACCCTGAGAGCCTGTTCATTCAGGCTTTCCATTGAGCGGAGGAGAGGCGTTTTTTTATCCAAAGCCTCGCCTGTGTATGAACAGAATGCGGTCGGTATGCACAGGGAGTGGTCTTTTACAAACGCGTACGCGGTAGGGTCCCATACAGTGTAGCCCCTCGCCTCGAATGTAGCCCTTCGTCCTCCGGACGGAAATGAGGATGCGTCCGGTTCTCCCTTTACAAGTTCCTTTCCGCTGAATTCCATTATGACGCCGCCGTTGTTGTCCGGCGTTATGAAACTGTCGTGTTTTTCCGCGGTGATTCCTGTTAGCGGCTGAAACCAGTGCGTGTAGTGGGTCGCTCCCTTTGAAATCGCCCATTCCTTCATTGCGTGTGCGACCTGATTTGCAACTTCAAGTTCAAGTGGAATTCCGTCGTCCATCGTTTTCAATACAGATTTGAAAGTGTCCTTTGGAAGAAGTTTCCTCATCACATTCTTGTTAAAAACATTGCAGCCAAAAATTTCAGGTACATTGGTCAAAGCCATATAACGCTCCAAGCAGGTTAAAATAAAAATGGCGATATGAGTCCTAAAAACTACATCGCCATTGATGAAT